>JAFQGG010000002.1 GCA_017415505.1 Clostridia bacterium
TACCAAGAGACAAGATATTTCTTCGAGAAAAATACGCTTGGGGATATCGTGGCGATATGGGACGGAACGGGACAGGTGGTCGCGGAATACGAGTACGACGCGTGGGGAAATATAACGTACCAAAGCGGAAGTATGGCGAGTGTAAATCCTTTCCGTTATCGTGGATATTATTACGATACGGAAACGGGGCGGGTTGCGATTGCAACCCGCCCTCAATCTTTTGATTGGATACGCTTGACAAAAAAAGGGTAAATATGGTAGAATAAAAGAAAAAGAAATATTTTTTTGGAGAATCGGTTATGAAAAAAGTGAAAGCGATTATACTCGGCGCGGTGATTTCCTGTTCGTTGGTTTGCGCGAGCGGTTGCGGGTTCGAGGGTACGGATACCGACGACGGGATTTACGCGGCGTTGGCAAAAGCTACGCAGGAGTTTGCGGGGTATAAAGGCGCGCTTACCATAGAAATGGATTACTTGGTCGAAGAGGGGGGAGAGGAAACGGAAAACGCCAAATTTATCTATTCCATTGACCCCGAGAAAAAGAGTATGTATTGTACGATGGACGCCAAAAAGACGGACGTTACGGTGAAGGTTTTCGGGGGCGGTGAAAACTCGTATATCATGACCGCCGTTTCCATGCAAAAGGAGTCTAACGGCGGTACGCTCACCTACGAGGCGGACGAATATTACGGGCTTTCGGAAGACTCCGTTCGTTTTTTGACCTCGAAACAATCGTTTTCGAGTTTTTCCGAGCAGGATATAGACTTGCTTTTCCAAGACTACTTATACACCTTCACGCAAACGAAAGAGGCGTACGAGCGCGTATACGCCGAGCAGGTGGAAAAGGCGAAGCCTTCGGATGAAGATGCATACGCGGAATACAGCATAACGACGGACAAGAGCTTTAACTCCATTTCCTTGCGCGAGTATTCGAAAATCCAAAAGAGCGATTGGAGCAAAACGAACGGATACGGGGTGTTCACGGTCGAAGACACCTCGAATATCGTCGGGAAAAGCGGAAAGATTGCGCAGGCGGAAATCGTAAGAGCGATTTCTTTCGCGAAAGATTTTAGCGACTATAAACAAACGGAAAAGAGAACGGTGCGCATGGATATAGAGTATTCCTTTGATAAAAAGGGGTATGAAAAAATCCAAACGGAGTTGCCGGAATATTTGAACGCGTATCCCTATTCCGAGGATTTTACAATGCAGTTTAATATCGGCGGAATGACGAAGGAAGCGACCACGACCGCCTACGCGTACAACCCGCAGTTTATCTTTAACAATTTGTCCAAGGGCTTCAACAAGGGCGGTTGCACGATAGAGTGGTACGCCGACCCCGCTTACACGACGCCGTTCGTCGCGCAAGATATGAGCTACGAGGAGTTTAAGAGCGTGGCGTGCGTATACGGCAAGGTGACGGTGAAAGAGGGGTACGCAATCGTCGCGAACGACTACCGTGTACGCGACGAACGCTCGGACGATTACAAAGCCGTGTTCGGTCCGATCCAAGAACCGTCCAAAGACTACGAGGTTTTGGAACGGAAAGAGGCGGGAGAAAGCTACTTTATGACCGTTTTGCCCGATCACGAGAACGCCTTGAACGGCGAAGTGTACGACGAGAATTCCAACACCGTCGTTTTGGAAGAGGGTAAATTCTATTTGATCACGCGCACGAGCGTGAAAAAGGACGAGGATTATTCGATTTTTGATATCGATACCTCTTGGCTTTCCGCTTACGGGGAAGGTATGATAGATTGATGGAACGAAAGTATCCCGTAAAGACGGTGTATTACAAGGACGAGCGGAATGACGAGTTTTCTTCCGCGGTGATAACGCCCAAGCGTATCGACGAGAATTGGGAGTACGCGCCTAAGGGGTTTTGGTGGCGCGTAAAACGGTTTTTGCTCTATCGCGTACTCGCCTATCCGATCGGGTTTTTGCTTTGCAAAATCAAATACGGTTGGAAAATCAAGAACCGCGAGGTGAGAAAGCGTATCCCCAAGGGGCAGGGGTGTTTTCTCTACGCCAACCACACGCAGGACTTGGGCGACCCGTTTTTCCCGTCCTTTGCCGTATGTCCCAAGGGCGTGTTCGTGATCGTGCACCCCAACAACGTTTCCATGCCCGTTTTGGGCAGGGCGAATAAATATCTCGGCGCGTTGCCCTTGCCCGACAACCTCAAAGCCACGCGCAATTTCAAAAAGGCAATCGACGAGCGTTACGACGAGGGGAACTGTATCGCTATCTATCCCGAGGCGCACATTTGGCCCTATTATACGGGGATTCGCGATTTCCCCGCCGTTTCTTTCCGCTATCCCGTGGAGAAGAACGCGCCCTGTTTGGTGTTGACCACCACCTATCAAAAGCGCGGTTTTTGCAAAAAACCGCGCGCCGTTTCCTACTTGGACGGACCGTTTTATCCAAACGAAAATCTCCCGCCCAAGGAACGCGCGCAAGACTTGCGCGACCGCGTATACGCGCAAATGCAAGAGCGGAGTAAGCTCAATACCTGCGAGTATATACGCTACGAAAAGGAGAAAGAATGATCAATTTGCTGTTTTGCGGGAACGAAAAAGTGTTCGACGGCGTACTCACCGCCGCGCTTTCCGTCGTTATGCGGTTGGAAAAACCGCGCCCCGTCCGTATTTGGATTTTTACAATGACGCTCACACGCGTGAGCGAGAACTATACGCCCATGACGCAGGCGCACGCGACTTTTATCGAAAACGCGCTCAAAAAGCACAACGCGGATACGCAGGTGATTCTCACCGACGTGACGGAGCTTTACGAAACGCATTTGAAAGAGAACGCGAACGAGGGGTGCTACTGCTCGCCGTATACCCTGCTTCGCCTGCTTGCCGATCTTGCGGATCTGCCCGATAAGGTGCTGTATCTCGACGCGGATATTATGCTCAATAAGGATATTTCCCGCCTGTACGATTTGGATATTTCGGGCGTGGAATACGCCGCCGCGCGCGACCATTACGGGAAGTTTTTGGTACACCCCAACTATATCAATGCGGGCGTGTTGCTGTTCAATATGAAAAAATGCCGTGAAACGGGCATTTTTGAGCGCGCTCGCGCGCTTATCCGCGTGAAAAAGCTTACCTTTGCCGACCAATCGGCGTTGATTCGCTCGACGAGTAAGAAAAAAATGCTTTCGGGGCGTTTTAACGACCAAAAATTTTTGTATAAAAACACGGTGATACGCCATTTTTCCAAACGGCTGTTTTGGCTTCCCTACCCGCATACGGAAAATATCAAACAATGGCAGGTGGAAAAAATGCGCAAGAAATTCGGCTACCGTCAATTCGACGATATTTTAGACGAATACCTCGCCTTAAAAAAGCAGTTTGAAAATTAAAAAGCGCGCGGGATTTCCGTTTTCGGAAATCCCGCGCGGTTCTATTAACCTGACTTAAAGCAACGGTTCGTCGATTAGCTCCAAGCCAAGCTCGCGGACGAGGTTCAACGCCTGCGCTTCCGCTTCTTTTTGCGTAAACGCCGAGGGCCAATGCGCGTCCACGCCGATAATTACGCGGTTTTTCTCCTCCGCGGCGATTTGGAAAAACGCGCGCGAGGGATAGACGCGGTTGGTGGCAAGCCCCAAGAGATTTATTTCAAGCGGGATATTTTTCTTTTTCGCGTAGCGACAAATTCGGCGGTATTCCCATTCCGCGCGTTCGCGCGAGCGATTCCAACCCAACATATCGGGGTGGGCGAGATAGAGGAAATCCCCCGTTGCCAAGCCTGCAATCACTTGCGAGGCGTACGCCGTCGCCGTTTCTTCCCCGCCCTGATTGTTTGCATAGGGAGTATTTTTCCCGTTCCCGATAAAGTGTTGCCCCAAAAGCAAATAATCGGGGGAAACTTGTCCCAAAAACGCTTTTTCTTCCTCGTGATAATCGGGATAATATTCGAGTTCAAAACCGCACAAAATACGAATATCGTCCTTATACTTTTTGGCAAGCGCGCGCACGCTTTCGGCGTAGTCCAAAATGTGTTCCGTTTTCATTTGGTAATCCGCATGACCATCACAATCGGGGTAAAAGTAGGGGGCGTGGTCGGAAAAACCGAGCGTTTTTACGCCGTTTTGTATCGCTTTCTCCACGTATTCTTCGTCTTCGCCGTTTGCGTGACCGCACCGCTTGGTGTGCGTATGATAATTAAAAAGCATAGAAATATCCCTCTCGTTTTTCTTTTTTATATACTATAAAGGAATAAGCCGAACCTGATTTTAAGCGCCGAATTTTGCGCTATCCTTCATTGAAAGCCTTGATAAACCGTTTGGTTGCTCTTCGGCTTTCGCCTCGTCTATCTCTAAAATTCGGTTGCTGAAAATTGCTTCGCACCTCAATGTGCGGATTTTTGCGCTATTTTTCGTGAGGAGGAAGCAATTATACTTACCGTATTATAATGACGACGAACGGAAAAGAGCCGAAAAGACGCGCTTTGAGGCAGGGTCGTTTTATTTCTTTATAGTATATTCCTTTTTACTAAAAAAGTCAAGAAAATGTCTTGCGTTTTTTCGTTTTTTATAGTATACTATAAAAGACGAAAAAATAGGAAACGAAGATGAACAACGAATATTTTTCTTTTGAGGTAATAAAAACCGATCCCGAAACGGGCGCGCGTGCGGGCGTATTGCATACCCCCCACGGGGATATTGAAACGCCCGTGTATATGCCCGTCGGCACGCAGGCGACGGTGAAAGGGGTGTTCCCGCGCGATCTCAAAGAGGCGGGCTCGCAAATTATACTTGCCAACACCTACCATTTATATATGCGCCCGGGCGACGATATCGTCAAAAAGGCGGGCGGATTGCACAAGTTCATGAATTGGGATAAGCCCATTCTCACCGATAGCGGTGGATTTCAAGTCTTTTCGCTTGGCAAACTCAATAAAATCACCGACGAGGGGGTGGAGTTTTCCTCGTCCGTGGACGGCAGTAAGCACTTCTTCACGCCCGAAAAGGCAATGCTCGTCGAGCAAAACCTCGGCGCGGACATTATCATGGCGTTCGACGAGTGTAGCGAATACGGCTACGACCACGCGAAAGCGGAACGCGCCATGAAACGCACGGCGACTTGGTTGGAACGGTGCTATAAATTCCACGATAAACCCGAACAGGCGCTCTTTCCGATCGTGCAGGGGAATATGTACAAGGATCTTCGCGGGGAGAGTCTTGCCCGCACCCTGCCTTTCGTCAAGCACGGAATCGCTATCGGCGGGCTGTCCGTGGGCGAGCCGAAACCGCTCATGTACGAGCTTCTCGATTACTTACAACCCAAACTTCCCGACGACGTGCCTAGATATTTGATGGGCGTAGGCTCGCCCGACTGTCTTATTGAGGGCACGCTTCGCGGAATCGATATGTTCGACTGCGTTTTGGCGACCCGTATCGCGCGCAACGGTACGGCGATCACTTCGCGCGGGCGTATCGTCGTGCGCAACGGCAAGTACAAAGAGGACTTCACCGCCCTCGACGAGGAGTGCGATTGCTATTGCTGTAAAAACTACACGAAAGCGTACTTGCGCCACCTTATCAACGTCAACGAAATGTACGGCGCAATGCTGTTGAGCTTGCACAATATCACCTTCTTGCACAAGCTTATGAAAGGTTTGCGACAGTCCATTCTCGGCGGGTACACGAAAGACTTCGCCAAGGAGTTCTATCTCAAATACGGAAGCAAAGACCGCTGGTAATAATAGACCCCCGTTTCCTGTGAAACGGGGGTTGGTTTTTATAACACTTTGGATAAGAAATCTTTGAGCCGTTCGTCCTTGGGCGAGGAGAAAAACTCCTGCGGGGGATTCTCTTCCTTGATAACGCCCCCGTCGATAAAGATAACGCGGTTTGCCACCTCTTTGGCAAAGCCCATTTCGTGCGTCACCACGACCATGGTCATGCCCTCTTTGGCAAGCTCGGTCATAACTTTGAGTACTTCGCCCACCATTTCTGGGTCGAGCGCGCTCGTCGGTTCGTCGAAGAGCATTACGTCGGGTTCCATGGCAAGCGCGCGCACGATTGCGATACGCTGTTTTTGTCCGCCCGAAAGAGTGGCGGGATAGGCGTTCGCCTTATCCTCCAAACCGACCTTTTTGAGTAGCGCCGTTGCCTTTTGCGTGGCTTCCGCCTCGGTAAGCCCCTTTAATTTTTGGGGCGCGAGCGTAAGATTTTGGAGTACGGTGAGGTGGGGGAAGAGATTGAACTGTTGGAACACCATGCCGATTTGTTGGCGGTGAATGTCAATCGTCTTTTTCACGCGCTTTTCCGTTTCTTTGTCCAAGCGGGCTTCCGCTTCGTAAGCGGTTTTGATTTTTTGCAGTTCGTCTTGCGCGGTTTCGATCGCCTGTTTATCGCGCGAAAGTTTCGCCGTTTGCATCGCCTTTTTCGCTTGGCGGTATTCCTCTTTGAGGAGCGCGTGTTTGTTTCGGAACACGTGCTCGCCCTCGAAGACGATTTCGCCCGAGGTGGGCGTTTCCAACAGGTTCAAGCACCGCAAAAAGGTGGATTTTCCGCAACCGGACGGACCGATCACCGCGATTACGTCGCCCTTGTTTACGTCGATATCGATACCGCGAAGCACCTTCAAATCCTTGAATTCCTTATGCAAATCGCGAACGGAGAGAATGGGGGGTAAATTAGCGTTCATTTTTCGCGAGCCTCCTTTCAATCAATTTCACGATAAGCACCATGATATACACGATCACGAGATAGAAACAGCCGACGATAAGACCGCTCGCAAGATAGTTGGGAACGGAGCGGAAAATGGTGCTTGCCGCCGCGTTCAAGTCAAAAGTGAGCGAACCGGGGGTCGAGCCGACCCAACCGATAATCGAAGTTTCTTTCAAGAGCGCGATCATTTCGTTGCCGATGGCGGGAATGATATTTTTCACCGCTTGCGGGAGTACGATCCGAATCATGGTTTGAAGCCAAGTAAAGCCGAGCGCGCGCCCCGCTTCCATTTGTCCTTTGTCCACGGACGCGATCCCCGCGCGTATGCTCTCGGACACGTACGCGCCCGAGTTGATACCGAAAGTAATAATCGCCGCGTACGGCTTAAAGCCGGGAATGGCAAACACCGCGAACACCATGATAAACAGTTGCAACGCCACGGGCGTTCCGCGGAATACGGTGGTGTAAATATCGCAAACGATTTTGAACGGGCGCATCCAAGCGTTATTGGGCGCGATCTTGACGATCGCCACCACGAACCCGAGGAATAACCCGAGCAAAGCCGCGATCAAAGTGACGAGGAGCGAGTGCCATAAGCCCTCGAAGATATACCCCGTCAACTCCGCGTTCGATAAAATTTTGATAATATCGGCAAACATACGAGCTTAAAGCCCCAAATGCTCGTTGACGAGCGCTTGGATACCCGCTTCGCCCAATTCCGCAAGTACCGCGTTGATCGCTTCCAAAAGCTCCGTTTCGCCCTTGGTTACGCAGATTGCGTAAGTATCGATCGCCGCTTCGTCCGCTTCGTTTTCACCGCCCTTGTAGTAGAGGGGAGCGCAAGTGAGGTTGGATTTGCCTTCGATAAGCTTTTTCGCGGGCAATTCGTCGATAATGAGAACGTCGGAATCCAAACCGATATCTTCCACCGCCGTGCTCAACGCGCCGAATCCAACTTTTTTCGCGCCCGTGTCGTAAATCGTACCGCCTTCGTCCAATTCGTCGCCGAGGAACAAGTCCGCCGTCGTACCGTTTTGTACGGCGATGTTCTTGCCCGCAAGCGAATCCCAATACACGCCTTTCACTTCGTCCGTCGTGGTCGATTCGTATACGCTCGCTTCACTCGTTTGGTAGATTACGTACAGGTGCGCCGTGTAATATTCGGTGGAGAAATCCACCTTTTCTTTGCGTTCGTCGGTGACGGAAATACCCGCCGCGCCTACCTTGCAAAGATTGCCCGCGGAAACGGTGTCTACGATCGTATCGAACCCTACGTTTTCGAACTTCACTTTTTTGCCGAGCTTTTCGCCTACGCGGTTCATGATATCCACGTCTACGCCGACGATTTCGCCGTTTTTAATGTATTCGAACGGCGCGAAACCCGCTTCCGTGTACACGACGAGCGAGTCGTCCCCGCAAGCGGAGAACCCGAGGGTGGCAGTCGCCGCAACTGCGGCAAGTACGGTAGAAATAACTTTTTTGATTTTCATAACAATAAACCTCTCTTTATTATATTTTATATTGAATCTATTGTACTCGTTTTTCTCGCAAAAGTCAATACATTTTGCGCGCGCGAAAACACATTCTTTTCCCGTAAAAGAAAAAATATAGAAAATATTCGTCAAAACGCTTGACAAAGCGCGGGAATAGTGATATTATTTTGATATCATAACAATAGCAGGAGGGACGATATGTTACGGATTGAGAACATAACGAAAGCGTACGGAGAGAAGAAAGCGGTGGACGGCTTGTCTTTGCATATTCGTGCGGGAGAAATCTACGGGTTTATCGGACACAACGGCGCGGGGAAAACGACGACGCTCAAAGCGTGCGCGGGGATTCTCGGCGTAGACGAAGGGGAGATTTTCGTGGACGGAATTTCCGTTCGGGAACAGCCGATCGAATGTAAAAAGCGCATGGCGTATATTCCCGACAATCCCGATTTATACTCGTTTATGACGGGGATAGGTTACTTGAATTTCGTGGCGGATATTTACAAAGTGACGGCGGAGGATCGGCAGGCGCGGATTAAAAAATACGCGGACGATTTTGGGCTTACCGCCGAACTTGCCAACCCCGTATCCGCCTATTCGCACGGCATGAAGCAAAAGCTCGCGATTATCGCCGCGCTCGTGCACGCGCCCAAACTCATTTTGATGGACGAACCGTTCGTGGGGCTTGACCCCAAGGCGGCGCACACCGTCAAGGAAACGATGCGCGCGCTTTGCGACAGCGGTTGCGCGATCTTCTTTTCCACGCACGTTTTGGAAGTGGCGGAAAAGCTTTGCGATAAGGTGGCGATTATCAAGGACGGGAAATTGATAAAAGAGGGTACTATGGCAGAGGTGAAAGGGGATACGAGTTTGGAAGATATCTTCCTTTCCTTGGTGGAATAAGGAGAGAAAGTATGCTCAAAGCTTTGTTGAAAAAACAGTTTTTGGAAACGGTTTCCGCGCTGTTTACGAGTGCGAAAACGGGGAAAAAACGCTCGCCGATCGTAGGACTTTTGTTGGCGGTTTTGCTCTTGTACGCGATCGGTGCGCAGGCGTATTTGTTTTTCACGCTGTCGCAGTCGCTTTGCGCCCCGCTCGTGTCCGCGGGCTTGGATTGGGTGTACTTCGCGCTCGTGGGAATCCTTGCGTTTACGATTGCCTGCGTGATGGGCGCGCTGTTGTCGAAAGCCAAACTCTACGAGGCGAAAGACAACGAACTTTTACTTGCAATGCCCGTCAAACCGAGCGCGATTTTGCTCGCGCGCATGATCGGGCTGTACGCGTTCGATTTACTGTTCGTTGCGCTCGTGTTCCTGCCCGCGATCATTGAATATTTTATCGTAACGGGCTTTTCCGTTTTGCCTTTTGCGTTTTGCCTTATAACCACGCTTATTTTACCGCTCGGCGCGTTGGCGTTGGGGGCGTTGCTCGGTTGGTTGATCGCTTGGCTTTCGGCGAAACTGCGCGCGAAAAATCTCTTGACTTATCTCGTGTTCATACTCTTTTTCGTGGGGTATTTTTACTTGACCTCGAAAATGAACGAGGCGCTGTCTTGGGCGATGGCAAACGGGAACGCGATGGGCGAAAGCCTTTCGGGCGTGTTCGTATTGCGTTGGATTGGAGAGGCTTGTGCGGGCGACACGCTTTCGTTGCTCTTTTTCGTTTTGCTTTTCGGCGGTGCGTTCGCGCTCGTATATTTCGTGCTCGTCAAAACCTTCTTGGCGACGGTAACGATGCAGACGGGCGAACGCAAGCGCGCGTATAAGGAACGCAAAATCAAGCGCGGTTCGGCGTTTTTCTCGCTGTTCAAGAAAGAGGTTTTGCGTACGGTGAAGGGACCCATGGTTTTGTTGAACGCGGGCATGGGTTCGATTCTCTCCGTGATTGCTTGCGTGCTCGTGCTCGTCAACGCCGATTTGCTTTCCTCGCTGTCTAACGCGGTGGGCACGGAAGAGGCGAGCGTGATCGTTTGTATCGTCGCTTGCTTTATCGCTTCGTCGAACGTCGTTACCGCGTCTTCCGTTTCGTTGGAAGGGGAGAATATTTGGATTTTACAAACCGCGCCCGTGGATACGCGGACGGTGTTCTTGACGAAAATTGCTTGGCATTTCGTACTCACCGCCCTGCCGACGACGGTTTGCGCAATAATCGCGTGCGCGGTTTTGGGTACGCCGTTTTTCACCGCCGTGACGGTGGTGCTCGCCGTTTGGGCGGTTACGCTGTTTTGCGCGGGGCTGGGGCTTTTGCTCAATTTGAAAATGCCCAACCTGCATTGGACGAACGAAACGGCGGCGGTAAAACAAAGCCCGTCCGCGCTCCTTGCTCTGTTCGGGGGCTGGGCTTCGTGCGCGCTTTTGATCGGCGGATATTTTTGGCTGGGCGCGTATATTCCCGCGTGGGGATATTTGCTGGCGGTGACGGCGTTGTTTGCGCTCGCGTTTTCCTTGCCGTTTGTTTGGGTAATGAAGAGAGGAGTTAAAATATGGGAAACGTTATAGAGATTGAAAATTTATATAAAAGCTACGGCGAAGTGAAAGCGGTGCGCGGAATCTCTTTCCGCGTGAAGAAAGGGGAGCTTTTCGCCTTTCTCGGGCTTAACGGCGCGGGCAAGTCCACCACCATTTCCATTATTTGCGGACAGTTGAAAAAGGACGGGGGCAGGGTTGCGTTGAACGGGAAAGAACTCGACGAAAACTTGGAGGAAGCCAAGCGCGCGATCGGCGTGGTTTTTCAAAATTCCGTGCTCGACAAACCGCTTTCCGTGTACGATAATTTGCAGACGCGCGCGGCGCTGTACGGGATTACGGGCAACGCGTTTTCAGCCCGTCTTCAACAGCTTTGTTCGCTCTTTGATTTAGACGGTATATTAAAACGCCCCGTCGGGAAGCTTTCGGGCGGGCAAAGACGGCGGGTGGACGTGGCGCGCGCGCTGTTGCACGAGCCGGAAATTTTGATTTTGGACGAGCCGACGACGGGGCTTGATCCCCAAACGCGCAAGACGGTTTGGGAAGTGGTGGAGAAATTGAGAAAGGAAAAGGGCATGACCGTCTTTCTCACCACCCATTACATGGAAGAGGCGGCGGAGGCTGATTACGTCGTCATTCTCGACGAGGGTACGGTGGCGGCGGAGGGTACGCCGTTGCAGTTGAAAAACGAGTACACGGGGGATTTCATTACCCTCTACGGCGGGGACGAAGAGAGCGTGCGCGCACTCGGAAAACCCTACGAAACGCGTAAGGACGGGTTTCGGATTCGCGTTGCGGATACGCGGGAAGCAACGAGTTTAATCGTGCAAAATCCCGCGCTGTTTACCGATTACGAAATCGTCAAAGGTAAAATGGACGACGTATTTCTCGCCGTCACGGGGAAAAAATTGCAAGGAGGTACGGAGAAATGAAAACGGCTACGCCTATGCTCGTCAAACGCAACGTAAAGCTGTTCTTTAAGGATAAAGGTACTTTTTTCACGGCGTTGATTACTCCGCTCATCTTGCTCGTTTTGTACGCGACCTTCCTCAATAACGTTTACCGTGATTCCTTTCTCGCCGTATTCGAGGCGATTCCCACGGGCTTGACGGCGGACGAAGACGTGCTTGACGGACTCGTGGGCGGACTGCTTTTGGCTTCCCTTCTTTCCGTGAGTACGGTGACGACTTCCTTTTGCGCCAACCTTTGCATGGTGCAGGACAAGGTGACGGGCGCGCGAAACGATTTCACCGTTTCTCCCGTTTCTTCCCGCTCGATCGCGGCGGGATACTATCTTGCGACGGCGATCAACGGCTCGATTATCAGTCTTTCCGCGACGGCGATCGGGCTTGGGTATTTGGCGATTACCGGTTGGTATCTTTCGGCGTTGGACGTGCTTGCGCTCTTTGCCGACGTGGTGCTTTTGGTACTGTTCGGTACGGCGCTGTCCTCGCTCGTTTGCTATCCGCTCTCCTCGCAAGGACAGCTCTCCGCCGTGGGTACGGTGGTGAGCGCGTGCTACGGCTTTATATGCGGTGCGTATATGCCCCTTTCCACCTTTTCGGAAGGACTTCGGAACGTGCTTGCGTTTTTCCCCGGCACTTACGGTACTTCCCTGCTTCGAAATCACGCGCTCCGCGGCGCGCTTAGCGAGCTTTCCGCGCAGGGCTTTCCCGATATCGTGATTACGGAGCTTAAAAATATGTCCGATTGCAATTTCGCGTTTTTCGGGAATACGGTAGAGATTTGGCAAATGTACCTCGTGATCGGCGGGGTGACGGCGGGGTTGATCGTCGCGTTTGCGCTGTTGCATTTCTTTGCATCGCGGAAAAATACGAAATAACGAATTTGCATGAAAAAACGGTGAAGATAAGAAAAAATTGGAAAATGCGGTGAAAAACGCTTGCAAAAAAATAAAAAAAAGGCTATCATAATAATAATAAAAGTTAAGGCGGGCGCAAAACGCCCGAGAAAAAGGAGAAAATTATGTTTTTCAATTTGTTAACTTCTTCGGGTACGGGAGAAGCGGGAAGCCCTATTAGCACCTATATCATGCTCGGTATCATGGTCGTTGCCATTATCGTGTTGCTCGTGTTCAATCGCCGTTCGCAAAAGAAGAAGCAACAGGAAGCAATGGATATGCTCAACGCAATCAAGCCCGGCAATAAGGTCAAGACGATCGGCGGGATTTGCGGTATCGTCGTAGAGCTTTGCCCCGAAGACAACACCTTCGTGTTGGAAACGGGTACGGAAGCAAGCGGGAAGTCGTATATCAAGTTCGACAAACAAGCGGTATACCAAACGGACGCGGTAGTGGAAAAGCCCGCGCAAACGACGGAAAAGCCCGCTCCCGTTGACGAAACGCCGAAGGAAGTCGTAGACGAAACGGCGAAAGAAGTCGTAGACGAAACGAAGACGGACGAAAATAAATAAGCATAAACGAAAGCCACCTCCGCATACGATAATGCGGAGGTGGTTTTTTATGCAAGACAAGTCTACGGTTGGAAACGGTTTGTTTCAAGTCATCAAAGGCGCGGGGCTCGCGCTGGCGTTTTCGTTTTTGGCGGCGGTGGTGTTCGCCAATATTTTGCGGTTTACTCCGTTGCCCGATTCGGTGATTTATCCCGTCAATCAAACGGTGAAAATTATCGCCGTGTGTTTGGGTACGCTCGTGTTCGTGCGCGGGGAAAAGGGATTTATAAAGGGCGGGGGGATCGCGCTCGTTTTCACCGCGCTTTCCTACCTCGCGTTTTCTTCGCTCGGCGGGGATTTTTCCCTTTCGTGGTTGATATTCGCCGAACTTGGCGTCGCGCTGTTTGCGGGCGTCGTGAGCGGTGCGGTGGCGGTGAATATGCGTTAAAAGGAAAAATTGCACGCCTTTTGCGGGAAAAAATCGGGCAAACCGCCCGTAACCGCTTGCAATTTTGGGGAAAGTATATTATAATAGTATCATAAAATTCAAAACAGGAGAAAAAACGCTATGATTAAAACCATCGCAAAACCCGCAGAAAAGAAAGTGACCGCTTGCGGCGAATGCAGAAGCACCTGCCAATCCGCTTGCAAAACGAGCTGTACGGTAGGCAATCAGTCCTGCGAAAGAATTACGCGCGAAGAAAAAATCGAACGCAAATAATTTCGATCGCGCGACGAAAAGTCGCAAAAATAACCGCAACGAACGGCGTATTGAAAAGTACGCCGTTTTTAGCCAAGCAAAACCGAATTGAATCAGTCTAAAAGCAGTATTAGACGAGATTATCGTCAAAAACCTAATTCAATTCCGTCTTACTCGGCTAATCAAGCAAAACCAAAGGAATAAAGGATAATAGAATTACCGTGATTCACGTATTTTCTTACAGAGATAAAAATTACATTTACGACGTAGGGAGCGGTTCTTTGCACGAATGTGACCGCCCCACCGCCGATTACCTCAAAGCCAAGGAAGAGGGCGAGGATATCGATATCACCTATATCACCGACGAGCAAATCAAGGAGATCGTTTCGGATATAGAGGGCTTAAAGGAACAGGGGCTTTTGTTCAAGGACGAAGTGAAAGCGTATCCCGTGAAAAGCAACGATATTAAGGCGCTTTGTATTCATATTTGCCACGATTGCAACTTCCGCTGTCGGTATTGCTTTGCCGACGAGGGCGCGTACCACTCCAAGCGCGAGTCGATGGATTTCGAAACGGCGAAAAAAGCCGTGGATTTCCTTATCGCGAACAGCGGAAACAGAAAGGTCTTGGAAATGGACTTTTTCGGCGGTGAACCGCTCATGAACTTCGAAGTTTTGAAAAAGACGGTGTACTACGCCAAGGAAGCGGGGGCGAAGGCAGGTAAGAAATTCCTGTTCACCACCACGACGAACGCCCTGCTCTTAAACGACGAGATTATCGAGTTTTTCAACGCGGAAATGGAGAATATCGTTTTGTCGCTCGACGGGAGAAAAGAGGTACACGACGCCATTCGGACGACGGTGAACGGCAAGGGCACTTTCGATCTTATCATAGACAAAATCAAGAAATTCATTTCCTTGCGCGGGAATAAGAGTTACTACGTTCGCGGTACTTTCACGGCGAAAAACCTCGACTTTGGACAAGACGTACTCTTTATCGCCGATCAAGGCGTGGATTCCATTTCCATGGAACCCGTCGTGACGGATATTCCCGATTTGCAAATCCGCGAAGAGCATATTCCCGCGATTGAAAAGGAATACGAAAATCTTTGCGACGCGTACCTCAAACGCGAAGCGGAGGGGAAGGGGTTCAATTTCTTCCACTTCAATATCGATTTAGAGGGCGGACCTTGCCTTTCCAAGCGCGTTTCCGCGTGCGGTGCGGGCAACGAATATTTCTCGGTAACGCCCAACGGCGATTTGTATCCCTGCCACCAATTCGCGGGCGACGAAAACTTCCGCATGGGTAGCGTTTTCGAGGGGATTACCCGTACGGATATTCGCGAGAAGTTCAAAAATTCCTGTCTGTTCACCCGCAAGAAGTGCGAGGGATGCTTTGCGAAATTTATTTGTTCGGGCGGTTGTAGCGCGAACAACTATCATTTCAACGGCGATATCGAAGAGCCGTACGAAACGACTTGCGCCATGATGAAAAAGCGCGTGGAGTGCGCTATGCATATTATTGCGGAGCGCAAAGCGAGAGAAAATTGAGCTTTTGAGCGAAAATTTAGGCTAATTTTCAAAAAAACGCAAAAAATTTTTATTCGGCTTTCACTATTGCTTGACGGAAAGCCTATAAATAATGTATAATAAACAAGTATCATTGTAAAATCGGAGAAAATCCGAATACACAGGAGGCACCAATATGGGCAAGAAAAAATCGGTGGTATTGATGGTTTTGCTTACCATCGTAATCGTCGTATTGACGGCGCTCACGGTTTTGCCGACGTTTTCCATTCCGGGAACGCCGAAAAAATGGCAACCCGTAGCATTGCAGTACGACTTTGGCACGGATCTCGGCGGGGGCTACTACGCGTACTATTATCCCGAGGGGGTAATTACGCAAACGGAATTCGAGAGCAACGGCGAGTCGGAAGAGGACTACCTCAAAGTAGGTAGTTTATACCTTTCCAAAGACGAAGACGACGGGATCGTTTCGAACGGCGCGGTGACGGAAGAATTCAAAACCGCGTTCAACGCGGCGGCGAAAGAAATCGCAAACCGCTTTGAAGCAAAAGGCTTCTCCGATTACCGTCTTTCTATCGTGGACAACTATTCCATTCGCGTGGAATTGCCTGCGTCGCAATCGAGCGAAGTGGGTTCGGTCATGGCGTATCTCGCGCTTACGGGCGAAGTGGATATCCAAATGAGCGGCGCGACGGTGGACGAGCTGAAAGAAGAAGGCGTAACGGCGAAAGACCTCATTAAGAGCGTTTCCGTTGCGACGAAGTATAAGACGGCGTATATGAAAGTCAATTTCACCTCGCTCGGTAAATCGATGATCGAGCGCGTGAAGGAAGACCTTTCTACTGCGCCTACCTCTTCTTCCGCGGACACTTCCTCCGACGTTACCTTGAATATCATGATCGGCGAGCAAGTGATTGCCGCGGTGTACCAAGACACGATCACTTCCAACAACAGCGAAGCGCGCGTGTTGGCGGTTGCGCAAGATTATAAAGCGACGGTGGAAACCTTTGCGATTTTGCTTAACTCGGCGTTGAACAACGGCGGTTACGATATTTCCTTCCGCGAAGTAGCGAACAGCGATATCCGCGCGTTCGAACCCGTGTACGGCGAAAACGCGGTGACGCTTTTGTATATCGCGCTTGCGATCGTACTCGTACTCGTGCTCGTCGTTCCCGCGTTGGTGATGGGCAGATACGGTTTGGTGGCGTCCTATTCGTCCCTTTCCTATTTGATCGTCGTGGGTATGTGCTTTGCGTTTATCACCAACGGCGTGTTCGAAATCACGCTCGGCTCGGTGCTCGTGTTCCTTGCGGGACTCGTGCTTATGAACGCGTTGCATTATAGCGTTTACGGCGCGATCAAGAAGGAATTTGACAACGGTAGAACGGTGGAAGCTTCCGTGAAGAGCGGTTTCAACAAGACGCTTTGGAACACGGTGGATATCTACGCGGTATTGCTCCTCGGCGCGCTTGCGTTGCTCCTTGGGGTAGCGGGTACGTACACCCTTGCGTTGCAAGCGATCATTTGCGTAGTGACGGGTGCGTTCTGCAACTTGCTTTGGGCGCGTGCCATCAACTATACGTTCCTTTCCGCAAGCAAAAACAAGTATAAATATTTCCGCTTCGTAAGGGAGGATGACGACGATGAATAAGATCTTGACGAAAACGGTTAAAAAAGTAACTTTGCTTTCCATCATTCTTGCCGTGATCCTCGTGGCGGCGTTGGTAGTTACCCGTTTGCTCGGCGTAAATTACGCGGCGACGATTGACAACGCGAAAACGCTTACGGTGACGGGCGGTTATTTCACGGAAACGCAACTTGAAGATTTGCAAGAGCTTTGCGAATCGGAATTTGATAAACAGGGCGTAGACCCCTTGTACGCAATCGACGGCGGTCGCGTGGGCGCGGATAACGAAATCGTTTACGTGTTCTCGGCGGACACCGACCTTACGGCGGTGAAAACCGCGTTGGATACAGCCTTTGAGGGCGAAGCTTGGAAGGACGCCGTTCTCAACGTACGCGTGGCTTCCGATACCGTCGTGGACGGCGTGGAAATGCCTTGGTCGTACGTGCTTTGGGCGGTGGGCGCAGTCGTACTCTTCGCGGTGCTTACTTTCGCCTACGTGTCCTTGCGTTACCGCTTGAATATGGGTATCACGACGGCGATTAGCGTGCTCGTTGGCGCAATCGTTTCCGCTTCGGTATTGCTCCTTTGCAGAATCCCGCTGAACAATTCTTCGCTGTACGCGGTGGCAGTTTCCTGCTTGCTTACGGCGGTGTTCACGCTCTTCACTTTCAACAAACTCCGCGCAAACCTTAAATCGGAAGAATATAAATCCAAGAAAGCGTCGGAAGTAATCGCGGAATCCTCCGCAACGAAAGAAACGCTCGCTTTGACGGTGGCACTCGGCTTGTCCCTCGTGCTCGTCGGCGCGCTCGGCACGGTTTCCGTGCGTTGGTTCGCACTCTCCGCGCTCGTCGCGTTGATCGTTTCGGCGTTCGTAGGTTTGGTTTACGCGCCCGCGCTTTACCTGCCCTTCAAAAAATCGGCGGATAAGAAAGCGGAAGGCAAGACGGCAAGCGGTTACGTCGGCGCAAAAGCTAAAAAAGCAAAGACGGTTGTAAAAGAAGAAAAGAAAGAAGAACCCGCTCCCGTAGCGCAACCCGCGCCTGCGGAAGAACCCGCGCCCGCGGAAGAACCCGCGCCCGTGGAAGAACCCGCTCCCGTGGAAGAACCCGCGCCTGCGGAAGAACCCACGCCTGTGGAAGAACCCGCGCCCGTGGAAGAACCCACGCCCGTGGAAGAACCCACGCCTGCGGAAGAACCCGCTCCCGTGGAAGAACCCGCGCCTGCGGAAGAACCCACGCCCGTGGAAGAACCCGCGCCTGTGGAAGAACCCGCGTCCGCGGAAGAACCCACGCCCGTGGAAGAACCCGCGCCTGTGGAAGAACCCGCACCCGTGGAAGAACCCGCGCCTGCGGAAGAATCCGATGAAAACTAATTAACGATCGTAAACGAACGGGCGGGAGGGGGAGTGTGCCCCAACCCGCCCGATTGCTTTCTTTTTGACAAAAGAAATATAAGAGAACCAAGATTTTATCGAAGGATTTAATCGTCTACTGCGTAAAAAGCCTTAAGGAATAAGGCAAAACCGTTCGTTCGCGGGGGAAACCCGCAAAGAGGAATTATGAAAAAAATCGTTCCCGAATACACCTTTTCGGCGGAACAACTGAATAGAATTTCCGTGCTGTCCAAAGAAACGGGGTTGACGGAACAGGTCACGCGCGTGTTGTACGCGCGCGGGATAGACGACGTGGGGAAGATACGGCGTTTTATGCAACCTTCCCGCCGTAATTTCCTTTCGCCCTTTTTAATGAAAGGTATGCAAGAGGCGGTGGATATGATTACTTCGGCGCGCGACGAGGGTAAAACGGTCGCGGTGTTCGGAGATTACGACGCCGACGGTATTTGCGCTTCCGCGATTATGTATTACGCGTTGAAAGAGTTTGGCATAGAACCGCATATCTACGTGCCCGAGCGCGCGGACGGTTACGGCTTGTCGGTGGAAGCGATCGACCGCATTTTCGACGAGTGCAACCCCGAGCTGTTTATCACGGTGGACTGCGGTATATCCTGCGCGGACGAGGCGCAATATATATACGAGCTTGGCTCGGACGTGATCGTCACCGACCACCACGAATTGCCCGAGCGTTTGCCCGATTGCGTAATCGTCAATCCCAAATTGGAAGACGATTACCCGTACGACAACCTTTGCGGGGCGGGGGTAGCGTTTAAGCTTGCCTGCGCGTTGATTGGGGAAAAGGCGTACGCGTATCTTGATTTCGCCACGCTTGCCACCGTGGCGGACAGCGTTCCGCTCACCAACGAAAACCGCGATATCGTCACGGAGGGTTTGAAACTGTTCAACGCAAATCCGCGCCCCTGTTTTGCGGGTTTGCTCGGCAAAACCTACGACGGAGTGACGGCGCAAACGCTTGCGTTCACCGTCGCGCCGCGCGTAAACGCGGCGGGGCGTATGGGGGACGCGTGGGCGGCGTTTCGACTGTTCGTATCCGACAGCGAAACGGAAATTTACGATCTTTCGG
Organism: Clostridia bacterium; assembly: GCA_017415505.1. Lineage (GTDB taxonomy): Bacteria > Bacillota > Clostridia > Christensenellales > Borkfalkiaceae > Scatosoma. The sequence continues at coordinate 19,385 of JAFQGG010000002.1, forward strand.
TCAAGCTTTGTCTATACAATACGCAACGGCAAAAATATTGCGACGAGTTATACGCGTCCGCGAAGAAGAAGCTTCGGGAAAAGGGCGCGTACGGCAACGTGATCATGCTTTCCGACGAGAGTTGGAACGCAGGCTTTATCGGGATCGTCGCGGCACGGCTCGCGGAGGAATTCAACCGCCCCGCGCTGTTGTTCGTGCATAACGGCGATATGCTCAAAGGGAGCGCGCGGAGTATTGAAAGTATCAATATTTTCACGGCGTTGAAAAATTGTGCGGAATATATAGAGGAATTCGGCGGACACGCGCAAGCGGCGGGCGTGAACGTACGCGCGGAGAACTTCGAGAAACTCGAAAACGCGTTGAGCGCGGAGATTGCGGATAAATACGAACCGTCCGATTTCGAACAACGAGTGCCCGTGAGCGAGGAAATTACCTCGCACTTCCCCGAAAAATTCGCACGGGAATTGATGGCGCTCGAACCGTACGGCGTAGGGCATCGCCGTCCGCAATTCGTGCTTTCCGCGGGGGCTTGCCCCGTCAAACCGATCAAGACGGCTTCCCCGCATTTGAGCGTAAAGAGCGACTATATCGAGCTTACCTATTTCTCGGGCGCGAAGCACGCGAAAATTCTCGAAAGCGACGTGCGCAAAAAAATCGTGTTCGACGTGGGCATTTCCTACTTTAAGGGCAGGGAGTATATCAAAGGCTACGTGCGCGAGTTGCTCTACGACGGCAAGACGGGCAGGAGTACGGCAGACCGCATTTTCGCCAACGCCGTCAACCGTTTCTACGCGAAAAAGGTGGATTTGAAAAAACGGGTGCTGACGACGGCGGAAACGCAGGCGTTGATAGAGGAAAAGCGCGCGCTTTGTCCCTACGGGCTTTGTTTGATCGCTTCGGACAGAAGAACGCTTCGCTACTATCAAGGGCTGGAAGAGTTCGGTTGCGATTTGTTCTACCCCTCGTCGCGGAACTTGGCGAATATGCTTATCGTATCGCCCGCCTCGGACGCGGACCTTTCGGGGTACAGGGATTTTATCTTCCTCGACGCGCCTTCCGATTTCCATATCGAGGCGTTAGAGGGTAGGCAGGTATGCGTGAACGGGGAAATTAGCGGGCTTACGATGTTTGAAACGCTCACCGCCACGCGCGAGAGATTGTTGGAAATTTTCTCCGCGCTTCGAAAGGAAGTGAACGGCTTGACGGGCGAAACGGTAGAGGAGGTCGCGGTTTCTTGCGACGGTTTGGGGTTTGAGCGGAGAGAGCTTATTTTCGCGCTCACGGTGTTCAAGGAACTTGGACTCGTTGCGATCGAGGACGGGAAACTTATCGTGTATCGCGGTGTGAAAGCCGAGCTTACCGACTCGGAGATTTACCGAAAAGTTTGCGCGCTCCAAGCGTGAGCGACGGAAGAGGAAGTACGGAAAGAATATGGAAAAGACTTTGGAGAAGATAAAGCAAAATTACGAAGGCGACGAGCTTGCCATGCTCGAACGGGCGTACGGCTACGCGAAGGAGGCGCACGCCAATCAAAAGCGCGCCTCGGGCGAGCCGTATTTTATCCACCCTTGCGCCGTGGCGGATATCCTTATGGAGCTTGGTTTGGACGCGGCGACGATTGCCGCCGCGCTTTTGCACGACGTAATCGAGGATACCGAATCGACGGCGGAGGACATTCGCGAGGAATTCGGCGAACAGGTACTCTTGCTTGTGAGCGGTGTTACCAAGCTGGAAAAAATCGTTTTCAAATCGCAAGAGGACGCCGACGCGGAGAACTTCCGTAAGATTTTCGTTGCCATGGCAAAGGACGTGCGCGTTATTATTATCAAGCTTGCCGACCGTTTGCACAATATGCGTTCGCTCAACTTCCTTTCCTACGAACGCCAACAACGAATGGCGAGCGAAACGCTGGAAATTTACGCGCCTTTGGCGGGCAGACTCGGTATTTCGCAAATCAAGTGCGAATTGGAAGACTTGTGCTTGAAATACCTCGACCCCGAAGCGTACGAATACCTCGTGTACAACATTCGTGAACGGCTTTCCGAGCGCAAGGATTTCGTCAACCGTATCGTGGAAGAAATCAAAGAACTCATGCGCGCGGACGGCGTGGAAGGGGAAGTGTTCGGGCGACCCAAGCATTTCTATTCCATTTATAAAAAAATGAAAAACAAGGGCAAGACCCTCGATCAAATTTACGATTTGTCGGCGGTGCGCGTGATCGTGAAAGACGTGCGCGCGTGCTATACCGTACTTGGGGAAATCCACGAGAAATGGAAGCCTATCCCCGGGCGTATCAAGGACTATATCGCCACGCCCAAACCCAACAAATATCAATCCCTGCACACCACGGTTATGACGAGCTACGGACAGCCGTTCGAAATTCAAATCCGAACGGAAGAAATGCACCGCATCGCCGAGTTCGGTATCGCGGCGCATTGGAAGTACAAAGAGGGTAGGACGGACGAGGAAAATAGCAACTTTGAAAACCGACTCGCTTGGCTTCGGGAAGTAATGGAATGGCAGGGGGATTTGAAAGACTCCCGCGAGTTTATCGACGCGCTCAAAACGGAGCTGTACAGTCACGAGCTACTCGTGTTCACTCCGCGCGGAAAGGTTATTTCCTTACCGCCCGAGGCGACGCCCGTGGACTTTGCGTACGCAATTCACTCGGAAGTGGGCAACCGCTGTACGGGCGCGCGGGTAAACTCGAAAATCGTGCCCCTTTCCACTACGCTCGAAGTGGGGGACGTGGTAGAGATTATCACCTCGCCCAACTCCAAAGGACCTTCCCGCGATTGGCTCAAATTTATTAAATCGTCGAGCGCGCGCGCGAAGATTCGGCAGTTCTATAAAAACGAGTTAAAGGAAGAAAATATCAAGCTCGGGCAAGCGAAGCTCGAAGAAGAGGCGAAAAAACGCGGGTACGCGCTTTCGAATATCCTCACCGAGGACAGCTTCAAACGCATTTCCGAACGCTTTTCCTTTAATACCATGGACGAAATGTTCGCGGCGGTGGGCTACGGCTCAATCTCCGTTAATCAAATTTTGTTCAAGCTCATTGACTTTTACCGCAAGGAAACGCCCCTTGCGTTGGAAGTGCGCGGGGGCGATAGCGGAAACCGCGCGCCGGGCGGTGTGCTTATCAACGGACAGGCGGGTATGCTCGTGCGGTTCGCAGGTTGTTGTTCGCCCGTACCCGGTGACGAGATTATAGGCTATACTTCCCGCGGTAGAGGGGTGGTGGTGCACCGCGCCGACTGCCCGAATATCAAAGGCGTGGACGGGCAAAGACTGCTCCCCGCTTCGTGGCGGATCGAGGCGGGCGCGAAGCAACGCTACAACGCGAATATATCCATTCGCGCGACCGATCAAGGCTCGGCGCTGTCCGTGCTTTCGTTCGTGGTGTCCGACTTGAAACTGTCCATTACCGCCGTCAACGGCAGAATCGACAAGAACGGCGACGCCGTTTTGGAAGCGTCCGTGTCGCTCACCGACATTTCCGAAGTGGATTTGCTCATTAAAAAAATGCAGGCGGACAAGCGTATTTACGAAGTGCACCGTATCACTTCGTTAAGTTAAGAGGGTAGTTATGCAAATTATTCGAATTTCCCCGCGCGGGTTCGGCGCGAATACCTACGCGCTTACCGAGGACGGTAAAAACGCAATCGTGATAGACCCCGCGCAAAAACGCGTAGAGGGCGAGCTTATCAAGCTCGGACTCACCCCCGCGTTCGTGCTTTTAACGCATTGTCACTTCGACCACGTGGACGGCGTTCGCGCGTTGCAGGAGGCGGGCGCAAAGGTGCTTTGCTCGGAGGCGGAAAAACCGCTCGTGGGCACGCGTGCGGATTTGTACGAACTGTTCGGCGCGCCCCGCAACCCCTACCGCGTGGACGAAACGCTAAAAGACGGGGAAACGCGGGAGTTTTGCAAGATAAAAATAACCGCGCTCGTTACGCCGGGGCATACGGCGGGGAGCGCGTGCTATCTCGTCGAGGACGAGGACGGGAGCAAATACCTCTTTTCGGGCGATACGCTCTTTGCGGGCACGATCGGCAGAACGGATTTCCCCACGGGGGATTTAACCGCTTTGCGGGAAAGCTTGCGCCGTCTTGCGGGGTTGGAAGATATGCCCGTGTACCCGGGACACGAAGAGGAAACCACGCTTGCGCGGGAGCGAAAGGAAAACCCGTTTCTTTGTGATTTTTAAGGAGAACTATGCTCGTCACCGATTGTAAGTTTTTGGAAAACGAACTTCTCGACGCGGCGCGACTTTTCAAAAATCGCCCCGACTCGATTACGCACTCGTTCCGCTTTGCGGAGGGAGTGTTTTACAATGCGTTTACGGTGGACGGGGAATCCTACGCCTTTGAAGATAGGGAGCAGGTATGCGACGAGCTGGATTTCAAGCGTTTGGAACGCCGTTTTGCTAAGCTCCGCCTATACGAGATTTTAAGCGCGAAATACGGCGAGGAAATGCCGTGGGGCGCGTTGACGGGGATTCGTCCCACCAAGCTTGCGTATACGGAAACGGAGCGCGGGCGCGACTATAAAACGCTCTTTCAAAAAATGCACGTGCGCGAGGAGAATATACGGCTCGTCGAGCGGGTGCTTTGCGCGCAAGAGGGGATTTACGAGAAAAAGGACGGGAATACCGATTTGTTTATTTCCCTGCCCTTTTGCCCGACGAAATGCGCCTATTGCTCGTTCATTACCGCGCCGATTGACAAGACGCGCGCCTTTTTGCCCGCGTATCTTGATTGTTTGGAAAAGGAGCTTTCCGCTTCCCTTTCTCTAATCGGGAATTTGCGGAGCGTATATATCGGCGGGGGTACGCCGTTCGCGCTCGATACGCCCGATTTGGAGCGGGTACTTAAAGCCACCGCGCCCGTGTTTGAGAAATTTGGACGGGCGGAATACACCGTCGAGGCGGGGCGTCCCGACGTGTTTACGGAGGAGAAACTTTCTCTGTTGCAAGACTACGGCGTGACGAGAATTTGTATCAACCCGCAAACTTTTTCGGACGAAACTTTGAAAAAGATCGGGCGCAAACACACGGTCGCGGATTTCTACCGCGCGTTGGAACTTTCCGAAAAGTACGGTTTTTTAGTCAATATCGACTTGATCGCGGGCTTGGAAGCGGAGAGTGCGGAAACTTTCGCTTCGGGCGTGGAAAAGGCGGTGGAAACGGGCGCGGACAATATCACCGTGCATTGTTTGTGCTTAAAATCGGGCGCGAAGCTCAAAGAGGAAATTTCGTACATTGAAAACGAACTCGTTTCAACCATGGTAGCCTCTTCGCGGGAAATTCTTTCGCAAAACGGGTACGAGCCGTACTATATGTACCGCCAAAAATATCAAGCGGGGAACAACGAGAATGTGGGTTGGACGAAACGCGATCGCGCGTGCGTGTATAATATCGACGTTATGGAAGAGGTGGCGGATAACCTCGCGGTGGGCGCAAACGCCGTTTCCAAGCGCGTTTTCAACGAAAAAGGGCTGATCACCCGTTTCGCCTCGCAAAAGGATTTGCGTACCTATATTGAAAATATTCAAACGATTATCGAGAAAAAAAGGAAATTTTTTGAATAAATACGGAAAAAAAAACGAAAAACGAGGTAAATTCGATTTACATTCTTCGTAGAATGTGGTAAAATAATAGTAACGGTCGCCAAGAGAATCGATTCTCCACGTTTCCCTTAGCGATACGCGATAAAAATTCCATAGGAGGATAAAAAGAAATGGAAAAGAACGAAATCATTGCTAAATTTGCTACCCACGAAGGTGACACGGGTTCGCCCGAAGTGCAGATCGCACTTTTAACGTACAGAATCAATCACCTTAACGAACACCTCAAAAGCCACAAGCAGGACAACCACTCCCGTCGCGGTCTTTTGAAGATGGTTGGTAAGCGCAGAGGTCTTCTCGATTATCTTAAAGAAAAAGATATCGCGAGATACAGAGCAATCGTTGAAGCGTTAGGGCTTCGTAAATAATGCGAAACGCGAAAGAGCGGGTGTTTTAACTCGCTCTTTTTCGTGCCGTACGACGCGGACAAGCCTCGGCATGGGCGAACTCTTTCGTTGCACGGCGATAAAAACCCGTAGACGGGCGTTTACGGGAACAAGAACAAACAAGAATTAAAGTACAAGGAGAAAAAATTATTATGCCGGATTTAAGCAATTACAAAGTATTCAAAACGGATTATGCGGGGAAAGAACTCGTAGTGGAAATCGGTAAATACGCCGAACAGGCGAACGGCGCGTGTCTTGTTCGCTGTGGAGATACGGCGGTGCACGTTTCCGTATGTATGTCGGAAACGGCGAGAGAGGGTATGGATTTCTTCCCTCTTTCCGTGGACTACGAAGAAAAAATGTTTGCCGTGGGTAAAATCCCCGGCGGTTTCAAAAAGCGTGAGGGCAGAGCGTCGGACAAGGCAATTTTGACGAGCCGTTTGATCGACAGACCTATCCGCCCCCTTTTCCCGAAGGGAATTTTCAACGACGTAGTGGTTATCGCCACCGCGCTTTCCGTTGATCCCGATATCGCGCCCGAGCCTCTCGCTATGATCGGCTCGTCCGTCGCGCTTTCTATCTCCGATATTCCTTGGGCAGGTCCTACGGGTTCGGTCGTCGTGGGTATGGTAGACGGTAAATACCTCATCAACCCCAACGTAGAAGAAAGAGCGAAGAGCGCGATTCACCTCAACCTTGCAGGTACGAAAGACGCGATTCTTATGATCGAAGCGGGCGCGAACGAAGTTACGGACGCGGAAATGGTCGGCGCGATCATGTACGGTCACGAAGAAATCAAGAAGATTTGCGCGTGGATTGAAAACGAAATCGTTCCCGTGGCGGGCAAGCCCAAGAAGGAAATGGAATTCTACCATATCCCCGAGGACTTGGACGAAGCGGTGAAAGCGTACGGTTATGCGAAGCTCGAAGCCGCGCTCGATACTTTCGACCGTCAAGAAAGACAGGAAAGACAAGCGGCTGCGGAAAAGGAAATTATCGAGCATTTCGCGGAAATCTATCCCGATCAAATGCGCGAAGTGAAAGATTCCATTTACTATATCGTAAAGAGTATCGTTCGTTCGAAGATCTTCGATAAGGGTATCCGTCCCGACGGTCGTAGCTTGAAAGAGGTTCGTCCTATTTGGTGCGAACACGGACTTTTGCCCCGCGTACACGGCTCGGCTGTGTTCACGAGAGGTCAAACGCAAGCGCTTACCACCTGTACGCTCGGTATGCTCGGCGAAGCGCAAAGAATGGAAGGTCTTGACGAAGAGGAAGAAAAGAGATATATGCACCAATACAACTTCCCCGGCTACTGCACGGGCGAAGCGAAGGCACTCCGTAGCCCCGGTCGCCGTGAAATCGGTCACGGTGCGCTCGCGGAACGCGCGTTGATTCCCGTAATTCCTCCCGAAAGCGAATTCCCTTACGCAATCCGCGTGGTATCGGATATCTACTCCTCCAACGGTTCGTCTTCGATGGCTTCCGTTTGCGGTTCGACGATGGCGCTTATGGACGCAGGCGTGCCCATTAAAGCTCCCGTTGCGGGCTGTGCTATGGGTCTTGTGAAAGATCCCGAAACGGGCAAGTACGTTATCTTGACGGATATCCAAGGCTTGGAAGACTTCCTCGGCGATATGGACTTCAAGGTTGCGGGTACGGACAAGGGTATCACGGCAATCCAAATGGATATCAAGATCAAGGGTATCTCCGAAGAAATCATGCTCGACGCGATCGCGCAAGCGCAAGAAGCGAGAAAGCATATCCTTGGCAAGATGCTCGAATGTATTCCTACGGTAAGCGAAGAGCTTTCCCTTTACGCGCCGAAGATTATCACCTTCAAGATCAACCCCGAGAAGATCGGTGACGTCGTTGGTAAGCAAGGTAAGGTTATCAACAAGATTATCGAACAAACGGGGACGAAGATCGATATCGAGGACGACGGTACGGTATGTATCGCGTGCTACGGCGACGTGGCGAACGCAAACCGCGCGAAAGCGATCGTCGAATCGATTGCGCACGATCCCGAAGTGGGCGATATGTTCGTGGGCGTAGTCGTGAGAATCCTTTCCACGCTCGGCGCGTTCGTTGAATTTGCGCCCGGCAAGGACGGTATGATCCACATTTCCAAGCTCTCGGATAAGAGAGTGAACAAGGTGGAAGACGTGCTCAATATCGGCGATAAGGTGAAAGTAGAAATCATCAAAATCGGCGACAAGGGTATCGACCTCCGTTTGCTTGAAAAAATGGACTAATCGCGAAAACGCGAACTTCCCCGACGGCAACGCCGTCGGGGAAATTTTTATACGCGCGAATGGGCGCAAGCGTTTGACTTTTTACGGCGTATATTGTATAATGAAAGAAGACGAGGGACAAAAATGAAAAGAAAATATATCGACGAAAACGGCACGCTCACGATCCCCGAGGGCGTGGAGAGGATTCGAAGCGAAGCGTATAAAAATTGCGCCGAGATCAAACGGGTGGTTTTACCCAAAAGTTTGCGCTTGATCGGCAGGCGCGCCTTCCAAGGCTGTGAAAATCTTTGCGAAATCGTATCAAACGGCGGGCTTACGCATATCAACGATTTTGCCTTTTCCAACTGTTGGAACTTGCGCGCGCTCACCCTGCCCGATACGCTTGCGAGGGTCGGGCATCACGCCTTTTACGGTTGCGGAAAATTGACGGGTTTCCGTTTTGGCAAAAGCGTGAAAAGCGTAAAATCGAGCGCGTTCGAGCGTTGCGTCGGAATATCCGCGTATACCGTGGACGGAGCGAACCCGTATTTGCAAGCGGTGGACGGCGTGCTGTATAGCAAAGACGGCGAGAAATTGCTCGCGTATCCGCGAGGCAAGACGGACGGAAAATGCGCCGTAATCGACGGAACGAAAGAGGTTTGCGCGTACGCCTTTCAAGGCAACGACTATCTCGTTTCCGTCAAATTCCCCGACGGACTAAGCAAAATCGGGGAGCGGGCGTTTCAATACTGCTCGTCGTTGCAGGCGGTCAATATCCCCGCAAGCTTGCGCAAAATGGGGCAATCGGCTTTTTACGACTGTCCGAGGGTGAAACAAGTGCACTATAAGGGTGACTCTTTGCGGTGGCGCGCGATTACCAACGGGTTAAATACCTTTTCTTGGAAAGCCAACCCGCGCGTGTATGCAAAAGACGAATCGTTTTTGCATTGTTGAAAACGGGTAGAATAAAACGAGGTGTATTATGTATAAATATTCCGTGATCGTTCCCGCGTATAACGAGGAAAAGAGCTTGCAACTTTTCTACGACGCGGTAACGGAAAAATTCGATTCTACGGGCGAGCCGTACGAAATTATATTTGTCAACGACGGCAGTAGCGACGAAACGGCGAATATCGCCAACGCGCTCGCCGAAAAGGACGCGCGCGTAAAGGTGTGCCATTTTTCCCGCAACTTCGGGCAACAAGCCGCCCTTTTGTGCGGTTTGGAGCACGCGAGCGGGGAAGCGGTGATCGCAATGGACGCCGATTTGCAAGACCCGCCCGAGGTCGCACTCGAAATGATAGCCAAGTGGAAAGAGGGCTACGAGGTGGTGCACGGCAAACGCCGTAAACGCGAGGGCGAAACGGTGTTCAAACGGGCGACCGCGTTTTTGTTTTACCGTTTCATGCGCAAAATTACGGGCTTGGATATGCCCCGCGATACGGGCGATTTCAAACTGTACGATAGAAAGGTGGTAAACGCGATCCTGTCGCTCGGCGAACACGATAGACTTTTGCGCGCGCAAACGACTTGGGTGGGGTTCAAACAGGCGATTATCGAGTTCGACCGCCCCGAACGGGTGGCGGGCGAAACGCATTACACGCTCAAAAAAATGGTCAAGCTCGCGCAGGCGGGCGTGTTCCCCAACACCGATTACACGCTCACTTTCCCGATAAAACTCGGTTTGTTTTTAGGGATTGCAAGCCTTCTTTGCTTTATTACCTTTATCGTGCTTTCGTGCGTGGGCGTGTGGTTCGGCGGATTGACGGCGTGGCTGTTCCCGACGGTGGGGCTTGCGATTGCCCTCGTGCTCATCTTCCAAGGCGTTTCCAATATCCATTTGAGTATGGTGTATAAAGAAGTGCAAAACCGCCCGAAATATATCCTTGCGGAGAAACGCAATTTTGAGAAATAAGCGTACCGTGTACGCGTTGAAAAGAAAACAGCCCGTTTGGGCTGTTTTTTCATGGCTATATCGCAAAGAATGGTATCGCGTTTTGAAGAGAAAATACAAGTTTAATATTCGTTGGTGAGTCCCAGCCAAAAATCGGCGGAAACGCCGAACGCTTTCGACATTTGTTTCAAAATATCGTAGCCGGGCTTGGCTTTCCCTTTTAGCCACTCGCTCACTTGGCTTTGCTTAATCCCAACGATGGAGGCAAACTTCGTTTGCGTTAAATCGTTCTCTTTGAGAAAGTTTTTCAATATATCCCTAAATTCTAATCCGTTCATACCTCTATTATATAGAAAATTCTATTAAATATATCAATTTATAGAATTTTCTATATATTTTTTATTGACGGGCGCGTCGAAAAGTGATATAATTTAATTATAGAATATTCTATAATATAAAAAGAGGTGCAAAAGAATGAAGTGTTTTATTCACGGGGCAAAAGAAGCGGTTGCGGCTTGTAAAAAGTGCGGAAAGGGTATGTGCTCCAACTGTTCTGCATATAGCGGGCATACGGGGATTTGTCCCGAATGTAGAAAAGAAGGCTTTTTAATAGAAATTATACGGTTAAAAGATAAGGATAAAGAATGGGGAAAAGTAGTCGCCAAGCGGTGGTGCTTGACTATTTTATTTTCTTGGACGATAATCGGTTTGATTATCGGCATTTGCATAATCAACACAAGCAAAGAAGAGCGAGAAAAAGACAGAAAAAGAATAGAATTTTTGCAAGGAGAGGTCTTAAAATTGGAAAATGCAATGATTGCGCACGGCGAAGGCGTTATTTGAGATTAAACAAAAATTTACCCCGAAAGCTTTGGCTTTCGGGGTAACTCTTTGTCGCGTTATTTTTTTTGCGGTTCGGCGGGGGCGATACCCACTACGCTGTCCACGGGCAGGGAAAAGGCTATGCCCTGACCGGGGGAATCCAAACCCACTTCTTTATATAAGGCGTGCAAAATGTCGTCCTTGCACTCGGTAGGAACGAGGATCATAACGATTTCCTTTTCCGGTTCGACGGTGATATTGAAAAACTTTTCGGCGTCCTTGCCCGCCGTACCGCGCGCGTTGATAACCGTTCCGCCTCGCGCGCCGAATTTTTTTGCGGCTTCCATCACCGCTTCGCTATATCCGCTGTTGACGATACAAAAAATCGCTTCGTGTTTGTATTTCATAATCTTACTCCTTACGCCGTTCTGTTGTCGCTTAAAAAGCGGTAAATCGCCACGCCGATTACGCTGGAAAGGGGAATGGTGAACGCGATCCCTTTGCCACCGCGAACCGAGTGAAATTTATCTTCTATCGTGTGCATGACCTTTTCCGAATCGTCCTCTTTAATCACGCTAAAAAGCACGCTCTTGTCCGAATCTTCCAATCCGAGCAGGTGGAGCATATCCGACCGCGCCGTGCCTTGTGCGGGAACGATCGCTTGCATATTCGCGCCCAAATCCCCGATAAGGTCGATAAAGAACTCCGTTTTGTTGCGGTTGACGACCGTCACCAAAAGTTTGAGTTTTTTGAAGTCGGAGGAAACCGTCTTTTCCTTTTTTTCTTTTTTCGGTTTTCGTAAAATATCCGTTATTCCCATACCTGCCTACCTCTTACATAAATCGAATGATTTGTTCGTCGTCTTCGCCAAGGATTCGGCGCATGGCGATCTTTTCGCGCAAATGCTTGGAAGCCACCGCCTTAAAGCCGAGCGCTTGAATGGAGATGAGCGGGGTCATAGCGACCATGGAAACGAGCCCGAACGCGTCCAAAAGGATTTTGCTTTCCCCCTGCAACACGGCGCAAACGCCGATAATAAAAGGGAGAATGAAGGTCGAGGTGAGCGGACCGCTCGCCACTCCGCCCGAGTCGAACGCGATCGCCGTATACAGCTTGGGCACGAAGAAGGAAAGCCCGAGCGAGATAAAATAGCCGGGAATTAAATAATACAAGATCGAGAAATCGAAAATCGCGCGGATCACCGAAAGCGCGATAGCGATTCCCACGCCCACGGAGAGCGCGATGAGCATGGAACGCTTCCGCACCGCACCGCCCGTCACCGTTTCCACTTGCCGATTCAATACGTGAATGGCAGGCTCGGCGAGGACGACCGTCATACCCAAGAAGAACGCGAACGCGACGAGCACGACGGGATTTCCGCTTGCGAGCTGTTCGCCCATTTTATACCCGATCGGCATGAACCCGATAACGACGGCGGCGAGGAAAATCACCAAACCGAAGAAGGTATAGAAAATACCGACGATAATTTGTAAAATACGCGCCTTGGGCAGTTTTAAGCAAAGGAATTGTAACAGGAAGAAGAACGCGACGATGGGAACGATGGCAATCGCCACCTCTTTGCATTTGAGCAAAAGCTCGTGAAAAATCGAGCCTGCGTCCGCGTTCACCTCGTACACGGGTAATTCGTATTGCACGCTACCCTCGGAAAAGAGTCCAAGTAAGAGCACCGCAAGAATCGGACCGATCGAGCAAAGGGCGATAAAGCCGAAACTGCTTTCTCTATCCCGTTTATCGCCGAGCGCGGCGGAAACGCCCACGCCGAGCGACATGATAAAGGGTACGGTGATCGGACCCGTCGTCACTCCGCCCGAGTCGAAGGACAGGGGGAGGAAGTTTGCGCCCTCGTTTGCCAAAATCAACGCCGCGAGGGCGAACATGAGCATGTAAAAGAAAGTTATCAAATGGGCGAGATTGAGCCTAAAAATCACGCGCAACACACCCAAGACGAGGAACAAACCCACGCCCACGCCGATCGTGATAACGAGCGTGGTGGAATCGATAGGCACTTGCGAAGCTAAAACGGATAAATCGGGTTCGGCAACGGTGACGAACACGCCCATGGCGAACGCTACGAGAAGTAAGGTTTTCACCTTTCCCGTTTTGGGAAGCCCCGCGCCGACCTGTTCGCCCATAGGGGTCATAGCCACGTCCGCACCGAGGTTGAAAAGCGCCATACCGATAATGAGCGCAACCGCCGAGCACAGGAAAACCACCGTTTCCGTCGTCGTGAAGGACACGAGAGAGAAAAGGTTCAAAAGGAGCACGATCAGCGTGACGGGAAGCACCGACACCGCCGCTTCTTTCAATTTTGTCCAAAGTGCTTTTAACATAATATAATTATTATATCCTATTTCCGTGCGTTTGTCAAGTCAAACGGTCGGTTTAATCGCGGACGACGGAGAATTTATAGACGGTTTTTTCGCGATAAGTATCGCCCGCTTTCAAAACGGTGGAGGGATAAGCGGGGCAGTTGGGGGAGTTGGGGAAGCCTTGCGTTTCCAAGCACAGCGCGCTGTGATCCCCAAAGTGCCGTCTACCCTTGACGCTCATATGGCAAGCGGTGTACAGCTGTACGCCGGGCAGGGTTGTGTAGCAGTCCATTCTTCTGCCCGATTCGCTGTCGTATACGTAGGCAAAATGCTCCAAACCCGCGCCCTCGCGCTCTAAGCAGTAATTGAAATCGTAGCCGTTGCACGCCTTAATCATAGGCGCGTCCGAGAACATATCCTTGCCCAAGAGTTTGCCCTCGTAAAAGCTGTACGGCGTGCCGTCGATATCCATATATTCGCCGTGAGGGATAAGCTCGCCGTCCACGGGAGTCATTTTTCTCGCTTTGATCATGAGCTTATGCGAGAGTACCGTTTCCTGCCCGCCGATATTGAAATACGCGTGGTTGGTCAAATTGCAAAGGGTGTCTTTGTCCGTCGTGGCGAAGTAATCGATCACCACTTCGTTTTCGTCCGTCAAGGTAAAGGTGACTTCCACCTGCATATTGCCCGGATATCCGCCCGCGCCGTCGGGGGAGAAATGGGAAAGCGCGAGAGAGTCGCCCTTTATACTCGCTTTCCAATTCATTTTATCGAAGTTCGCGCTCGAACCGCCGTGGAGGGAGTTCTTGCCGTTGTTGGCTTCCAAGGTATACTCCACACCGTTCAAGGTGAATTTTGCCCCGCCGATACGGTTGCCGTATCTGCCGATGGTTGCGCCGTGGTAAATTTTCGAATCGCAGTATTCTTCGGGACGGGCAAACCCGACGATCACGTCGTCGTAGTTCCCGTTTTTATCGGGTACGGAAATGCGGGTAATGCGCGCGCCGTAGGTGAGGATATCCATTTCACAGCCCGACGCGTTGCGCAAAGTATACACTTCGTAAGTTTCGCCGTTCTTTTCAAAAGCATAGGTTTTGGTAATCATAAGACGCTCCTGTCATTATATTCTCGTCTTGAACATTATATCACGAAAAAGAAGAAAAATCTACCGTTTGCGTGAAAAAAAATTAAAAAAGGGGTAAAATTCCGTTGACAAACGCCACGCTTTTGTGTTATGATAGAAAAAATTTCATAAAGCGCGCTATGTGAAGGTTGTAGAAGATGGGCGAGAAAAAGCCCGACCGAAGGAGTAAATCTCTCAGGTGATCGTAAGATTGGGAACTGCAATCGGATAGCACTCCGGAGAAGCTCGCCTTGCGCGAGTGCCGAAGGGGCAAAGCGGATATTTCCGCCAATCTCTCAGGCAAAAGGACAGAGAATAGCTTTCATAAACCTCTTTCAAAGAGGGGTGTTTTGCATATTTTCGTATGTTTCGACGGAGCGCGACGCGCTCCGTCTTTTTATCGCTAATTTTTTTTACGGGAGGTTCTTTTATGGACAAAATCTTCGAGTTTATCGCAAAAGTGAACGGCGCAATCAACGGCGTCGTTTGGGGCTGGCCGATGATCGTGCTCATTCTCGGTACGGGCATCTACCTCACGGTGCGCACCAAGGCGTTGCAGGTGCGCAAGTTCGGTACTTCGTGGGGGGAAACGATTATCCCCACCGTCAAGCATATCGGCAAAAAAGAAAAATCGCTCACGGGCGAAAAGACCATTTCCCCGTTCGAGGCGTTCGCCACCGCCATTTCCGGTACGGTGGGTACGGGGAACATTATCGGCGTTACCTCGGCGATTATGACGGGCGGACCGGGCGCGGTGTTTTGGATGTGGATTTCCGCGTTCTTCGGTATGGTGACGAACTACGCGGAAAACGTCTTGGGTATGTATTTCCGTAAAAAGGACGAGGCGACGGGCGAGTTCTCGGGCGGACCTATGCAGTATCTTTCCGAGGGTATGGGTCGCGGTATGAACGGCAAGGGCGGTTCTTTCCTTAAAACGCTCGGCAAAATTCTCGGCGTAATGGCGGCGGTATTTTGCGTGTTTGCGGCAATCGGTATGAGCGGTGCGCAAACGAACAATATCGCGGGTACTTTCGAGGATATTTTCGGGGGCGTGCAAGGCGTGAACACGAACGTGGTTACGCTGATCGTGGGAATCGTTATCGCCGTAATGCTCGCGCTCGTGATTATCGGCGGTATCAAGAGTATCGGTCGCGTGACCTCTATATTAGTACCGTTCATGTCGCTCGTGTTTATCGTGATGGCGCTCGCGATTATTATTGCCAATATCTCCATGGTCGGTAGTGCGTTCGCGTTGATTTTCACGAATATTTTCAGTTTCGAATCGGCGGTTGCCGGCGTAGGCGGTTACGCGTTCGCGCAAATCATTCAAAAGGGTCTTGCCCGCGGTGTGTTCTCCAACGAAGCGGGACTCGGTTCGTCCGTAATCGCGCACAGCGCGTCGGCGAACCGCGAACCTGTAAAACAGGGGCTTTGGGGGATCTTCGAGGTATTCTTCGATACCTTTATCATTTGTACGCTTACCGCGCTCGTTATTCTCGTTTCGTTCGGGAACGAAGCGGGTATGCAAAACACCCTCTACTACACGGACGAGGCGGGTAAACAGCTCTCCACCACCGTCGTTTCCATGCGTGCGTTCCAAGGTCTGTTCGGGGACGTGGGTACGGTGATTTACGCCGTGATTATCCCGCTGTTCGCGTTCACCACCATTCTCGCGTGGTCGTATTACGGGGAAAAATGCGTGCAGTTCCTCTTCCGCAAAACGGGCGCAAAGGGTCAAAAGATCGCGACTTACGCGTTCAAAATCCTCTACGTGCTTCTCGTCGTGGTTGCCGCCGTTATGGACAACACCCTCGCGTGGGAAATTTCCGATACCTTCAACGGTTTGATGGCGCTTCCAAACCTTATCGGGCTCGTGTTTATGGGCGGTTTGGTGGCGAAAATCACTAAAAACTATTTCGACCGCAAAAAAGGCTTGACGGTAACGCCTATGCTTTCCGCGTATCCTGAGCAAAACGCGCAGTTTATTGCCGACCTCGCCGTGCAAAACGCGCCCGAAACGGACGAAAAATAAAAAATATTCGTAAAAATTGAAAAATGCCACGCAAAACCGTTGACATTCATTCTCTCGTGTGCTATGATATTGTATAATCATTTTATATAATAATGAAATGATATTTTATGCAAAAAACGAATTGAAACGAGAGGTTGAATATGGAGATCAGGATTACGCAAACGACGACGCCGAGCGAATTACCGCCCGAAGACAAACTTGGATTCGGTAAAGTATTTACCGACCATATGTTTCTCATGGACTATGAAGAAGGTAAGGGTTGGCACGACGCGCGAATCGAGCCGTTCGGTCGGATAACCCTGCATCCCGCGTCAACGGTTTTGCATTACGGCGCGGAGATATTCGAGGGGTTGAAGGCGTACCGTCGCAAGGACGGGGGCGTGCAACTGTTTAGACCGATGGAGAATATTCGGAGAATGAACAATTCCGCCGAGCGCATGAGCTTACCGCAAATCGACGAAGGGGATATGCTCCAAATTTTGGAAACCTTCGTACGCCTTGAAGAGCGGTTCGTGCCCAAGTCGTTTGGAACGTCGCTGTACTTGCGCCCGTTCACCTTCGGGAACGACGAAACGCTGGGCGTGCACGCGGTAAAACGCGCGACCTTTATGCTGATTGCCTCGCCGAGCGGAAGTTATTACGCGGAGGGAATCAACCCCGTCAAAATCATGATTGAAAGCGAGGACGTACGAACGGTGCGGGGCGGAACGGGTTACGCCAAGTGTGGCGGGAACTACGCGGCGAGCACCCGCGCGGGAGAACGCGCGGCGAAGAAAGGGTATTCGCAAGTGCTTTGGTTGGACGGCGTGGAAAGAAAATATATCGAAGAAGTGGGCGCAATGAACGTCATGTTCAAAATCGACGGCGAAATCGTAACGCCCGCGTTGACGGGATCGATTCTACCGGGAATCACGCGCAAAAGCTGTATTGAAGTGCTCAAATCGTTAGGGTACGCGGTAAGCGAGCGGTTGCTGTCGGTAGACGAACTGCTGACCGCGATGAAAGCGGGCAAATTAGAAGAGGCGTGGGGTTGCGGTACGGCAGCCGTCGTATCTCCGATCGGCAAACTCGCCTACGGCGACGACGAATACGAAATCGGCGGCGGAAAAATCGGTCCGCTCACGCAAAAACTCTACGATATCCTCACGGGAATCCAATGGGGGGAGGTAGAGGATACTTTCGGTTGGATCCACAAATTGTAAAACAAAGAATCCGCTTCGTAATACAGCGTTGGACTGCGTTTTTCCTCGCTCGTTTACGCCAAGTAAACTCCCGTCGGAAAAGCCTCGTCCGCCTTGTCTTACTCGCGTCTTGCTTTGTTTTACTTCGCTCGATGCAGGGTGGAGCGAAAAACCAACAATTTACCCAAAACTTAACCAT
Source organism: Clostridia bacterium (assembly GCA_017415505.1). GTDB lineage: Bacteria > Bacillota > Clostridia > Christensenellales > Borkfalkiaceae > Scatosoma. Next base: position 37,214 of record JAFQGG010000002.1, read on the forward strand.
GGTTAAGTTTTGGAAAGCGTAAAAACCGCCCGAAAAACACAACTCTACTGTGAGTAGAGTCGGGGTTTTTAGAAATTAGGTTAGTGAGAGCAAAAAAGCTGTCAAAACGGCGGTGTAGTAACCCGACCGAGAATGATAGATAAAACTAGGTGCAGGCTTAGCCTGCCCATGGTTAAGTTTTTGGAAAAGGGCTGGTGAGAGCAAAAAAGGCTGTCAAAACGGTGGTGTAGTAACCCGACCAAGAATGATAGAAAAAACTAGGTGCAGGCTTAGCCTGCCCATGGTTAAGTTTTTGGAAAAAGAGTTGGTGAGAGCAAAAAGGCTGTCGAAACGGCGGTAAGATACCCCGACCAAGAATGATAGATAAAGTTAGGTGCAGGATTATCCTGCTGCGCTCCACGCGAAGCGTTATTCCCGTTAGGGAAAGGATGGTTAAGTTTTCAAAAAAATCCGTTTTTTTCATAAAAAACCGAAAAAAGGTAACGGTACTTTCTTGACAAAAACGGAAAAGTAGTATACAATATATATAATCAAATTTTTCAAAGGCAAAGACGGGAAAAAAATTCGTGGAAATTCGCTTTTGCAGAGAGTCGGCGGTAGGTGCGAGCCGATACGAACCGCGAAATATAGCTCCTCCCCGAGCCTCCGAGAGAACGGCGCGACGCGCCAAGTAGATTCGGACGGATTTCCCCCGTTATCGGAAGGTCTTTTAAGGACACGAGTGGGCGCGGTTTGCGCCAAGCAGAGTGGTACCGCGGAGAAAATTCTTCGTCTCTTCCGTGCGTTTTTAGCGCGCGAAAGGGGCGTTATTTCTTTCGGGCAAAAGGAGTTCGTATGCAAAATTCTCAAAAGTATATAAAACAGTATTTCAACCCGCAAGGCGTGACGATGGATTGGGCGAAAAAGACCTCCATCGAAAAACCGCCGATTTGGTGTAGCGTCGATTTACGCGACGGCAACCAAGCGTTGATCATTCCCATGAGCTTGGAAGAAAAACTCGAATTTTTCACCTTGCTTTGTCAAATCGGTTTCAAGGAAATCGAGGTAGGCTTTCCCGCGGCGAGCGAAACGGAGTACGAGTTTTGCCGTGCGCTTATCGAGCGCAACCTCATTCCCGACGACGTGACCATACAGGTACTCACGCAATCCCGCGAGCACATTATCGCCAAAACCTTCGAGGCGCTCGAAGGCGCGAAGCGGGCTATCGTGCACTTATACAATTCCACCTCCAAAGCCCAGCGCGAGCAGGTGTTCCGCCGTTCCAAGCAAGAAATTATCGATATCGCCGTGTTCGGCGCGAAGCTTTGCAACGAGTACAAAAAGAACGCCAAGGGCAAAATTACTTTCGAGTATTCCCCCGAAAGCTTTACGGGCACGGAACCCGAATTTGCGGCGGAGATTTGTAACGCGGTGCTCGATATTTGGCAACCGACGGCGGAGGATAAGGCGATTATCAACCTGCCCGTGACCGTGGAAAATTCCATGCCACACGTGTACGCCAATCAAGTGGAGTATATGTGCAAGCACTTGCACGGCAGGGAGAACGTCGTGATTTCCCTGCACCCGCACAACGACCGCGGTTGCGCGATTGCGGACAGCGAAATGGGCTTGCTCGCGGGCGGGGATAGAATAGAGGGTACGCTCTTTGGTAACGGCGAACGCACGGGGAACGTGGATATCGTCACCTTGGCGTTGAATATGTATTCGCAAGGCGTCGATCCCAACCTCGATTTTTCCGACCTGCCGAGCATTACGCGGGTGTACGAGCGCGTTACGAGAATGAAAGTGGGCGAAAGACAGCCGTACAGCGGACAACTCGTTTTCGCGGCGTTCTCCGGCTCGCACCAAGACGCGATCGCCAAGGGCATGAAGTACCGCGCGGAGCGGGAAGAGCGCACTTGGACCGTACCCTATTTGCCCCTCGACCCCGCGGACGTGGGTAGGGTGTACGAGGCGGACGTGATCCGTATCAATTCCCAATCGGGCAAGGGGGGGATTGGATATATCCTCGAAACGCAGTTCAATTTGGTCTTGCCTCCGAAGATGCGCGAGCAGTTCGGCTACCATATCAAGAGCATTTCCGACCACGAGCACAGGGAGCTTGCCTCTACGGAGGTATACGAGATTTTCCTTCGCGACTTTGTAAACCTCACCGAAAAACTCAACGTATTGGAAGCGGGTTACGACAGTTTGTCCGCCGAGCATATCAAGGGCAAAATCGTCATTGAATACGCGGGCAAGGCGGTGACGGTGGAAGTGGAAGGAAACGGTCGGCTCGACTGCGTGAGCAAGGCGATCAAGCAGGTGACGGGCAGAAACTATATTTTGGAAAACTACGTGGAGCACGCGTTGGAAGGGAAATCCACTTCGCAGGCGGCTTCGTACATTTGTATCGTCGAAAACGGCACGCCGTTCTGGGGCGCGGGAATCCATACGGATATCATGACCTCGTCCGTACGGGCGTTGGTGTCGGCGGTGAATAGAACGTTATAACGCAAAAGGAGGCAGTATGATTTTAACGGGCGCACAAATTTTAGTAAGAACGCTTATCGAGCAGGGCGTAACCGATATTTTCGGGTATCCCGGCGGGCAGGTTATCAATATTTACGACGCGCTGTACGAATACAGAGCGGAAATCAATCACGTACTCACCGCGCACGAGCAGGGCGCGGCGCACGCGGCGGACGGGTATTCCCGTGCGACGGGCAAAGTGGGCGTTTGTTTGGCGACGAGCGGTCCGGGCGCGACCAACCTCGTAACGGGTATCGCTACCGCGATGCTCGATTCCATTCCCATGGTGGCGATCACGGGCAACGTGCCTTGTTCGCTGATCGGGAAAGACAGTTTTCAAGAAATCGATATTACGGGCGTGACTTTGCCCATTACCAAGCATAACTATTTCGTTTCGGATATTGCACAGCTTGCGGACACGCTCCGCGAAGCGTTCGCGGTGGCGAAATCGGGTAGACCCGGTCCCGTACTCGTGGATATTCCCAAGGACGTGCAAGTGGGAAAATACGAATACGAACCGAAAGGGGTGGTAGAAAAGACCCCGTTACCCACGGTGGAAGAAACGCTTATCGAGCAGGCGGTAGATTTGATCTCGCAGGCGAAACGCCCGTATATTTACGTGGGCGGCGGTGCGGCAGGCTTGGGCATGGGACGGGCAATCGTCGAGTTTGCCAATAAAATCGACGCGGTAATCGGCTGTTCGTTCATGGGACTTTCCGCCGTTCCGCAGGAAAACGAGCGGTTTCTCGGTATGCAAGGTATGCACGGGCATTACGCTTCGTCCATGGCGCAAAACGAGGCGGATTTGATACTCGGTATCGGCGTGCGCTTCTCCGACCGCGCGACGGGCAACGTCGCGAAATTTGCAAAGCAAAGCAAAATTATCCAGCTCGACCCCGACTGCGCGGAAATCAACAAGAACGTGCGCGTGGATTTGGGACTCGTGGGCGACGTGTGCGATTCGTTTAGCCGTATCGCGAAAAAGTGCGAAGCGAAGAGCAATCCCGCTTGGCTTGCGCGGGTGAATAGACTCAAAGAAGAGGAAGCTTCGTTCGAGGCGGAAATCGCGGCGGCGAATCAAGCTCCGCTTTCGCCCAAGCAGGTGTTCGAGATTATCAACGCGGAAAAGAAAGCGGGCACGGTGATCGCCACCGACGTGGGACAGCACCAAATGTGGACGGCGCAATACGCCTACTTCGACCGCCCGCGCAGGATCGTTTCCAGCGGCGGTTTGGGTACGATGGGCTTTGGCTTGGGCGCGGCGATCGGCGCGTACACGGCGACCAAAGACCCCGTAATCCTCATTACGGGCGACGGCAGTTTCGGTATGAACCTCAACGAGCTTGCCACCGCCGTCACCTATAAAATCCCCGTCGTAATCGTGCTTATGAACAACGGCGTGTTGGGTATGGTTCGGCAATGGCAAACGCTCTTTTTCGGGAAACGGTATTCGAGCACGGTGCTCGAAAGAAAGACGGATTTCGTTGCGCTTGCCAAGGCGTTCGGGTTAGACGGGTGCGTGGCGGAAACGCCCGTGGAATTCCGCAAAGCGTTCCAAGGCGCGGTGGCGGGGAATAAGCCGTTCGTCATCGATGTGCGTATCGACAAAGACGAAATGGTGTTGCCCATGTTGCCCCCGGGCGGAGCGATTAGCGACATTATCACCAAGATATAACGGGAGGGAACGATATGGAAAAGAGATTTATCATAGCCGTTTACGTAGAGAATAAATCGGGCGTACTTACCCGCGTGACGGGTATGTTCACCCGCCGAGGGTTTAACATCGACACGCTCACGGTGGGCGCGACGGAACGGGAGGAGTTTTCCCGTATCACCATTTGTATGCGCGGGGATAAATACGTGCAAGAGCAAATGATCAACCAATTAAAAAAATTGCTCGTCGTGAAAAAGGTGGAAGTGATCGAGGAAGAACCCATTCAACGGGAGCTTATGCTCATTAAAGTCGTCAACGACGCGAAAAACCGTAGCGATATTATGACGGCGGTAGACGTGTTCCGCGCGAGCGTTATCGACTATTCCCCCGAGGGAATGTGTATCGAGGTGACGGGCAGTCCTTCGAAAATCGACGCGTTCGTGAAACTTATGCAACCGTTCGGTATTTTGGAAATGTGCCGTACGGGTATCGTAGCACTTGACAGAGGGGTAACGACTCTCTTTTCAAAATAAATTCAAATAGGAGAAGAATATTATGGCAAGAATTTTTTATCAACAGGATTGTAATTTGAACAAGCTCAACGGCAAAACGGTAGCGATTATCGGCTACGGTTCGCAAGGTCACGCACACGCGCTCAACCTCAAAGATTCGGGCGTGAACGTGGTGGTAGGTCTTTACGAGGGCAGTAAGAGCTGGGCGAAAGCGGAAAAGCAGGGTTTGAAGGTCATGGTAGCGAGCAAAGCGGCAAAGGTTGCCGACGTGATCATGATTCTTATTAACGACGAAAAACAGGCGAAGCTGTATAAAGAAAGTATCGAACCCAACCTTTGCGAGGGAAAAACGCTTGCGTTTGCGCACGGGTTTAATATCCATTTCGGTTGCATTAAGCCCCCGAAGGACGTGAACGTAATCATGATCGCGCCCAAAGGTCCTGGGCATACCGTTCGTAGCGAATACCTCGCGGGCAAGGGCGTGCCTTGCTTGATCGCGGTGGAACAGGACGCGACGGGCGACGCTTGGGAAATCGGTCTTGCCTACGCGGCGGGTATCGGCGGTGCGCGAGCGGGCGTTCTCGAAACGAACTTCCGTACAGAAACGGAAACGGACTTGTTCGGCGAACAGGCGGTACTTTGCGGTGGCGTTTGCGCGTTGATGCAGGCGGGCTTTGAAACGCTCGTGGAAGCGGGTTACGATCCCCGTAACGCGTATTTTGAATGTATCCACGAAATGAAACTTATCGTCGATTTGATTTATCAAAGCGGGTTCGAGGGAATGAGATATTCCATTTCCAACACGGCGGAATACGGCGATTACGTGACCGGACCGAAAATCATTACCGAGGAAACGAAGAAGGCAATGAAGAAGGTACTCAAAGACATTCAAGACGGTACGTTCGCGAAAGAGTTCTTGCTCGATATGTCCGACGCGGGCGCGCAGGTGCATTTCAACGCAATGCGCAAGATCGCTTCCGAGCATCCCGCGGAAGTGGTGGGCAAGGATATCCGTAAGCTGTACAGCTGGGCGGACGAAGAGAAGTTTATCAATAACTAACCGAATTTCTACCGCGCAAGGGCGACGCCCTTGCGCGGAGGGAAAAGAACGCGACGCGTTTGCGTCGCTTTGACGCTTTTTTGCAAAGACAGGAGAGAATTATGATTAAAGATACGATTGTAGACGGCTTTCACAATGCGCCGCACCGCTCGCTCTATCACGCGTTAGGTCTTACGGACGAGGAACAAGCCCGCCCCCTTATCGGGGTCGTTTGTTCGTATAACGAAATCGTGCCGGGGCATATCAACCTCGACAAAATCGCGGACGCGGTAAAAATGGGCGTGGCGATGGCGGGCGGAACGCCGATCCTGTTCCCCGCAATCACCGTTTGCGACGGGATTGCCATGGGGCATACGGGTATGAAATATTCCCTCGTCACTCGCGATTTAATCGCAGACTCCACCGAGGCAATGGTTATGGCGCACGGGTTCGACGGACTCGTCATGATTCCCAACTGCGATAAAAACGTGCCGGGGCTGTTGATGGCGGCGGCGCGGTTGAATATTCCCACCGTGTTCGTGTCGGGCGGTCCGATGCTCGCGGGTAGGGTAGCGGGCAAAAAACGCTCGCTGTCGAGTATGTTCGAGGCGGTGGGCGCGTATACGGCGGGCAAAATCGACGAGAATCAACTTTGCGAGTTTGAAAGAAAGGTTTGCCCCACTTGCGGTTCGTGTTCGGGTATGTACACGGCAAACTCCATGAATTGCTTGACCGAAGTACTCGGCATGGGTTTGCGCGGGAACGGCACCGTTCCCGCGGTATATTCCGCGCGGATAGAGCTTGCCAAGCACGCGGGTATGCAAGTAATGGAGCTTGTGAAAAAGAATATCCGCCCGCGCGATATCATGACGGCGCAGGCGATTAAAAATGCGATCACCGCGGACATGGCGCTCGGCTGTTCGACGAACAGTATGTTGCATTTGCCCGCAATTGCCAACGAGCTGGGCGTGCCCTTCGATTTGGACGAGGTAAACGAGATCAGCGAAAGAACGCCCAATTTGTGCCACCTCGCGCCCGCAGGTCCTACCTATATGGAAGACTTGAACGAGGCGGGCGGGGTGTACGCCGTATTGAAAGAGTTGGAAGGCTTGGGGCTTTTGGATACTTCCGTCTTGACCTGTACGGGCAAGACGATGGCGGAGAACCTCGACGGCGTGGAAAATTTGGATACGGAAGTGATAAGAAAACCCGAAAACGCGTTCGGGAAAACGGGCGGTATCGCGGTGTTGAAAGGGAATCTTGCGCCCGACGGTTGCGTGGTGAAGCGCGCGGCGGTGGCGGAGGAAATGCTCGTGCACGAAGGACCTGCCAAGGTGTTTGAAAGCGAAGAGGAATGTATTTCGGCGATCTACGGCGGGAAAATCGTCAAGGGCGACGTGGTGGTGATTCGCTACGAAGGCCCTGCGGGCGGACCGGGTATGCGCGAAATGCTTTCGCCTACTTCCGCAATCGCGGGTATGGGCTTGGACAAGGACGTCGCGCTTATCACCGACGGTAGATTCTCGGGCGCAACGCGCGGTGCGTCGATCGGGCACGTTTCCCCCGAGGCGGTGTCGGGCGGTCCGATTGCGTACGTGCAGAACGGGGATATAATTGCAATCGATATCCCTGGCTATAAGATAGAACTTAAAGTTTCGGACGAGGAGCTTGCAAAGCGCAAAGCGGAAACGAAGCTTAAAAAGAAAGAGGTTACGGGGTATTTGAAGCGTTACGCGGCGCAGGTAAGCTCGGCGGACAAGGGCGCGATTATCAATAAGTAACGAAGTGAATACGGGGCAAGGGAATTTTGCTCCGCAAAATGGCAAGCTAAGCCTGCACCTAATTTTATCTATCGTTCTTTTTCGGTGTAAATTACCGCCGTTTCGACAGCTTTTTTGCTCTCACTAACCTAATTTCTAAAAACTTAACCATGGTTAAGTTTTTAGTAATATGGGTCAAGGGACGAAGTTCCTTGCGCGGTTTGGGCGCGAAGCCCAAGACCCGCTGTCAAGCGCGCCGATAGGCGTAACAAGCCCAAGTCAAGCAACCGTAGGTTGCGCCCTACGCGAAGCGTTATCCTCGTCAGAGGACGACGATAAGATAATGAAATTCGGCTACGCCGAATGAAATTCGCTTAACGCGGGTGAAATTGCTACGCAATGAAATTTTGCTTTGCAAAATGGTGGCATGACTCCAAAAGGCAACTCTACTGTGAGTAGAGTCGGCATTTTAAGGCAACATAAAAACTTAACCATGGTTAAGTTTTTAGTAATATGGGTCAAGGGACGAAGTTCCTTGCGCGGTTTGGGCGCGAAGCCCAAGACCTGCTGTCAAGCGCGCCGTAAGGCGAAGTATGCCCAAGTTAAGCAACCGTAGGTTGCGCCTTACGCGGAGCGTTATCCTCGTCAGAGGACGACGATAAGATAATGAAATTCGGCTACGCCGAAGGAACAGGAATCTATCGCCAAAGCGGTTGGCGATAAACGATAAGTGCTTTATTAGAAGGAGAAAACTATGTCAATGACGATGACGCAAAAAATTCTCGCGGCGCACGCGGGATTGGATAAAGTGGAGGCGGGTCAGCTCATTTTGGTGAGCGTGGACCGCGTGCTGGGAAACGATATCACTTCCCCCGTTGCGATTCGCGAGTTTGAGCGAATCGGGGCAAAGGAAGTCTACGATAAGGAAAAGGTGACGATGGTCATGGACCACTTCGCGCCCAACAAGGATATCAAGGCGGCGACGCAATGCAAAATGTGCCGTGACTTTTGCGAAAAACACGAGGTAACGAATTTCTTCGACGTGGGTCGCATGGGGATCGAGCACGCGCTTTTGCCCGAAAAGGGGCTGGTCGTGGCGGGCGACGTGGTAATCGGCGCGGACTCGCACACCTGCACCTACGGCGCGCTCGGCGCGTTTTCCACGGGCGTAGGCTCGACGGATATGGCGTGCGGTATGGCGACGGGCAAAGCTTGGTTCAAAGTGCCTTCCGCAATCAAGTTCGTGCTCAAAGGCAAACTTTCGAAGTTCGTGTCGGGCAAGGATTTGATTTTGCATATCATTGGCAAAATCGGCGTGGACGGCGCGCTGTACAAATCCATGGAATTCGTGGGCGAAGGCGTTGCCTCGCTCACCGTATACGATAGACTCACCGTGGCGAATATGGCGATTGAGGCGGGCGCGAAGAACGGTATTTTCGAGGTGGACGAGCAAACGGAAGCGTATATAAAAGCGCGTACGGACAGACCGTTCGTTTCGTACAAGGCGGACGAGGACGCCGTGTACGACGAAACTTACGAGATCGATCTTTCCGCGATTACGCCCACCGTAGCGTTCCCGCATTTGCCTGAGAATACCCGCACCTTCGACGAGATCGGGGAAGTGCCTATCGACCAAGTTGTAATTGGCTCTTGCACGAACGGGCATTATAAAGACCTCGCGGAAGCGGCGGAGATTTTCAAGGGCAGAAAGATTGCCAAGCGTGTGCGCGCAATCGTCATTCCCGCTACGCAGGATATCTATTTGCAAGCGGTGGAGAACGGGCTTGTGAAAATATTTATCGAAGCGGGTTGCGTGGTGTCTACGCCCACCTGCGGACCGTGCCTCGGCGGATACATGGGTATCCTCGCCAAGGGCGAGAGAGCGGTAGCGACGACGAATAGAAACTTCGTCGGGCGCATGGGGCACGTGGAGAGCGAAGTGTATTTGGCAAGCCCCGCGGTGGCGGCGGCGAGCGCGATTGCAGGGAAAATCGCAAGCCCTTGGGAGGTAGTGAAATGAAATTTACGGGAAAAGCAATTAAATACGGCGATAACGTGGATACGGACGTTATCATTCCCGCGCGGTATTTGAATACGATTGATAAAAAGGAACTTGCTTCTCATTGTATGGAAGATATCGACAAGACTTTCAAAGACAAAGTGGAAGCGGGGGATATCATGGTCGCGGGGAACAACTTCGGTTGCGGTTCTTCGCGCGAGCACGCGCCCATCGCGATCAAAGAGAGCGGTATATCGCTCGTGATCGCGAGAAATTTCGCGCGCATTTTTTACCGCAACGCCATCAATATCGGGCTTGCGATCGTCGAGTGCGACGAAGCGGTGGACGGCATTTCGGAAGGGGATAAGGTAGAGGCGGATTTGGACAACGGCGTGATTTACAACCGTACGACGGGCAAGCGTTTTCAAACGCAACCCTTCCCGCCTTTTATCCAAAAAATTATCGCCAACGGCGGGTTGGTAGAAAGTATTAAAAACGGGGAGATCGTCTAATGAAATCGTATACTATTGCATTGCTTCGCGGGGACGGTATCGGTCCGGAAATCGTAGACAGCGCGGTGCGCGTGTTGGAAGCGGTGGGCGAAAAGTTTGCCATTCAATTTTCCTTCAAACCCTATTTGATCGGCGGGGCGGCGATAGACGCTTGCGGAGAGCCGTTGCCCAAAGCGACGGTGGAAGGGTGTCTTGCCGCCGATTCCGTATTGCTCGGTGCGGTGGGCGGTCCGAAATGGGACAATCTGCCCGGGCATTTGCGCCCCGAAAAGGCGCTACTTGGGATTCGCTCGGCAATGGGCTTGTTCACGAATTTGCGCCCCGCCAAACTGTATCCCGCGTTGAAAGGGGAATGTCCGCTTCGCGCGGATATCGTGGAGAACGGGTTCGATATCATGATCGTGCGCGAGCTTACGGGCGGTATCTATTTCGGGGAAAGAGGATATCGCGAGGGCAAGTACGGCGAAGAAGCGTACGACACGGAAGCGTACAGCCGTTTCGAGATCGAACGGATCGCGCGCGTAGCGTTTGAAACGGCGAGAAAACGCTCTAAGCGTTTGACGAGTATCGATAAGGCGAACGTGTTGGAAACTTCGCGCCTTTGGCGAAAGGTCGTGCACGAAATTGCGCAAGAATATCCCGATATCGAGGTGTGCGATATGCTCGTGGATAACGCGGCGATGCAACTCGTGCGTAACCCGTCGCAATTCGACGTAATCGTGACGAGCAATATGTTCGGGGATATCCTTTCGGACGAGGCTTCGCAAATCACGGGTTCTATCGGTATGTTGCCTTCGGCGTCGCTCAACGAGGGGAAACGGGGGCTGTACGAGCCGATCCACGGTAGCGCGCCCGATATCGCAGGGCAGGGCAAAGCCAACCCGATTGCAACCGTACTTTCGGCTGGTATGATGCTCTTGTACGCGTTCGGTGAAACGGAGGCGAGCGAGGCGATCGTTTCCGCCGTGGATAAGGTTTTGGAAGCGGGTTACCGCACGGCGGACCTTGCGCACGGCGCACCCGCCCTTTCCACGACGGAAATGACGGATATGATTATAAAAATGCTTTGATTATGGAAAGTAAATTGCAAACGCTGTATGAAAAAATTTGTACCTGCGCCGTGTTTTATAGGGTGACGGAGCAACCGCTCTTTCGCGCGTTTGAACGGTATTGCCACGCGGAAAACAGCGCGGAAAAGCGTAAGGCGTATTCCGCGTTCGTCCGCGAGATTTACGAAAACGGCGGTTCGCTTACCGAGCTTGTATCTCGGCTCGTATTCGAGGACGAAAACGCTTATATAAAAGCGGTGGCGAAAGGACGAGAAGCGGACGTAAAAGTGCGCGATTCGGCAAAGCGCGAGCTTGCGATTTTCTCCGCGTTCGCGTCCTTGACGCGCGCGGACTTCGCCTTGGATATGGGCTTAGAAGCAATGGAACTTTCCGATTTTCGGTCGGTGAACGCATACCTGTACCCCACCTACGAAGAAAGATTGAAAAACGTCGGCAAATACGGCTACGGGATTTTTTCCGCAAGCGGTATGTTCCGCCTTTCCGACGAGAAAGAGATTTGCCCGATCGTGAGCGCGGACGAAACGCAAACGGACGATTTCGTGGGGTACGAAGAGGAACGGGAAAAGGTGTTTGCCAACACCCGCGCGTTCGTGGCGGGCAAGCCCGCGGCAAACGCGCTCTTGTGCGGGGACGCGGGCACGGGAAAATCGTCCACGGTGAAAGCGGCGGCGAACGCGTTTTTCTCCGAGGGCGTACGGCTTATCGAGATCCGCAAGGATCAACTTTCGCACCTGCCCCTCGTTATGGCGAAAATCAGCGGGAATCCGCTTAAATTTATCCTGTTTATCGACGACCTTTCTTTTGGTAAAAACGACGACAGTTTCAGTATGCTCAAAGCGGTGTTGGAAGGCTCGGCGAGCGTGACGGCGAAAAACGCCGTTATTTACGCGACGAGCAACCGTCGGCATATCGTCAAGGAAAGTTTTTCCGACCGCGACGGCGACGACGTGCATATCAACGACACCCTGCAAGAAACGCTTTCCCTGTCCGAGCGGTTCGGGCTCGTGGTGCATTTCTCTAAACCGAGCAAGGCGCTGTATTTGGAGATCGTTCAAAAATTGGCGCAAAAGCGGGGCGTGCAAATGGAAGAAGAGGAGCTTTACAGGCGAGCCGAGGAATTTGCCCTTCGAAAAGGCAGTCGTTCCGCCCGTTGCGCCAAACAGTTTATAGATAGTTTATTATAAAAGGCTTTGTCACGACGCTCGGTTGATTTTTGACGGGAAAATCCTGTGAAATACTTCGTGTTTCGCAAAAAAATATTTTGCGTAAATCAACCGTTTTCCGTGGCGTAACCTTATAAAAATTATAGAGGTGAAATTATGCTTACCATTGACAACGTATACGCGGCGAGTAAGGTGCTCAAAAGCGTAATTAGAAAGACGGACGTTATCCACGCGCCCAAGCTTTGCGAGGGTTTGGATTTGTATTTGAAAACGGAGAATTTGCAAGTCACGGGTTCGTTCAAGGTGCGCGGTGCGTATTATAAAATGACCAAGCTTTCCAAAGAGGAAAAACGGCGCGGGGTAATCGCCTGTTCGGCGGGCAACCACGCGCAGGGCGTTGCGCTTGCGGCGCAAAAGAACGGTATTAAATCGGTGATTTGTTTGCCCGACGGCGCGCCTATTTCTAAGGTGGAGGCGACGAAGAGCTACGGCGCGGAAGTGTGCCTCGTCGAGGGCGTATACGACGACGCGTACCAAAAGGCGTTACAGCTTCGCGACGAAATGGGGTATACCTTTATCCACCCCTTTAACGACGAGGACGTGATTGCGGGACAAGGCACGATCGGGCTTGAACTTATGGAACAGATACCCGAGCTGGACGCGGTGCTCGTACCCGTGGGCGGAGGCGGTTTGATTTCGGGAATCGCGTACACGCTCAAAACGCTCAACCCCAAAGTAAAGGTATACGGCGTGGAGGCGGCGGGTGCGCCGTCCATGAAAAATGCGTTGGGCAAAGGGCAGGTGGAATCGCTTTTGGAGGTATCCACGATCGCGGACGGGATCGCCGTGAAAACGCCGGGCGAACTTACCTACGAGCTTTGCAAAAAATACGTGGACGAGATCGTGACGGTGACGGACGACGAGATTTCCGCGGCGATTCTCGCGCTCATGGAACGGCATAAACTCGTGACCGAGGGCGCGGGCGCAGTACCCGTCGCGGCGGCAATGTTCAACAAAGTGGATTTGAAAGGCAAAAAGGCGGTGTGCGTGCTTTCGGGCGGGAATATCGACGTGACCATTCTCTCCCGCGTGATTAGCCGAGGGCTTTTGATGTCGGGTAGGAGCTGTCAACTCATGATTGAGCTGGTGGATAAGCCCGGGCAACTCATGCGCGTGGCGAGCACGATCGCGAGCTTGGGCGGAAACGTGACTTCCGTGCGCCACGAACGCTCGAACGAGGGCTCGGACGTAAACGGCTGTTATTTGCGGATTATTTTGGAAACGAGAAATTTCCAACATATCGAAGATATTAAAAACGGCTTGAAGGACGCAGGCTTCAAGCTACTCTAAAAATTAGGAGGATAGAATTATGGAACTGAAAAAAGTATCGACGGAAAACGCGCCCGCGGCGATCGGACCGTATTCGCAAGCGGTGATTTGCGGGGAAACGGTGTTCACTTCGGGGCAAATCCCCATTAATCCCGCGACGGGCGCGGTGGAAGCGGTGACGATCGAGGGGCAAACGGAGCAAGTTATGAAAAACCTCGGCGCGGTATTGCAGGCGGCGGGAACTTGCTTTGAAAAAGCGGTCAAAACCACCTGTTTCTTGGCGGATATCAACGACTTTTCGGCGTTTAACGCCGTGTACGCGAAGTATTTCACGACCAAGCCCGCGCGTAGTTGCGTGGCGGTGAAAGACCTGCCCAAGGGCGTGAAAGTGGAAGTGGAAGTGATAGCGGTTCTTTAACGCAATCCAAACCAGCCCCAAAGCCGTCCTTTTGGCTTTTCGGCTCGTCGTCATTATAATACTTTATGAACACGCCGCGCGGGAATCTCCCGCGCGGCGTACTTCGTTATTTGCATTTTTTCAGTAATTTTTTTAAGACGGGCGCAATCGTTTCCGCCATGCGGTAGAACCCGAGATCGTTGGGGTGCGCGCCGTCCACCGTGCAACCGTCCCGACCTTCCTTTTGGAAGAGCATGTGCCCGTCCACGAACGCCACCTTTTTATCCCCGCGCTTCTTTGCCGTTAAATAGGTGTTTTTCACGATATCGCGACGCTCGTCGCTGTTTGCGAAAAAGTCGCTGTCGGGGTGGGAAATCATCAAGATGGGCGCGTCCTTATGCTTGGCGCGGATTGCCTCGTAGAGGGGCAGGTGCGTGTTGCGCAGGTGCTCGGGGTTGGGCGCGTTGTGGTCGTAATCGAGCACGAATACGCTCGCCTCTTGGCTTGCGATATACTCGACCATTTCCTTTTCGGCGCGCGCGCTACCCGAAAAACCGAGGTTGATATAATCGAAATCAAACTTTCTTGAAAGCAGGGAAATATAATCGTTCCCGGGGCGGGAGGCGCAACCGCCTTGCGTGATCGAACTGCCGTAGAATAGTACGGGCTTGGCGTAGCGGTACGCTTTGGGCGGTTGCAACGAACAGCCCTTTTTCAAACCGATAAACACCTTTCTCGCGCCGTTATACAGCGGGAAATAAATATCCGCGTTGCAAAGGGCGTAGGAGTGCAAATAAGCAATCCCCTCAAAGGCAATATCTTCGCCCTCGTTTTGTTCGATAGGGGGGAAATACGCCTTTTGGAATTTGCCGTCTACATATAGCGTAAAGCCGTGCGAACCCGAAGCGGGCATATGTGGCATAGCCCAACCCTTTTGTACGACGGCGCGCAGGGCGATATAGGGGGAGTCGGTGATAAAGCGGACTCTTCCGCCCGCCGTGTTGTGGTTGAGCACGCGTACGCCGTCGTTGATAGAATCGGCTACGGCGCGGGGTAACCGCAAATACTGCTCTTCCTTTTCGTCGTAAAATACGCCGTGAATAGAAAAGGGCGCGTCGTCGATATCATACCAAACGATATCCTCTTCTTTGACCGTATCGAGCTTAAAATTCTTGTCGATATCCTCTAATTTCATAATTCACCTCTTTTGTTTTTATAAAAGTGCGGGCAATACGAGTGTGGCGAGCACGAGCACGCCGAGCGCGATTCTGTACCACCCGAATATTTTGAAATCGTGTTTTTTCACGAAGTTCATTAAAAATTTAATCACGAGCATGGAAACGGCGAACGCGACCGCGCAACCGACGGCAAGCGCGATAATTTCCGCGGAAACGAGCGTGTTTCCTTCCAGGATAAAATCAAGGATTTTATACCCGCTCGCGCCGACCATGGTAGGGATCGCGAGTAAAAAAGTGAACTCCGAGGCGGTCGGGCGGGACACCAAAAGCAGGAGCGCGCCGATAATGGTAATGCCCGAGCGGGAAGTGCCGGGGATTACGGCAAGGAGCTGAAAACAGCCGATAAAAAACGCCGTTTTATACGAAAGCTCGTTTACGCTCGAAACTTGGGGCTGTTTGCCCGCGTTCCGCGTTTCTACGATCAGGAAAACCGCACCGTAAACGACGAGCGCGCAGGCGATCGTCAACGCTTCCGTAACCGAATCGAGATTGCTCAAAAAAAGTTTATCGATCACGAAAGCGAGTAGGGCAGGTATGCAGGCAACGAGCACTTTTCCCCAAAGAGAAAGCGAATCTTTCTTCCAGCGAAGTCCGCCTTCTTCCTTTTTCTCGATCGGAAAAATCTTTTTCCAAAAGAGGATTACTACCGCGAGAATGGCGGCGAGCTGTATCACGTACTCGAACATATCTTGAAACGCGGGAGAGAATCGAAGGGGCAGGAATTTATCGAAGAGAATCAAGTGCCCCGTACTCGATACGGGCAACCATTCCGTAATTCCCTCTACGATTCCGTATAAAACGATTTTTAATATATCCAAAAATTCCATAGTCGTTCGCTCCACCGTTCATATCATTATACGCGTCACCGTTTTAGTATAACACAAAAAAGGCGGAAAGTCTACTAAATCGCGTAAAAATATAAAAAAATCCCAAAAAATGAAAAAAATTTTCGAGAAAGCTATTGCAATTATGAAAAAAATATGTTATAATAGAGAAGCAAGCACGGGGAAGGGACTACGGTTGGGTAGTTTGAATAGTACGAACGGAACGGTGAGGGTAGAATAAGTAAGGAGGACCTAAGGATGAGTCAAGGTACTGTGAAGTGGTTCAGCGCGGAAAAGGGCTATGGATTTATCGCCAATGATGAGGGTGGCGACGACGTGTTCGTACATTTTTCTGCGATTCAAGCGGAAGGGTATCGTCGGTTGAAGGAAGGGCAAAAGGTTTCGTTCGAAATTGAGAGCGATCCGAAAAATCCCGCAAAGCTTCGCGCGATAAACGTGGTTGCGCTGTAATCCGAAAAGAAAAGCAAATTCCCTGTGCGTAAATCTCGGCGGGGAATTTTCTTTTTTTGCCGAGCGAAAAGAAAAAACGTGGAAAGCGCGTTGGAAGAATTGACAAATTTATCCGTTTGTCGTATACTTATACTATACTATTTTACGAGGTGTAAATATGGAAAGAAACGAAGCGATGCAAGCATTCAAAGAGATATTCGGCGCGGACGCGGAAGACTTGTTCACGGCGGCGGGCAGAATTAACGTCATTGGCGAGCACGTCGATTATTGCGGGGGCAAAGTGTTCCCCGCCGCGCTCAATTTGCGCTGTAACGTTTACGGTCGCAAAGTGGGCGGAAATAAGATCCGTATGGCGTTTCGCGGGATCGAGGGGATCGTGGAGGTGGAAACGGACAAACTCGATTCCTACCGCGATTTGAAAATCGGGAACTATCAAGCGGGCGTTGCTTACTTCCTGCAAGAAAAGGGCGTGGAAATCGTAGGTTGCGATTTGTATTACGACTGCACCGTACCGTTTGGTAGCGGGCTTTCGTCTTCCGCGGCGATCGAAGTGGCGACGGCGGTCACGCTTTGCGAATACGCGGGCGTTGCGTACGATAAAGTGGAACTTGCGTTGCTTTCGCAAAAGGCGGAGAATAAATACGCGGGCGTAAACTGCGGGATTATGGACCAATTCGCTTCCGCGATGGGGAAAAAGAATCACGCCGTTTTGCTCGACTGTTCCACGCTTGAATACGAGTACGTGCCCTTGGAGCTTGGCGAGTACTGCCTCGTCGTGGCGAATTGCAACAAACCGCACAACCTCGTGGAAAGCAAATACAACGTGCGCCGTCAAGAGGTGGAAGTTGCGCTCAAAACCGTGCAAACGGTGAAGCCCGTGAAAAATCTTGCCGAGCTTTCGCCTGCGGATTTTGCGGAAGTGAAATATTTGCTTTCGGGCGTGGTGGCAAAGCGCGCGGAGCACGTGGTTAGCGAATGCGACAGAGTGCGTCGCGCCGTTATCGCGTTGAAGGCGGGCGACTTGCACGAGCTTGGTAGACTTCTTAACGAAAGCCATTACAGCCTTCGCGACCTTTACGAGGTGACGGGCAAAGAACTCGATACCCTTTCCGCGCTCGCGAGAAAGGAAGCGGAGTGCCTTGGTTCGCGCATGATCGGCGCGGGGTTCGGCGGTTGCACCATTTCTATCGTCAAAAAGACGGCGGTGGCCGGCTTTATCCGTCGCGTAGGCACGGCGTACGCGGATGCGATCGGGTACAAGGCGAGCTTTTACGAAACCTCGATCGAGGACGGAATCACGGTGGAAAAATTGTAAAAGCAAGGGGGCAGGGTTGAGATGAGATACTTGCTTGCGTTAGATCAAGGAACGACTTCCTCGCGCGTGGTGCTCGTGGACGAACGGGGCGAGATCGTTGCCCAGCTCGGACGGGAGTTTACGCAAATTTATCCCCGCGAGGGTTGGGTGGAACACGACCCTATGGAGATTTGGTCGAGTCAATACGGCGTGATGATGGAGCTTGTCGCAAAAAGCGGTGTTTCTCCAAAAGATATCGTAGGGATCGGCATTACCAACCAACGGGAAACGACGGTCGTTTGGGATAAAAACACGGGCAAGCCCGTGTACAACGCGATCGTGTGGCAATGCCGTCGGAGCGCGTCGCGCATTGAGGAGATCAAAAACCTCGGCTTGGCGGAAACCGTCCGCGAGAAGACGGGGTTGATCCCCGACGCGTATTTTTCCGCGAGCAAAATCGAGTGGATACTCAACAACGTAGCGGGCGCGCGCGAAAAGGCGGAGCGGGGCGAGCTGTTGTTCGGTACGGTGGATTCTTGGCTTATATGGAAACTCACGGGCGGAAAAGTGCACGCCACCGACGCGACGAACGCGTCGCGCACCATGCTGTTCAATATCCGTAAAATGGATTGGGACGACGAGCTGTTACGGCTCTTTTCCGTACCGAAAAGTATGTTGCCGACGGTGCGCACCTCGGGCGAGATTTTCGGGTATACGAATATCGGCGGGGAGCGCGTGCCTATTGCGGGCGTGGCGGGCGACCAGCAATCCGCGCTGTTCGGGCAGGGCTGTTTTGAAAAGGGCGAAGCGAAAAACACCTACGGCACGGGTTGTTTCTTGCTCATGAACACGGGCGAGGAATGTTTCAAAAGCGAAAACGGATTGCTCACGACGGTGGCGGCGACCCGCGCGGGGCAAAAACCGCAATACGCGCTCGAAGGGAGCGTGTTTATCGGCGGGGCGGTGATTCAATGGCTTCGCGACGAAATGCGCTTTTTGAGCGACAGTCGCGACGCGGAATATTACGCGCAAAAAGTACCCGATACGGGCGGGGTGTATATCGTGCCCGCGTTTACGGGTTTGGGCGCGCCCTATTGGGACGCGTACGCACGCGGGAGCATTTTCGGGATTACGCGGGGTACGAAACGGGAGCATATCGTTCGGGCGGCGTAGGAATCGATTGCCTATCAATCGGCGGAGCTCGTAGAAGCCATGGAGCGGGACGCGGGAGAAAAACTCCGTTCCTTGCGCGTGGACGGGGGCGCGTCGCGCGACGCGTTTTTAATGCAGTTCCAAGCGGATATTTTGAACGCGGAAGTCGTCAAGCCCGCGTCGCACGAAACGACCGCGCTCGGCGCGGCGTATTTGGCGGGGCTTACCGTGGGCGTTTGGAAGGACGAAAACGAGGTGCGTTCGCGCCAGCCGATTGAACGGCGGTATGCGCCGAATATGTCGGAAGATGCGCGAAAGGAAAAGCTTCGCAAGTGGCGCAAGGCGGTGGAACGCGCGCGCGGTTGGGAAGAACCGTAACGGACGGAAGAAAGCCCCGCCCCGATTGCAAACGCAATCGGGGCGGGGTTTTCGTAGCTACTTATAGTTTTCTCGCGAGAAAGAGCAAACGGCTCGTTTGATTGTCCTTGGGATTGACGGCAGTATGCGTGAGAAGCTTCGTGAGCGTTTTGGAAATCTCCGGCGCGGGAATCCCGATAGCAAGCAGTTCCTTGCCCGTCACGGCAAGTTGTTTTAAGGTAAGGGGCGCGCCCTCGGCTTGCATTTTTTGGAGGATTCGTTTCCACTTTTCAACGGTGGGCGCGGGGGAAAGAACGTCCGTACAGGCGGAATAATCCGCCTGTTTGAGCGCGAGCAGGTCGTCTAAAATTTCGCCGTGGGTCGCAAAGAAACGGCGGAGCTTGTTCTCGCCCGTTTGGCAATCGAAATCGTACATATGCAGACGGATAAGCGTTTCCGCTTGTACGAGCAGGCGTTTGGGGGCTTTGAGCAAAGAGAGGGCTTCTACCGCGAGGCGCGCGCCCTCTTCGGGGTGCGCGTAGGAATTGCCGTCCCGCTCCTTGCAAAAGGGTTTGCCCAAATCGTGCAAGAGGGCGATAAGCCGTAGGTTTCGAGGCGCGTACGACGCGGCGCGCAAGCTGTGTTCAAGGACGTCGTATTTATGGTAATCGGCGCGCTGTTGCATGCCCCTTCCGCGCGTAAGCGCGGGGAAAATTTCGTCGAGTACCCGCGTTTCGTCGAGTACTTTCAAGCCGATATAATGCCCGTTAGGTACGCCGTAACGCCCGTCGGCGCAAAGGATTGCGGTAAGCTCGGCGAAGATCCGTTCGGGGGAAACGTCGCGAAGAAGGTTGGCGTTGGCGGTTGCGCCTTGTAAACAGTCTGCGTCGGGGCGAAAGCCGAGCTGTGCGGAAAAGCGGGCAAGGCGCATAAGGCGCAGTCCGTCCTCGCCGAATACCTTTTCGGCGGGTGCGACGGTGGAAAGGCGTTTTTCGCGTAAGTCGGCGATCCCGCCCAAGGGGTCGGCGTATGCGCCTTTGGCGATATCGTAATAAATCGCGTTGACGGTGAAATCGCGACGGCGCGCGTCGAGCGTGATATCCGTCGTAAAGGTGATTTCCACGGGCGTATGCAAACCGCGGATATATTTATCCGAGCGGAAACAGCTGTACTCGAAATCGTTGTTTTCCCCGTCGGAAAGTTTGACCGTGCCCGTGTTTTTATAGACGGCTTGGACGGTAAACCCCGCCCCGCGCGCGATTTCCACGAACCGTTCGGCGAGGGTGGGGGAACAAATATCCCAATCGCGGGGCGTGCTTGCCGTAAGCCCCGCGAGGTGGTCGCGGACGCTTCCGCCTACGATATATAGGGGCGCGTTACAGGCGTTTGCCAAGCGCAAAAGGGAGGGTGGGAGTATTTTTTGCATAAAAAACCTACTTTTTACAAAAATTTTTAATTTCTTTCACATTAAAAGTATATCAAAATCAAAAATAAATTGCAATTCTTTGAAAAGTGTTGTATAATAGAAATATAAAAAACGTTGAATTTTTTTCAAACGAAGGAAAAGAATATGAAAACCTACCACATTATCACGAATCCCGTCGCGGGGAAAAATAAAGGGTTGAAAGCGTTGGAAGCGGTTCGTCGGGTTTTTGAAACGGCGAAGGTGAAGTTCAGCACGCATATCTCGAAAGGCGAAAAGGACGCAACGAGTATCGCGCGCGCGCTGACCGAAGCGGGCGAAACGGAAATTATCGCCCTCGGTGGCGACGGCACGCTTCACGAGGTACTCAACGGACTTTCCGACCCCTCGAAGTGTAACCTCGGTTTGATCCCGTCGGGTACGGGCAACGATTTTGCCGAGCACGCGGGGATTCCCATGGAGGCGGATAAGGCGGCGGAGCTTATTTTAAGGGGCGAGCCGAAGGAAACGGACTTTATCGAGGTCGGTGGCGTGCGCTGTATGAACGTGGCGGGGATCGGTATGGACGTGGACGTTTTGGAGCGTTGCAAAAAAGGAAAATTAAAAGGCAAGCTTAAATATTTATTGAGCCTCGTGCAAAGTTTGTTCGCGTTTAAGGGCTACGAGGTGGAGATTGAAAGCGAGGGCGTGGAAGAAAAACGCAACGTCTTGCTCGCGTCCGTTTGTAACGGTTCGCAATTCGGTGGCGGGATTCGCATTTGCCCCGTCGCCGATTCCACGGATAAGAAACTCGACGTGGTAGCCGTGGACTGTATCGGCGGAAAGTTAAAAATCATTAAGGCGTTTTTGCAATTAATGAAAGGGAAGGTGTTAGAGCTTCCCGAAGCGTTGCACTATCTTTGCGATAGCGTGAAATTTAAGTGCCTTTCGCCTTGCTCGGTACAGCTCGACGGGGAATTGTATAAGGACTTGGATTTTACGGTGAAGCTTGGAAGCGGATTGCATTTCTACCGATAAGTAGGTAGCAGGTATTAGACGAAGAGGGTTTTATGACTACGGGAACGTATAAAAAAATATTCGACCGATTCCCCGAAGGGGTGTTCGTGTTCGACGATAAATTCCGCGTGCGGTTTGCCAACGCGGCGTTTCGGCGTTCCTTTGGCGAGGGTACGAAAGCAAAGGGCAAACTTTCCGAAGTGCTCGGTTGCGGGAAAGGCGTAAAGTGCGAGGACGGAAAACAATGCCACGGCTGTACGCTTCTTAAAATTATGCGCGAAGCCGTGCGCGATAAGACGGAAAAGACGGAAACGGTGGAAAAGGAAGTGAAGAGCCAAGGTCGCACGGATAAGGCGTCCGTGCGGATTCGCGTGTTTCCCGTAGACGAAAAAGGTAAGCTGTTTTTGGGCTTGACCGCAGGGAGCTATCAGTCGGAAATGGAACGGGATTTGCTCTCCGCGCAACGCGTGCAACAAAGATTGTTGCCCGCGGGTAAAAGTATGGGCGGAGTACCGTATTCGTTTATGTATATTCCGTGTCTTGGCGTGGGCGGGGATTTGCCCGACGTGTACGAGTTGAACGGACAAACCTACGGCGTGCTCGCCGACGTTTCGGGAAAAGGCGTTTCCGCGGGTATGCTGTCCGCGTTCGTGAAAGCGGGATTTGATAGAAAACAGCCCGATTTGGGTAAGGCGCTTTCCACGCTCGCGGTAAAGTTCAACGAGCTTGGACAGGACGAACGCTCGTATATCACCGTCGCGGCGGTGCGAATCGATAAAAAGGAACAAAAGCTCCGCTACGCGCTCGCGGGGCATAACGCGCCGATATTGCTTAAAAATTCGCTTGGGATTAACGAGATCGAAACGCCCGCGCCACCGATATCCAATTGGATACCGGAATTTAGCTACCGCGAGAACGAATTGCCTTATACGCAGGGCGATTTGCTCGCGCTCGTCACCGACGGCGTGACGGAATGTATGAACGCCAAAGGGGAGCTTTTTGGGATCGAACGCACGGAAAGCGTGCTTATGCAGTCGCATAGCGCGGAGGACTTTATCGGGAAGTTGAAGACGGCACTCGGCGTTTTCAGCGGTGGAAAATTCTCGGACGATATCACGGCAATCGCGTTTGATTTATAATTTTCGAGTTTTTTTGAAGAAATCGAAAAAAATAGGCAAAAACAGTTGACAAAAGTAAAAAAAAGGCTTATACTATATAAGCATTTTGAAAGAAGATAGCAAGCACTGTTAGCGCAACAGGATAGAGCGACGAGCTACCCGTAAAGCAAAGCATTGATAATGCTTTGTAGGGGCGAGATGAGCGAGCGCATAAGCGGGCGCGAGCGTTGACCGAACGCAACGAAAACCGCGCGTTGCGTGAGAAGGTCTACGGAACCGAAGGCTATCAAATAAATTAAATATTTGCACTGTTAGCTCAACTGGATAGAGCGTTGGTCTACGGAACCAAAGGCTAGGAGTTCGAACCTCTTACGGTGCACCAGGAAACACCCCTGCGACGTTGGTCGCGGGGGTGTTTTCCTGCGTGCAAGAGCTTCGAACTCCTATGTAACGAGGTTGACGTCATACGGAACGGAAGGACGAGCTGCCCGTTAAGAAAAGCATTAATAATGCTTTTTAGGGGCGAGATGAGAGAGCGCATATGCAACGCGCGAACGGTGACCGAGCGCAAAGCAAACCGCACTTTGCGCGAGAAAAGAGTTCGATTTGGGTGACGTGCGTTTGTGTTTTTACGGCGTTTTTCGATAAAAAGATAACGGCGTGGTAGTTTTGCTATCACGCCGTCAATATTAGTCTAATCTTGTAACCCAAGTTTTATCAAATTTTAATGCTTCTAAAATACTCGCTTTGTCTAATTTTTTAGGAACTCTTATTTTTAAGTGGTATCTCTCGTCGGGGATTTCTTCTATAATTGTGAATTGGCTTCCGTGTGGTTGCCAAGTAAATTTATGGATATGTTTATCTTTTGTATATCCTTCTAAATTACCGCGATTATTCCACTCAAAAGTATATTGGTCGGCATCATAACGAACGGTTTCTATTTCAAAAATCAAATATTCGCTATAATCTAAACCTTTAACCAAAACAACAGTTCGTGCAAATTTGAAATATTGTCGTATTCCTGAAACTCGTTCATTCCAAATATCCAAAACCATTTTTCCAATAGAATTAGGTTTGGCTTCGGTTATTCTATCAACGCCAAAACTATATGTAGGGGAATTTCTACCGCTAATTAAACGTACAGTTTTTTGAGTAGCGATATTGCTACTTGCTTTAACGGTTTTTGCACTCCAACAGCAATTATCTAATATTACGTCGTCCAATCCTACATTAGAAGGTCGCCATTCCGCCCCTATACAATTTGCAAATATTTGCTCCCACTCATTCCCTTCCAAAGACATTGTATCTTTTGTTGCCAACATATAAACAATTTCTTCGGCAAATTTTTCAATAAAAGCGGAAGGAAATTTATTCATTGGATAAGGTGGTACAGCCTTATTGACCGTTCTTAATTTAGGTTCAGCCATAAAATCACTCCAATCGTTATTTTTAATATTATAACATATTTAATAAAAAAAGTATAGCGTTCTAAAATAATTTTGAATTATATTTGAATTTTCCTTGACATTTATTTTGGTTTGAGTTATACTAAATGTGAAGTTTTCTTCTCATAGTTGATAAAAGGAAATGAAATATGATAGCAAATGTTGAATTACAAAGAAAAAGAGTAGGTTTAACGCAAACGGAATTATCAACTCGTGTGGGCATTAGTCGGCGCGCACTTTCGTCAATAGAAAAATCAACGGCAATTCCGTCCGTTGATATTGCATTAAAACTTGCTACTATTTTGAATACAACCGTAGAAAATTTATTTGCATTAGACGAAACGAAAACGATAGAAAATCTTACTGTGCCTATTGCTCAATCTAATATTGAAACGGCAAGTTCTAATAAGTGGCAAGAATTTAGATTTATAGATTTATTTGCTGGTATTGGCGGGATTCGTCTTGGATTTGAAAGTGTAGGTGGAAAGTGTGTTTTTTCTTCTGAATTTGACGAAGACGCTTGTAAAACTTATCAGGCAAACTTTGGAGAACATCCATCGGGAGATATTACAAAAATTGAAGCGAAAGATATTCCCGATTTTGATATATTATTAGGGGGATTTCCCTGTCAATCCTTTTCTATTATTGGTAAAAAGGAAGGCTTTGCAAATGAAACGTGTGGGACTTTATTTTTTGATATAGAGCGTATTCTTAAAGAAAAACGTCCACCTGCTTTTATGCTTGAAAATGTAAGAAATTTGGTGGCTCACGATAACGGAAATACATTTAAGGTTATTCGTGAACATTTGGAAGCATTAGGGTATCACGTTCACGCAAAAGTCCTTAATGCACTTGATTACGGCGTTCCACAAAAAAGAGAGAGAATTATTATTGTAGGATTTCTAAATGATATACCTTTTGAATTTCCCGAACCGATTATGGAAAGCGAAAGAACAAGTTTAGCGGATATTCTTGAAGAAAATGTTGACTCTCGTTATTATGTTAAAGAAAATATAAAACAATCAAGATTGGAACGACTTCGTGATAAGGAATATCCTAAACCTTATATTTCTCACGAAAATATGGCAGGTTCAGTAACTCCACACCCTTATTCTTCGGCATTAAGGGCTGGGGCTTCCGCGAATTATATTTTGATAAACGACGAACGCCGTCCTACGGAAAGAGAAATGTTGAGAATACAAGGTTTCCCCGATTCTTTCAAAATTGTTTTACCTTATGGCAAAATAAAGAAACAATGTGGTAATTCCGTTGCTGTTCCCGTGATAAAAGCGGTTGCAAGCCAAATGTTAAACGCTCTTCGTGAACACGATAAAAGCGAGTAATTTTTTCGCTTGGGTGTATTAAATGTTTCGATTTTGAGGACGTAGGTTCGAGATAGTCTATTAAAACCCGGTTTTGACCGACATTGAAAAATAAGCAAAAAATAAACAAAACCCTATGATTTCCGCTAAAAATCATAGGGTTTTATCATTTTAGGAAGTTTTCGTTCAAATTTCCGTCATTTTGGCGCGGTAGGCGCGCGGGGTTAAGCCGTAATGCTTTTTGAATACCGCAAAGAAATGGTTTTCCGTCGTGAAACCGCTGAGGGTCATGACCTCGACGATCTTCAAATTCGTTTGGCAAAGATAGTTCCGTGTTACAGCTTATTTGCGGTTTGTCTTACTATTTCGTTGCGGTGAAGGAAAGGAGTGAGCAAAAAGTCACGGCGGTCGCGCCGTGCGAGGCGTTGGATAAATCCGTCGTAGAAAAATAATTTTTTATAAGTTGCGCCCCCGCCTTATCCAAGGCGGGGGCGTTTTGCTTGCACCCTTTTCCCGTTGCCGTACATAGTATATAGTACGAGGAATAAACGGCGCGCTTTTTTGCGTCGGGTTTGTTTCTTTTACTTTTGGAGGAAACTTTATGTGTTACGATGAATTTTACGGAAACGGTTGCTGTGGCTACGGGAGCTGTGGCAGAGTGGTTTACTTGACGGGTCCGCGCGGACCGCAAGGACCGCAAGGCTTACAAGGACAGCCGGGGGCAACGGGCGCGCAAGGTCCTGTCGGTCCACAGGGCGAACAAGGGATTCAAGGCGAGGTCGGTCCGCAAGGTCCTGTCGGTCCACAGGGCGAACAAGGGATTCAAGGCGAGGTCGGTCCACAAGGTCCTGTCGGTCCACAGGGCGAGCAGGGGATTCAAGGCGAAGTCGGTCCACAAGGTCCTGCCGGTCCACAGGGCGAGCAGGGGATTCAAGGCGAAGTCGGTCCACAAGGTCCTGCCGGTCCACAGGGCGAGCAGGGGATTCAAGGCGA
>JAFQGG010000031.1 GCA_017415505.1 Clostridia bacterium
TAACAGTCTGTTTTACGTACGTAAAAGTACAAGGAGGACTACGTCAGACCTTTAACACTTCCATTATAGCTTAGGCAAGTGAACAAGAAAAGCATTTCTGGCTTGAAGTACTTTTCTGGTCAAATATTATTGTAACAGGAGATATAACATGAAAGACAACAAAAACACGGAAAAGATGAAAGCATTAGACGCGGTTTTAATGCAAATCGAGAAACAGTACGGAAAAGGCTCGATTATGCGTCTTGGCGACGAAGCGGGGAAAACGGAAATCGAAGTAATTCCCTCGGGCTGTTTGACGCTCGACCTCGCGCTCGGTATCGGCGGTTTCCCTCGCGGAAGAATTATCGAAATTTACGGACCCGAGTCTTCGGGTAAGACGACGGTTGCGTTGCACGCAATCGCCGAGGCGCAAAAAATGGGCGGTGTCGCGGCGTTTATCGACGCGGAGCACGCACTCGATCCCGTTTATGCGAAAAAGTTGGGGGTAAATCTTGACGATTTGTACGTTTCTCAGCCGGATACGGGCGAACAGGCGTTGGATATCACCGACGCACTCGTGAGAAGCTCCGCCGTAGATATTATCGTAATCGACTCGGTTGCCGCGCTCACGCCGAAAGCGGAAATCGAAGGGGATATGGGCGATACGCACGTAGGCTTGCAAGCCCGTCTTATGTCCCAAGCGCTTCGTAAATTGACGGCAATCGTCAATAAATCGAAAACCTGCGTTATCTTTATCAACCAACTTCGCGAAAAGGTGGGGATTATGTTTGGAAATCCCGAAACTACGCCCGGCGGTAAGGCGTTGAAGTTCTACGCAAGTATGCGTTTGGATATTCGTAAAATGGACGTTCTTAAAGACGCGGACGGCGCAATGGGGAATAGAACGAAAGCGAAAGTAGTGAAAAATAAGCTTGCGCCTCCCTTCCGTCAAGCGGAATTTGATATCGTCTTCGGCGAAGGTATTTCACAAGAAGGCTGTATTCTCGATATGGGCGTGCAGTACGGTATCATTGGAAAGAGCGGTGCGTTTTTTAGCTATAACGGCAACAAGATTGCGCAAGGCAGAGAAAAGGCGCGTATTTTCTTGAGGGAAAATCCCGAGGTTCGCGCGGAAATCGAACAAAAAATCCGCGACGCGGCGAAAGGGGTCGTAGAGGAAACGGTAGAGGAAAGCGAAGAAGAATAATTTTTTGCCGAAAAATAGTCAAAAATATAAAAATGCGAGGGGCAGGTACGCGTTCTCGCATTTTTTTATGAAAAAATTTTTATAATTGCGGAAAGTATTTTCCGTCAAACGATTGACTTTTTCAAAAATATATTGTAAAATAGTAGATGATAGAAAAAATTATAAGTCGGATGATTAAAAATCCGTTGAAATAATCGGCTTTATCAATACTAATTTTAATACAGGAGGCACAAAAATGCACAACTTTAATTTGAGCGTCCTGTTTCTCACCCCCACAATGCCATTGTGGCTCGGTATCGTTCTTCCCGTCGCGGCGTTAGTGCTCGGCGCGGTCGTAGCATTGCTTATTTATAAGAACTCGACGGAGAAAAAGATCGGTTCGGCAAAAGAGCAAGAACGCAAGATCCTCGAAAACGCAAACGCGGAAGCGGAACGAATCAAGGCGCAAGGTAAAGAAGAAAGCAAGAGAGCGTTAAAAGACGCACTTTTGGAAGCTAAGGAACAGGAGTTAAAATTAAGAAACGACTTCGAGCGTGAAACGAAAGAAAAGAGAGCGGAATTGCAACGTATGGAACAACGCCTTACGCAAAAGGAAGACGCACTCGATAAAAAGACGGAAGCGCTCGAACAGCAAAAGAACAATCTCTTGAAGAAAGAAGACGAGGTTCGCGTATTGCAAGAAAAACTCAATTCGCAACACGAACTCATGATTCAAGAGCTTGAAAAGGTCGCGCAACTTACGCGCGAAGAGGCAAAGCGTTTGCTTACGGAAGAAATTCTCGACAGCACGCGCCACGACGTTGCTTTGCAGGTACGCGCAATGGAACAGCAGGCGAAAGACGAGGCGGATATGAACGCCAAGAAAATTATCGCGCTTGCCATTCAAAAATGCGCCGCGGATCAGGCTTCGGAAATCACCGTTTCCGTCGTTCCTTTGCCTAGCGACGACATGAAAGCCCGCATTATCGGGCGCGAGGGTAGAAATATTCGCGCACTCGAAAACGCTACGGGTATCGAGTTGATTATCGACGATACGCCCGAAGTGGTCATTTTGTCGGGATTCGACCCCGTACGCCGTGAAATCGCACGCTTGTCTTTGGAAAGACTCATCAACGACGGAAGAATCCACCCCGCAAGAATCGAAGAAACGGTGGAAAAAGTTACCCGCGAAATGGATCAACAAATCAAAGAGGCAGGGGAAGCCGCCGTGTTCGAAGCGGGTATTTTCGGGTTGCATCCCGAGCTTATCAAGCTTATCGGTCGCTTGAAGTTTAGAACGAGTTACGGTCAAAACGTGTATAAACATTCGATTGAAGTGGCAACGCTTGCAGGTCAAATGGCAGCCGAGCTTGGTTTGGACGTAAACTTTGCAAAACGCGCGGGTCTTTTGCACGATATCGGTAAGGCGGTTGACCAAGAACAGGAAGGCACGCATATCCAAATCGGTGCGGATCTTGCGAAAAAGTACAAGGAAAACGCAAATATCGTCAACGCGATCATGGCGCACCACGGCGACGTAGAACCTAAAACGATCGAAGCCGTGCTTATTCAAGCCGCCGACGCTATTTCGGGCGCACGCCCCGGTGCAAGAAGGGAAACGGGTACGAATTACGTCAAGCGTCTTGAAAAATTGGAAGCGATTGCATCGAGCTTTAACGGCGTAGAAAAGAGCTTCGCAATCCAAGCAGGTAGAGAAGTCCGCGTTATCGTGAAACCCGACCAAGTAGACGACGCGCAAGCGTTGTTCCTTGCGAAAGATATTGCCAAGAAGATTGAAACGGAGCTTGAATACCCCGGTCAAATCAAAGTCAACGTAATTCGCGAATTCCGCGGTGTTGAATTTGCAAAATAAAAAACGAAAACTCCGAAGTCCGTGAGGATTTCGGAGTTTTATTATATCGCGCAATTCCGCTTTGGGAATTGCGCGATATAATAAAGAAACCACCCTTTTGAAAAAGGGTGGTTTGGAGCTACTAGGCGGATTTGTAAGGAACGAAGTGACGGAATAGCGAAGCGTCACCCCGACCTCGTCCTGTAAATAATGTTTGAGGTCGGCGGAATGATAAAGAAACCACCCT
Organism: Clostridia bacterium; assembly: GCA_017415505.1. Taxonomy (GTDB): domain Bacteria; phylum Bacillota; class Clostridia; order Christensenellales; family Borkfalkiaceae; genus Scatosoma. The sequence goes on from JAFQGG010000031.1 coordinate 3,265, forward strand.
TCTGAAAAAGGGTGGTTTGGAGCTACTAGGCGGATTTGAACCGCCGACCTCGTCCTTACCAAGGACGCGCTCTACCAACTGAGCCATAGCAGCATATTCGTTTTTTTTGCGCTCGCTAAATGATTACTATGATATTATAGTGAAAATTAAAATAAATGTCAAGCCAAAATAAGCAGAAAATTAAAAAAATTTTACTTTTTTTATTTTGATTAAAATTGCCCGTTTTTGTAAGCGTCGTTTTTCATATTTTGCATACGGATAAGGTTTAAGAATGAGAAAGTTTTTCGAAAGAAATCCAAAATGATTTTGTTGCAATTTATTTTATATTATGTTATAATATTTACAATAAAGCATATACAATATACTATATTTAAGGAGTAAGAAAATGCAAGTAAGGAAAATGACGGCGGTTTTGGTGGGCGCGGGGAATCGCGGATGCGTATATTCCGATTATTCTTTATGCGCACCCGACGAGCTTTCTATCGTGGCAGTCGTAGAACCGAACGAACTTAGAAGAAACGAAGCGGGGGAGCGGTATTCCATTCCCGAAAATATGCGTTTTGAAACCCTCGACGAATTCTTGGCTTCAAAAATTGACTGCGATTTCGTAATCAACGCGACGATGGACGAATGGCACTATGAAACGGCAAAAAAGATCATGGAAGCAAAATACGATATGCTTTTGGAAAAACCGATCGTAAACAACGAGAAAGAACTCCTTGATTTACAACGCACGGCAAAAGAAAACGGGGTGAAAGTCAACGTTTGTCACGTTTTGCGTTACACGCCGTTTTATAAAACGCTCAAAACCATTCTCGATAGTGGCGATATCGGCACGATTATGACGATGGAAATGAACGAGCACGTAGGGATCGCGCATTTTATCGATTCTTTCGTGCGGGGTAAATGGAATAGCGTCGCTCGTTGCGGGAGCGGATTCTTGTTGCAAAAATCTTGCCACGATATGGATCTTATTTGTTGGTTGAATAACGCGACGAAGCCGATTCGCGTTACTTCGCTTGGGAGCCGTTCTCAGTTTATAAAAGCAAACGCACCGCAAGGCGCGACGAAATATTGTTACGACTGCCCGCATAACCAAACCTGCTTGTATTCGGCGCAAAAAATTCACGTGGACGTGGACTCGATGCCTTTCCAAACTTGGGCACATATGAATAAGCCCTTGGATTCGATCACCCGCGAGGAAAAATTAGAGGATCTTAAAACCTCTCCTTACGGGCTTTGTGCGTACGATTCTGGCGGAGATATTAACGATAGACAAATCGTTTCCGTTGAGTTTGAAAACGGTTCGGCTTGCACCTTCACGATGGTCGGCGGTGCATGCAAAGCGGGTCGCGCAATACATATCGTTGGAACGAAAGGCGAAATCGAGGGGAATATTGAACATTCCAAATTTACCGTACGCCGTTTTGATAGAAGCGGGGATAAATTCGATTTCGACGAAGAAGAAATCGACGTTTCGAAGAGTATTCACGAGAGCACAAATTACGGTGGACACGGCGGTGGCGATTACGCGATCATGTACGAACTCGTCCGTTATTTACAAGGGGATAATTCCTCCATTTCCATTACGAAACTTGACGATTCTATCAACAGTCACCTCGTCGTATACGCGGCGGAAAAGAGTATTCAAGAGCGTAAAACGATTGATTTATAACGATATTTTTATAAAAACAGCAACTCTCACGCGAAATCGTGAGAGTTTTCTTTCTTTAATAGTAAAAGTAGATTGATTTTTGTCATTTTTTGTGATATAATAAAAAATAACTGTGAGGTGTGTATGAAAACGATCGGTCGTTTTTTTTCTTATTATAAACCGCATCGAAAACTGTTCGTTTTCGATTTGATTTGCTCGTTCTTAATTTCCGTTTGCAACATGTTTTATCCCATGATTGCGCGAAATATAATGAACGATTACGTGCCAAACGAAAACTTGCGATTATTGATCGTATGGGCAATCGTGCTTGCGCTCATATATGCGCTGAAAATCGTGCTTACCTATATCGTTGGATATTGGGGGCACGTGCTTGGGGTGAAAATACAAGGAGATATGCGAAGAGATCTTTTTCGGCATATCGAAACTTTGCCCTTTTCCTTTTTTGACGAAAATAAGACGGGCAATATAATGTCGCGCCTCATCAACGACCTTTTCGAGGTTGCGGAATTGGCGCATCACGCGCCCGAGGATTTATTCAATTCCTTCGTTTCTATTATCGCGGCGCTAATAATGCTCGCTCTCATCAATCCTTGGCTTTCGCTTATCGTGATTTGTTACGTACCGTTTATGATTTTCTTCGCGGCGAAGGCGCGCAAAAAAATGAACGGCGCGTTCGACGAGTCGAGAAAGAAAGTCGCGGAATTAAACGCCGAAATCGAATCGTCGGTATCGGGGGTTCGCGTAACGAAAGCGTATAACGCCGAGGATACGGAACGGGAGAAGTTCGACGGCGTGAACGGGGAGTTCAAGACAGCGCGAAAACACGCGTATAAAGCCATGGGCAGTTTTCACGCGGGCATGACGGGCTTTAACGATTTTCTTTATTTTACGGCGCTCGTTGCGGGTGGTTTGCTGTTCTACTTCAAAGTGATAACGGGTCCTGACTTTACGGCGTTTATTCTTTATATTACCATGCTGTTAGCACCCATTCGCACGATCGTTACGCTGTTTGAACAAATTCAAGACGGTATGACGGGTTTTAAGCGTTTTTGCGAGTTGATGGATACGCCGTCAGAATATCAGCCCGAAAATCCCGTGGATGCGGATATGGACGGCGATATCGTTTTTGATAAAGTTACTTTCGGTTATAAAAGCAAGGACGGCAAGGGCGCGGAAGTATTAAAAGGCATATCGTTTACTTTGAAAAAAGGGCAAACGACGGCGTTGGTTGGCTCGTCCGGCGGTGGAAAAACGACGATTTGCCACCTGTTGCCTCGATTCTATCTTCGCGACGGGGGTATGATTTCCATTGGCGGGGTGGATATCAACACCGTATCAACCCGTTTATTGAGAGAAAAAATTGCCGTAGTGTCGCAAGAGGTATTTTTATTCGCGGGAAGCGTGAGGGAGAATATTCTTTACGGCGCGCCCGAAAAATCGGAAGAGGAAATGATTCTTGCGGCGAAACGGGCGAATATTCACGAGTTCGTTATGACTTTACCTAACGGTTACGACACGGAAGTTGGGGAACGGGGCGTAAAGCTTTCGGGCGGTCAAAAGCAAAGAATCTCTATCGCGCGCGCGTTCTTAAAAAATCCGCCTATACTTATTCTTGACGAGGCTACGAGCGCATTGGATAATATGACGGAAATGCAGGTGCAAAGCGCGCTTAGCGAGCTTTCCGTCGGGAGAACGACGCTCGTCGTGGCACACCGCTTGTCCACCGTTAAAAACGCGGACGAGATTCTCGTGGTGACGGACGGGGAAATCTCCGAACGCGGTTCACATGAAACCTTAGTGAAAAACGGAGGATTGTACGCCGAATTGTACCGCTATCAGTTTAAGGAATAATATTTTTTGAGGGAATTACAAATGAAGAGGGTTTTTAAGAGGATAAGTATTGCCCTGTTCGCTTGCGCTTTTTCGTTGTTTTTTGCGATGGGGATTTCAGTTGCGCGGGCTGAAACGGAGAAATACTTTGATATTTATGCGGAAAATTTAACTTTTGTGAGTGAAAGGGAAGTAGGTAGCTCTTATCAAATCACGCTTGAATATTACGATAAAGACGGAAGAACGCTTCCACAGGGAAATTATACGACCTACGAAACGAAAAATTTATCCGTTTCGACGGACGATACGGATACGGTGAATTTGAGAAATATTCAAGGCGCGGGCAGTAAGACGAGATTTTCTCTCAATTTTAGCCTAACGGAAACGAACGGTTGCAAAGGATTTTTAGACGCGGACGTGCAGGCTTTTATTTTGTCCGATAAATTGATCGTGGAAAATAACGCAAGTTATCAAACGGAATACACCGCGCTTCGTTTTTTGGGAGATATACGAATCGTAAAAATAGACGGTGGATGGGAGGTCGTTGCCGTGCCCGTTCCGCCGTCTTATGAAATGTCGTTAAGTGAAGAAAGCGTGCGTTCTTTTGGTTGGAACGAATCGGAAAACGCGCTCGTCGCTGTTGTTGCGGTGCCGTTTGAATGCGCCGAGAACGCCGTGTACGAGGGCGCAACCGAAGTGGAGGTTATAGGTGCGGATTACGCGGGTGAGATTACCGTAAAACATATTGGCGAAAGCACGCTGTTAATCGTTATGGGCGATTCAAATCATTTGAAAGTCGCTAAAAATATCTCCGTAACCTTAAAAGGCGGATATATTGAACACGAAAGGATAGGAGATATCACGATCACGGGCGAAGTTACCTATTACGGATATACGGACGAAACTTGGTTTACCGAGCGATACTACGAGGTGTTCAAAACGGTAGAAGGCGAGCTGTTTTTGGAGAAAGTTCCCGTGTCACAAACGGAATATATCTTAACCGTGCCGAACGCTTGTCGGGGAAGAATTTGCGTAGGTTGGAAAGAAAACGGGGTTTTATATCCGATAGGCAAAGCGTTACCGCTTTTTGCCGATTTGTATATCGAGGCGCAATTCCTTTCTTACGGCATCAACGACGGCGCTTCGATACGGTATGCGAAAACTGCCGAGGATAACTCGGGGATTCGCTTCCAAGCCACGCTTGATAAAGCGGATTTTGAAACGCACGGTTCGTATATTCGCGGATTCGGTATTATCGTTATGCCGTTGGATATGATTGAAGAAGGGAAAGAATTTACCTTTCAAAATTATAACGGCGAAGGGCAGGCGCGTAGCGCGTATATCGAAAACGCGGAAATCACTTTCGATAAACAGGATAAATTTACTTTGTCGGCAACCATTATAAAAGTATTGAAGAGCAATTATAACCGCCCGTTTGCGGCGCGTGCTTACGCCGTAATGAATTACGGGGAAGGTAGCGTATATCTTTGGGATTCCTTTATCGAAACGCGTAGCGTGTACGAAGTAGCAAGCACCGCGTTGGAAAAATACGAGGAAGAGCCGTCGTTGTTTGACGAAACAAAGGTGAAAATATTAAAAGGGTACGTGAACGACGTCGCCAATATCGCTTACGAGAACGGTGAAGCGCGCGTGGTTTCCGTTTTAGATTCACCGATTATCACGGGCGTGAGCGTAAGCGTGGATGGGGCAATCGTAACATTGCGATTACAAACGGAAGTTACTTATTTTGGCGCGGTGACTTATAACGGAAAGAGAATTAAGAACTGCGAGCAGACGTACGAAAACGGCGTTTTGACGGTGAAATTTAAGCATGAATAAGGAGAAGAATATGAAAACATATCAAACGCCGACGGTGAAATGGAAACGGTTTACGGAATTGGACGTTTTAACGGGAAGTAACGAAGACGGTAAAGTGGAAGTAGAGATTACCGATATTTGGGAATAAGGAAAAGCTCCGTTCGAAAAAGCGAACGGAGCTTTGATTTTATTTTATGCTGTTTTTATATTCGGCGGGGGTCATACCGACGTGTTTTTTGAAAACGAAAGAAAAGGAAGCCGCCGAGTCGAAACAAAGTAGGTCGGCAATTTCCGCAAAGGGAACTTTTTTCGTATAAGGCGTTTTGCCTCGTCAATTTTCAATTTCAAATACGTTTGATAAATCGTTTTGCCCGTTTTCTTCTTGAAAAAGGTACAAAGTTGCGTCGTGCCGTAATGTAGCTGTTCGCAAAGATCTTCCAAACGGAATTTATCGTAAATCTTGGAGTTTAATATTCGCACGATTGCGTCCTCTAACGCCGTTGAATCGGCGATTTTAGATATAAAAAACTCTTTGGAGGGATTGCGGTTTAGTAAGACCCGCAAAAGATAAATAAAAAGGGATTCCAAGGCGTTTTTAATAAGTTGTTCTCCGCCGAGATTGGGGCTTTCTTTGAGTTTTAATTCAGTCAAGTGCGGGTCAAAATCGGGCAATTCAAAGGTGTCTTCCGCTTCGCTCATTATATTTTGTAATAGATAGCGGTACGATTCCGGTACGGAGAATTTTTTGTCGGCAAATAGTTCCATGGAAGGCGAACGGCATAAAAAGGAAACGATAAAAAGGTTTGGCTCTTTATCTCCACTTTCTACGAAATGCGGTTGATTGGGTTTAATAAAGAGAATTTCCCCCTGTTTTAACTGTATGCGTGTACCGCCCACGCCGATAAAAACGTCTTCCTTGTCGGCGTAGTTGATTTCCCAAAAATCATGCTCTTCCTCGGGAAATAAGTAATTTTTCTCCAAGGCTTGATAATGTACCGTTACGATTTTTCGGATATTGAACAAGTTGGAGATTTTATGCATATAAAATGTTTTCTTTTCCGTTTCCATACGCCTATTATACATAATTAAAAGAAAAAAGTAAAACGATTTTCATTGTAATTTGAATAAATTTCGCAAAAAATAAACAGCGAAAGAATTTGATATGCACCCCAAAAGTTAGACAAACTTTTGGAGGTGCATATTTTTATGAAAAGAAAGAAGGAATTTAACACAAAATACTCGCCAGAATTCAAAATATCTGTTATACTAGATATGCGAGAACATAATTTAGGGTACAA
>JAFQGG010000003.1 GCA_017415505.1 Clostridia bacterium
CGGGACTGCCGTCGGCGTATGGGTTTCACCCCTACACCCCACAAGGAACTTCGTCCCTTGACCCTTATTTCCAAAACTTAACCATGGTTAAGTTTTTAGTTTGCCTTAAAATGATGACTCTACTCACAGTAGAGTTGCGTTTTTGGGGTAGTTTTTATGTCTTCCAAAACTTAACCATGGTTAAGTTTTGGGATTGTACCGCCATTTTGCAAAGCAAAATTTCATTGCGGGAGCAATTTCATCCGCCTTGGGCGGATTTCATTCGGCATAGCCGAATTTCATTAAAACTTAACCATGGTTAAGTTTTTGGACTTTTCCGACGGGAGTTTACTTGGCGTAAACGAGCAAGGAAAAACGCAAGCTCGACGACGAAATACGAAGCGGATTCTTTGTTTTACAGGATTGCTTCTACAAACGAGGCACAGTCAAACAACTCCAAATCTTCGAGCTTTTCCCCAACGCCCGCGAATATTACGGGGAGGGATAATTCCGAGGAGAGGGAGAAGACGAAACCGCCTTTGGCGGTGCCGTCGAGTTTGGTGAGCACGATTCCGTCAAGCTCCACCGCTTCGTCGAAGACGCGGGCTTGGTTGACCGCGTTTTGCCCCGTCGTGGCGTCGAGTACGAGCAGTTTCAAAAAGTCCGCTTCGGGGTATTCGCGCGTGACGACTCTATCCATTTTTCGAAGCTCGTTCATGAGGTTCTCTTTGACATGCAGTCTGCCCGCCGTGTCCACGATTACCACGTCCGTCTTCTTCGCTTTCGCGGACGATACCGCGTCGTAGATGACCGCCGAGGGGTCGCTCCCCTCTTCGTGTTTGACGATACGCACTTTCGCCCGATCCGCCCAAACGGAAAGCTGTTCGCTCGCCGCCGCGCGGAAGGTGTCCGCCGCCGCCACCGTCACCGTTTTGCCTTGGGAAATGAAATAGTGCGCGAGCTTGCCTACCGTCGTGGTCTTCCCTACGCCGTTCACGCCTACAAGCATGATCACGCAAGGATAGGACGGCGGTTCGACTTCCGATTCCTGTAACATATCCGTGAGGATATTTCGGAGTAGTTCCGTTACGTACGCCTCGTCTTTGAGGCGTTCGGAAATCGCTTGCTTTTTCACGCGCGCGACGACCTCCTCCGCCGTCGTTACCGATACGTCGGAAGAAATGAGTATCTCTTCGAGTTCCTCGTAAAACTCGTCGCCTAATTTGTTTTTAGAAAAGAGGGCGCGAAGTTTGCCCGAAAAATTATCTTTCGTCTTTTTCAACGCGCCGAAAAGCTTTGTAAAAATGCCCATTCGATTGTTTTCCTTTTTTTCGATTGCTATACGCACTTATATCCTCTACGCCGTAAAGCGCGGAGAGTGCGCCGTATTGCCACAAATCTCGCGGTTTTGCCCGATGGGAGTTTACTTTGCGTAAACGAGCAAGGGCAAGTTCCGAGTTTGGGGATAAGACGGTGTGCTATACGCGCTTTACTCCACCGTGCCTGCACCAAGCTTACTCTCCACCTCCGCCAACTTCACGGAAACGATCTTGGATACGCCCTTTTCTTGCATGGTTACGCCGAAGAGGGAATCCGCTTGGTTCATGGTCGGTTTTCTATGGGTGATAACGATAAACTGCGTTTCTTCCGCGAAGCGTTTGAGATAGGAAGCGAATCTATCCACGTTCGCGTCGTCGAGCGCCGCTTCGATTTCGTCGAGGATACAGAACGGCATGGGATGCGATTTCAAAATCGCGAACAAAATCGCAATCGCCGTCAACGCGCGTTCACCGCCCGAAAGCAGGGAGATTTTCGTGAGCTTTTTCCCCGGCGGGCAAGCCACGATTTCGATACCCGCCGTGAGCGGGTCTTCCCCTTCGACGTAGTCGATTTGCAATTCCGCTCTACCGCCACCGAAGAGTTCTTTGAAGGTAATTTTGAAGTTCTCGTTGATTTGCTCGAAGCCCGCGTTGAAGATACGGAGCATTTCCGCGCGAATCTCGTCGAGCGCGGACTGCAAATCGTCGAGCGCTTTTTGCAAGTCTTCGCGTTGGGCAAGCATTTCGTCACAATGCGTTTTTTCGTACTCGTACTCTTCCACGGCGTTGGGATTCACCGCGCCGAGCATGGTGATCTTGCGTTTGAGTGCGGCAATCGTTTGCGCGCCCTCTTCCACGTTGTAATTTTCAATTCTATACGGCAAACAGCCCTCGTAGTCAAGCTCGTACGCTTCCTCTACGCGCAAGCGCAAGTTTTCGAGGTTGGTGTCGATTTTGCCGATCTCCAACTCGCACTTATACCGCTTGTCCGTTTGCTTGGCAAGGTCTTCTTGCAACTGCGCGCGTTCCTCTTCGAGCGCGAGCTGGCGCGCGTTGATTTCCTCTTTTTCTTTGGAAATGGCGTTGATCTCGTCCACGATTGCCTGTACCGCGGCTTTCTCTTCCTCGGTAAGCTCGTTTTCCGCCGCCTGCGCTTCCATGGCGTTGAGCTTGGTTTGCGCTTCGGTGCGTTCGTATTCCACGTCGAGAATGCGTTTTACGAGGTCCTCTTTCTCCACCGTAAGGCGGGCGATCGTTTCCATTTGCGTTTCCACCGCTTTTTTCAAAGCGACGTATTCCATTTCCACTTGGCGAAGGAGCGCGCTCTTTTCGTCCCGCTCTTCCTTGAAGGTTTCGCATTGGCTACGCTGGGTCGCCATTTGCGATTCCGCGTCGCGACGACGGGTACTCAATTCCTCTTCGGAAAGGGTGGAATTGGTTTCTTCGAGTTGCAAATCGCGAAGTTTCAAGCGGAATTCTTCCAACGCCTGCGCGTAGGTTTCGATATCGCTTTCCGTTTCCGCGATCTGTTGCACGAGCGCGGATTCGCGTTGCGAAAGCCCCGCGATTTCGCTGTTTGCTTCTTGGTATTTATCCCGAAGCTCGTCCACCGCCTTCTCCGCGGTTTTGAGTTCCTTTTCGCTCTCGGCGATCGCCGATTTGAGCTTTTCGATATACTTTTGTTTCTTGGCGATATTCTCGCGACATTCCTGTATCTTGCGTTCGCCCGAAAGCAACGACCCCGACTTACTACGGCTACCGCCCGTCATAGAACCGCCCGTAGCAATAATATCCCCCTCGATCGTTACGATTCGGAACATATTGCCGTACTTTTTCGCAATCACCGTCGCGTTATTGATGTTGTCGCATACGAGCGTGTTCCCAAGCAAGTTGGAAACGACGTTGTAATAATAATCGTCGTAGTGCACGAGCTCGCTCGCCAAACCCACCGCACCGCGCTCGTCCAGCGCGCGCTTGATCTCGCGCGTGTCGGGACGGGGGCGCATCATGTCCACGGGCAGGAAGGTAACGATACCCATGCCCGAACGGCGCAAATAATTGATGAGCAGGCTCGCGTCGTCCGCCGTCGGCGTTACTACGTTTTGCATTGCCCCGCCGAGCGCCGTTTCGATCGCCACTTCGTATTTTTGCTCGGTGGTGACGATATCCGCCACGACGCCACGCAAATGTTTCCCGATTTCGGGGTTGGTTTTCGCCACCGACAGCAATCGGCGCACGGAATCTTTATAGCCCTCGAAACGGTTTTTCAAACTCAAATACATTTCCAAGTTCTCGCGAAGGGAGGCGATTTGTCCGTTCGCGTTGAAAAGTTCTTGGTTGAAGTCGTTGATCGTGAGTTGCAATTCCCGCACTTCTTCCTGCCGTTCCTCGAACTCGCGCATATCCTTTGCGTTGGCTTTGCGCAAACTCTCGATATCTCTCTTGACGGAAGCAAGCTCGTCGCAAAGCCGTTCTTTCTTCTCTTGCGTCTTTTTCAAGGTGGATTCTAATTCCGCGATTCTATCCTTCGTCGCCTCGATACGCCCTGCGAGCGTACCCATGTTCTTTTTCAATTCGGAAAGGTCGTCCGCCTGCGAAATTTGGCTTTGACGGCTCTCGTCGGACAGCCGTTCGAACACTTCGATTTTCTTTTCCAAAGACGCAATCGTCGAACGCAACACTTCCGCTTGCGTTTCCAACTCGGCAATACGCTTGGTATCCTCTTCGTGCTTTTTTTGCGTGAGTGCGATTTCGTCGTCGATCTCCCCGATTCTCGCACGGCTCGCTTCCAGCATTTCGCCTGCGCCCTCGATTTGCGAACGCAAGCTCTTGATTTTCTCCCGCGCCACGCGCAAGTCGCCGTCCTTTCTTTCGTTGCCGACGGAAAGCTCCACGCGACGGTCGTTCAGCTCGGTCAAGCGCAAGTCCGCTTGCGCGATCTTTTCACGGCTCTCCTCGATTCGGCGGTTGATAATGCCGATACGGGAATTCAGCTCTATGATTTTATCGGAAATCGTCGCGATTTGCTTTTTGTATTTGCTCTTTTCGTCCTCCGCCGTTTCGTAGCGGTAGATATAAGTATTCGCCTCGTTCAACTTCAACGCCTGCGAGTATTCGTTGTATTGGCGCGCCGCTTCCGCTTGCTTGCTCAACGGCCCTAAACGGCGTTGCGCCTCGTCGATACGCTGACTGTAAATGAACAAATTGTCGTTGGAATTGGCAATTTTGCGCTCGATTTCCTGTTTGCGGTCCTTGAAAGTCATCAAGCCCGTCGCCTCTTCGAAAATAAGACGGCGGTCTTCGGGCTTGGCGTTCATAATTTGTTCTACCTTACCCTGCCCGATAATCGAGTACCCTTCTTTGCCCAAACCTACGCCGTGAAAGAGCGCGACGAGGTCGCGCAAACGGCTGGGTTGGTTGTTCAAGAGGTACTTACTTTCAAACTTGTCCTCACCCGTGCGCTGTAAACGGCGGGTCATCGCCACTTCGGGCGTATCCAAGTCGAAAATGCGGTTGGAATTGTCGAATACGAGCGTAACTTCGCAAAAATTATGCGGTTTGCGTTCGAGCGTACCGCCGAAGATTACGTCTTGCATATTCGTACCGCGAAGCGATTTCGCCGACTGCTCGCCGAGCACCCAGCGCACCGCGTCCGCAACGTTACTCTTTCCGCAACCGTTCGGGCCTACGATACAGGTAACACCTTCTTCAAAACGAATCGTCGTTTTGTCGGCAAACGATTTGAAGCCGACGAGTTGTATTTCCTTCAGATCCAAAATGTACTCCTTTCCTGCTTATATGTTATAATGCGGTCAATTATTTTTTCCTTGTAATTCCCAAAGCAATCGGGCGGCGGCGGTCGCTTCCGCTTCCTTTTTCGTCCTGCCCTCGCCTTTGGCGGATTGTCCGAGCGCGCTCGCTACGCAATGGAACAGGGGCGCGTTGTCCTTGCCCGTCTTTTCCACCTTGTAACGCGGTTCACCCGCGCCAAGACTTTCCAAATATTCTTTTAGCTCCCCTTTGGGGTTGTCCACGCGCACGTCGAAGTGCACGTTGCCGTATTGAAGAATGAACTTCTTCGCCGCGCGGTATCCGCCGTCCAAGTAAATCGCCGCCACGATCGCCTCGAACAGACTCGATTTCGCCTTGCCCTGCAAGTTGTGTTGCGTGCCTACGGCACGAAGGTACTGCCAAACGCCCAAACCGTCGATCGCCGAATCCAACGCGTCCTTGCACACCAGCTTTTGCCGTTTCGCCGTGAGCGTGCCTTCCGAGGCGTTTTTATCCCGTTTGTACTGCCACTCGGTAACGACGAGTTGCAGCACCGAATCCCCGAGATATTCCATGCGCTCGTTGCTCTTCACGCGGTAACGGTGGGCGTAGGTGGAATGGGTAAACGCCTCTTCCAACAGCCGTTTGTCCTTAAACGCGTAATCGAGCTTTGCTTCTATTTCCGCGTGCGGGAAGCTCATGCTTGCCCCTCGCTCGCTTTCGCTTGCTCGGCGATCGCGTCCAAATCCACTTTATCGAGCATAGCTTTCATTTTGCCCGTCATATCCCCGCGCACGGCGTCGCTCGCTTGCTTGATACAAACGGAAAACGCCGTCCGTTTGGAGTTGCCGTGCCCTTTCACGACCGCTTTGGACAGCCCCAAAAACATTGCGCCTCCAACCCGTTCGTAATCCATGCTCTTTTTGATTTTCTTGATAACCCCGCCCGACAGCACCGCCGCAAGCATGGTGAAAATATTGCGTTTGAACTCGCGTTTCATAATGGTGGAAATGGATTTCCCGCAACCCTCCACCGCTTTGGTGGCGATATTGCCCGTAAAACCGTCCGCGACCATTACGTCGATATCGCCGTACATGAGGTCGCGCCCCTCTACGTTGCCCACGTAATTGATACAGTCCACCTTTTTCAATAACGCGTTCGTTTCCTGTTGCAACGAAAGCCCTTTGTGGTCTTCCGTACCGTTGTTGAGAAGCCCTACGCGGGGGCTTTCCACACCGTACACCGCTTGCGCGTACGCCGTGCCCATGATCGCGAAATGCACGAGGTTGACCGTCTTACATTCGAGGTTCGCTCCGCAGTCGCAAATGAAGGTAGCCCCGCCCCTGTAATTGGGAACGGCGGGACAGAGCGCGGGACGGGAAACGCCTTTGAGCCGACCGAGAATCAACACGCCCGCGGTGAGCACCGCACCCGTCGAGCCAGAAGACACGAGTCCGTCCGCCTTGCCCTCTTTGAGCATACGGAACGCCACGACGAGCGAGGAATCCTTTTTCGTTTTCACCGCTTTCGTGGGAATTTCTTCCATGGTGATGACTTCCGTGGTATGTACGATTTCCAAACGGGATTTGTCGTACTTACAATCGGCAAGCACCGCTTCGATTTGCGGTTTATCCCCGCAAAGAATTGCGTAGAGGTCTTTATCTTGTTTGAGCGCGTCCACCGTGCCGAGCACTTGTTGCGTGGGCGCAAAATCTCCGCCCATGGCGTCGATAACGATTTTCGTCATAACGTATTCTCCTTTTTTTGTTGGTGCGAGCAAACGAGCCGTCGAAACGGCGGTAAGCTACACCCACCAAGAATAAAATTAGGTGCAGCCTTAGCCTGCCATTTTGCAACGCAAAATTTCATTGCGTTGGGGTTTCACCCGCCAAAGGCGGATTTCATTCGGCATAGCCGAATTTCATTAAAACTTAACCATGGGCAGGCTAAGCCTGCACCTAAATGGTTATGTCGAAACCCGAAATGGATTCGCGTAGCATTTCGCCGTTGGAAAATGCAAGCAAGACGAACAAATCGCGAGGGCGCATACCCGCGGGGTATGTAACCGAACGATTTGCGACGGATTGCACCGTATTTTGTAGGCGAAAATTCTTTTCGGGCTTCGATATAGCCATCATCTATCATTCCGTTTTGGGTTACTACACCGCCGTTTTGACAGCTTTTTTGCTCTCACCAACTCTTTTCTAAAAACTTAACCATGGTTAAGTTTTTATTTTGCCTTAAAATGCCCACTCTACGCACAGTAGAGTTGCGTTTTCGGGGCGGTTTTTTGTTCCCAAAACTTAACCATGGTTAAGTTTTGGAATCATGCCTGCCATTTTGCGAAGCAAAATTTCATTGCGTTGGGGTTTCACCCGCCAAAGGCGGATTTCATTCGGCATAGCCGAATTTCATTAAAACTTTATCGTGCGCCGTTTTAGAATTTGAGTTCACCAAACGTGCGGGGGTACGGCAGAACGTCGCGGATATTGGAAATACCCGTCAAATACATTACCATGCGCTCAAAGCCAAGCCCGAACCCGCTGTGCGTCGTTCCGCCGTAACGGCGCAAATCCAAGTACCACGAATAATCTTCGGGGTTCATGCCAAGTTCTTGGATACGCTTATACAGTTTTTCGTAGTTTTCTTCTCTTTGCGAACCGCCGACGAGTTCCCCGATTCCCGGTACGAGCAAATCCGCCGCCGCAACCGTCTTTCCGTCGGGGTTTTGTTTCATGTAAAACGCCTTAATTTCCTTGGGGTAATCGGTGAGGAACACGGGTTTTTGGAATACCGTTTCCGTGAGGAATCTCTCGTGCTCGCTCTGCAAGTCCTTGCCCCAGAAAATATTTTTATCGTCGAATTTGTCCGCGTTTTGTTTCAAAATCTCGATCGCTTCCGTATAGGTCAAACGCACAAACGCGTTCTCGGATACGTTCTTTAAGCGTTCGAGCAAGCCTTTGTCCACGAATTGATTGAAGAAATTCAATTCGTCCGCGCAGGTTTCCATGACGTAATCGATTACGTATTTCACCATCGCTTCCGCGATATCCATATCCCCCGCCAAATCGCAAAACGCCATTTCCGGCTCGATCATCCAAAACTCCGCCGCGTGACGGGTGGTATTGGAGTGTTCCGCGCGGAAAGTCGGTCCGAAGGTGTACACGTTCCCAAACGCCATCGCGTACGTTTCCGCGTTCAACTGCCCCGACACGGTAAGCGCGGCTTTCTTACCGAAGAAATCTTGCTTGTAATCGGGCTCGCCCGCCTTTTTCTCCGCGGTCATATCCAAAGTCGTCACTTGGAACATTGCGCCCGCGCCCTCGCAGTCGCTACCCGTGATGATGGGAGTATGCACGTACACGAACCCGCGCTCGTTGAAGAACTTGTGCACGGCAATCGCCGCCTCGCTCCGCACGCGGAACGCCGCGCCGAACAAATTCGTTCTCGGGCGCAAGTACGCGATTTCACGCAAAAACTCTACCGAGTGGCGTTTTTTCTGCAAAGGATAATCGGGGGTGGATTCCCCTTCCACGACGATCTCCGTCGCCTTGATTTCGTACGGCTGTTTATTCTCGGGAGTCAACACCAAAACGCCTTTCACGATTAACGCCGCACCCACGTTGGTGTGCGCGATCTCGTCGTAATTGCCAAGGTTCGCACGCTCGAATACGATTTGCGTGCTCTTGAAACAGCTTCCGTCGTTAAGCTCGATAAACCCGAACGCCTTCGAGTCGCGAATGGTTCTCGCCCAGCCCGCCACCGTCACCTCTTTATCGGCGTATGCGGAGAGATTTTTGTTGAGTTCTTTGAGTTGGATTCTTTCCATAATCAACCTGCCTTTGTGTAAGAAAAACGCCCCGATTTTTCGCGCAACGCGCTTTTCCCGATTTTATACTTCCTTATTATAACATTTTTTCACAAAAAACACAATCGTTTGAACGCAAATTATTCGGTCGGATTTCCGATTTTTTTGACGAGAACGCCTTGAACGGGTCGATATTCGTCCGTTCGAAGCCTTTTTTTGGACAAAAGCGCGTTTCCCCTGTACCGTTCGATATACGCTTCGCTCCGCAAACCGTTTTTAGGCGAGCGGAGTATTTCCTCTTTATCCCCCTCTTTCACGACGGGCGGAGGGGGCGGGATTTCCGCGAGCGTAACGCTCGTGATCTCGTACCTGTCCCCGTCGTTTTTTCCGTAAAACGCCACGCGAACGCTCCCCTCTCGCACGCTCGCGCGTATGCGTACCGCGTGCGCGCGAGCGTTGAACAGTTTCAAGTCGCTTTGCGTGGACACCATAGCGTCCCGCGAGGGTGGAACGTACCCCACCCGCAACGAGTGCGGGTGGTACTCCATAACTTCCAAACCCGATTTAAGCGCGGCGTTATACAGCGTAGTGCTCACTTGGCAAACGCCCCCGCCCACGCCGAGCACGTACTCGCCGTTGACGATAATTTTCGCGCTTTGAAACCCCGCTTCCGCCGTGCGCCTGCCCACCGTTTGATTAAACGAAAATTCGCCGTATGCCTGCACCACGATATTATCGATAAGCGAAGCGGCGATCGCGATATTTTCGCTACGCCCCTTTTCCTCGGCGTTGAAATAAGTAGTGTACGAGGAAATAAGCGCCCATTCCTCCGCGCGCGCAAAAACGCTCTCCGCGTGCAAAAATAAAAAAACGCCCGCCAACAGGGCGACGATCCGTTTGCCCGTTCTCATGTTCCACCCCTTTCGTAAGTATGCGCCGTTTGCGTTTTTTTATCCGTACGATATTGCCCACCCGCTTATTTCGCAAACGAAAAGCGAGGGGTTTTCCCTCGCTTTTCGTTTGCGCTTAGTTTTTGATTTTCCCGCCGTCGATACGGATTTTGTTGCACTCCGTACCGTAGAGCACCCGCTCCGCGTGCGTGCAAGTGAGAATCGTTTGCATACCGCGTATCCTTTGCAACAGCTTTTTCCTGCGCGGTAAATCGAGCTCGCTCATGACGTCGTCCAAAACGAGTATGGGGTATTCCCCCGAAATATCCTTGAAAATTTGCACCTCGGCGAGCTTGAACGCAAGCGCCGCCGTGCGCGTTTGTCCTTGCGAGGCGTACGCCTTGGCGTCCACGCCCGAAACGAGCACGTCCAAATCGTCGCGGTGCGGTCCTACCGTGGTAAAGCCGAGTCGCATATCCTTTTCGTAGTTATTGGCGAGCCGTCTTTGCAAGGTCTTGGCAATCTCTTCTTCGTCCCCTTCGTACTTTTTATCGGGGCGCACGGTAAGCTCCTCGGCGTTATCCGTCAAAAACGCGTGCAGTTCCGCCGCGTACGGCGCGAGTTTTTCCAAAAACTCCGCGCGCTTTTTCACGATAACGGAAGCGTACTTGCAAAGCTGTTCGTCCCACACGGGCAGGGTGTCCAAAACGAGCGAATAATCGGAATTTTTCAACAGCGCGTTTCTTTGATCGAGAATTTTATTATACCGAAGAAGCGCGGTATAATAGGTGGGCGAGGTCTGCGAAATGGAAATATTCATAAACCGCCTGCGCTCGTCCGGACCGTCTTGAATCAAGCGCAGTTCCCCCGGGGAGAAAAACACGCTGTTCACTTGCCCCATCAAATCGGCGTTCTTGCTTATCTTCGCACCGTTGACGCGGATTTCCCGTTTGTTTTCAAAAATGCGGGCTTCTATGGTAACGCGCCCGTAGCGATTTTGCGCCTCGGCGGTAATCGTGGCGTACTCCGCGCCCATGCGAATGAGCTGTTTGTCGTGGCGGATACGAAGGGACGCGCCCGTGCAAAGGTAGAAAACGGCTTCCGCGCAGTTGGTTTTCCCCTGCGCGTTTTTGCCGAACAGCACGTTCAGACCGTCCGAAAACGAGAATTTTTCGTTCTCGTAATTCCTAAAATTTTGAAGGAATAAATTTTTTATTTGCATAATCCTCAAAACCCCGCCCAAAATCGCTTTCTTTTTCCCGCGTTTTGTATTATAATTATATCAAATAATTTTCAAAATTTCAAGGTTATCGACACGCCAAAGAAAAAATAATTGTCAACAGGGGATAAAAAATCATGGCAGAGAACGCAAAACTTCAACTTTTATGGAAACCGATTAGCGAACGGGTGAAAAATCTCGTCACGCCCATTACCTACGATCACTTCTTTCAACCCTTAGAACCGATCGACGTGGTGGGCAGAAAAATCGTGCTCAAATGCACTTCCGAACTTAGCGCGACGGCGATTATGAACAAATACGCCGACACGCTCAAAGACGCGATCGCAAAATGCAATTTGGGCGTTACCGATTTCCGTTTGTACGTAGAGGGTAGCGACGCGTTCCCGCTCGAAGAGGAAGACGCGCTCGAAGCCTTGCCCGTTTCCCCGATCAACAAGCAATTCACCTTCGACTCCTTCGTCGTAGGTCCGGGCAGTAAATTCGTCTACGCCGCGGCGAAAGCGGTGGCGGAGCACCCCGGCGAAACTTTCAACCCCCTCTTTATCTACGGGGAATCGGGTTTGGGTAAAACGCACCTTATGCACGCGATCGCCAACGACCTCGCGCAACGCGCGCCCGAAAAACGGGTCGTTTACACCACTTGCGAAAACTTCCTCAACGAATTTATCGATTCCATCTCCCAAAAGAGCGGGGCGCGATTCCGTATGCACTATCGCAACGTGGACGTGCTCATGATCGACGATATTCAATTCCTTAAAAACAAAACGCAGGTGCAAGAGGAGTTCTTCCACACCTTCAACGAACTCTCCGCGCAAAACAAGCAAATCATTCTCACTTCCGACCGTCCGCCCAAGGAAATCGCGACGCTCGAAGACAGACTGCGCACCCGTTTCGAAGGGGGCATGATCGCGGATATCCAACCCCCCTCCACCGAAACGAAGATCGCAATCTTAAAGCGCAAAGCGCTCGAACGCCGTTGCGTGCTCCCCGTGGAGGTGTTGGAGTTCCTCGCGCAAAACTCGGGGCACGACGTCCGTACCTTGGAAGGCAGACTTACGAAAGTCATTTTTGCAAGCAAGTTGCACGAAGAGCCTATCACCCTCTCGCTCGCCAAGCTCGCCTTGAACGAATCGGTGAACGAATCGTCCGAGCAAGAGGATATCACGCCCGACAAGATCATCTCCGCCGTTTGCTCCTACTTCAAGCAAAGCCGTGAGGATCTTCTTGGCAAGAGCAAAAAGGCGGATATCGTAAAGGCGCGCCAAATTTGCGCGTACCTGCTTTGCGAAATGCTTTCCCTCCCCCTCGATTTTATCGGCAAAACGCTCGGCGGGCGCGATCATACGACGATCATGTACGCGCGCGATAAAATGGAGAAATTGGAAAAACTCAACGACAAGGTCGCCAAAGAAATCGACGACATTAAAAATATCATTCTCAAAAAATAGTATGAACGAAACGCACAAATTTATCGAATATACCGCGGACGCGGTGGTAGTAGGCGCGGGGCACGCAGGTTGCGAAGCCGCGCTTGCTTTGGCGCGCACGGGGATCAAGACCGCGCTTTTAACGCTCAATCTCGACAGTATCGCGTTTTTGCCCTGCAACCCCTCTATCGGCGGTACGGCAAAAGGACACCTCGTCCGCGAAATCGACGCGCTCGGCGGGGAAATGGGGATCGTGGCGGACAAGACCGCCCTGCAAATCCGTATGCTCAATATCGGCAAGGGCGCGGCGGTGCAATCGCTCCGCGCGCAATCGGATAAAAACGCCTATCACGCGGAAATGAAACGGGTGCTTGAAAACACTGAAAATCTCCGTATCATTCAAGCGGAAGCAAGCGAAATTTTGATAGAAAACGGCAAATGCACGGGCGTGAAAACCACCTACGGCGGAATTATCCCCTGCAAGGCGGTAATCCTTTGCACGGGCGTATACTTGAACGGCGAAACGATCACGGGGAGCGTGGTGCAAAAATCCGGTCCGAACGGCTTCGCGCCCGCCAATCACTTGACGGAGAGCTTGGCAAAAATCGGCTTTTCCGTGCGCCGTTTCAAAACGGGCACGCCCGCTCGCGTGGACGGCAGAACGGTGGATTATCAAAAATGCGAAGTGCAACACGGGGATACGGATATCTATCCTTTTTCTTTCATGCACGATACTCCGCCCGAAAATAAACTCCCTTGCTATCTCACTTACACCAACCTCGACACTCACGCTATTATCTTAGAAAACCTCGACCGTTCCCCCTTATATAACGGCGTCATTCAATCCACGGGTCCTCGCTACTGCCCCTCTATCGAAACGAAAGTGGTGCGATTCAAAGACAAGGAACGCCACCAAATTTTCCTCGAACCGGAGGGCGCGGATACGAACGAAGTCTACGTGCAAGGTATGTCCACTTCCATGCCCCACGATATCCAACGCCAAATGTACGCGTCCGTCGCGGGCTTGGAGCACGCGGATATTATGCGTTACGGCTACGCGATCGAATACGACTGTATCGACACGCTCGACATATTGCCCACCCTCGAATTTAAGAAGGTGGAGGGCGTATACACGGCGGGGCAAATCAACGGCACTTCGGGCTATGAAGAAGCCGCCGCGCAAGGACTTATGGCGGGCTTGAACGCCTCGCTCAAACTGCGCGGTCTTCCCCCTTTCGTGCTCCGTCGCGACGAGGCGTATATCGGGGTGCTTATCGACGACCTCGTGACCAAAGGCACGGACGAGCCGTATAGAATGATGACCTCCCGCGCCGAACACCGCATTTGCTTACGGCAGGATAACGCCGATTTCCGCTTGACGGAAAAGGGCTACGAAGTGGGTTTGGTGACGGAAGCGCGTTTGGCGCGCTACCAAACGCGAAAGGCGCAATACGAAAAACTGCTCGAAGAAATGCGCGTGCGTATCCCGCAAAAACGAGTGGCGGAGTTTTTGAAAAGGTACGGCTACGACGAACCGAGCGGCGGCGTTTCTTGCGCGGATATGCTCAAACGCTCGATCCCTATGAAAGATATCATGCAGGAATTCGGCTTGTACGAAAATTACCCGAAAAGCGTGGTGGAAACGGCGGAAATTACCGTGCGCTACGAGGGGTACTTAAAGCAAGGCTTGGAGCTTATCGAACGGGCGAAACGGCTGGAAGACAAAGCCCTGCCCCCCGATATCGACTACGATTCGATTTTGGGCTTGCGCTTGGAAGCGCGGGAAAAGCTCAACCGCGTGCGCCCGCTCAACCTCGGGCAAGCGGGAAGAATTTCAGGCGTAAACCCCGCCGATATTTCCGTGCTTATGCTCTGGCTCTCCACCCACGCGCAATAACCGTTTTGTAAAAATAGAAAGTCCTAAACTGTAAAAAATTATCAAAATAAAAGAAAAAACGCGCGTTATTTACTTGCTTTCCCCTCGTTTATGTGGTACAATATTATATAAGGAACGAGGAAGGAGGAAAAAAGGCATGGCACGCTTCGGCTTTGCAAAAAACGAACGCACCTTTTTTTCCTATTCCGTAATTTTCGGCAATAACGGGAAGTCCTTTTGAGCGAAGGGCTTCCTTTTTTGCATAAAAATTTTTTACAAAAGGAGTAGTTTTATGAACAACAACGGACTTGTTTACGACGTTCACGACCGCCCGAGTTTTGGCAAAATGCTCGTGTTCGCCCTCCAACAGGTATTGGCGATCATGGCGGCGACGATTGCCGTTCCCACCATTATCGGCTTGCCTATGCAAATTCCCGCGGCTTTGCTCGGCGCGGGTATCGGTACGATCGTGTACCTGCTTTTCACCCGCTTCAAGAGCCCCGTATTCCTCGGTAGCTCGTTTGCCTTCCTCGGAAGCTTGGGTACGGCGGTCGCCTACGGGTATTTAGGCATTATCGTCGGCTCTATCTTCGCAGGGCTCGTATACGTGGCGATTGCGATCGTTATTCACTTCGCGGGCACGAATTGGGTAAGCAAACTCATGCCTCCCGTCATTATCGGACCTACGGTTGCGATTATCGGTCTTTCGCTTGCCGGCAACGCCATGGGCGACATGGTAAAAGCGAGCGCGTCCGCCATTCACGGTAGCTATAATTTGATCGGTCTTTTGTGCGGGCTCGTTACCTTCTTCACCGTCGTCATTTGTTCGACGCAGAAAAAGGTGAAAATGGCGAAACTCATTCCGTTCATTATCGGTATCGGCGCGGGCTACGCGGTAGCGGCGATTTTCACGCTGATCGGTCACCTCGCAAATATCGATTATTTCATGATCATCAACTTCCAACCCCTCGTGGACAATTTCGTAGACGCGGCGGGCAACTTCGTCGGCTTTACGGCGTTCTTGAACGCGCCCGATTTCGCGCTCGTCGAAGCCATTCACGAGCTTACCACGGGCACTTCGAATATCGCGGGCGCGAAGGCACTCGATTGGGGTAGCTTCGCGGAAGTAGCGATCGCGTTCATTCCCGTTGCGCTCGTCGTATTCGCGGAACATATCGCGGATCATAAGAACCTTTCCTCCATTATCGGCAGAGATCTTATCCAAGAACCCGGCTTGAAGAGAACGCTCCTCGGCGACGGCGTAGGCTCGATCGCAGGTACGATTTTCGGTATTTGCCCCAACACCACCTACGGTGAATCGGTAGGTTGCGTGGCGATCACGAAGAACGCGTCCGTCGTTACCATTTTCACGGCGGCGATTATGTGTATTCTCCTCTCGTTCGTAAGCCCCGTTATGGCGCTTTTGCGTACCATTCCCAACTGCGTAATGGGCGGTGTGTGCTTGACCTTGTACGGCTTTATCGCCGTTTCCGGTTTGAAGATGTTCAAGGACCTCGACCTCAACGAAAGCAAGAACTTGTTCGTCGTTTCCGCAATCCTTATCGCGGGTATCGGCGGGCTTGCAATCAAAATCCCCTACGCGCTTGCGGCAAACGGCGCGGTGGAAAAAGTAATCACCGTTACCTCGATCGCAACCGCGCTCATTTTGGGTATCGTTACCAACTTTATTCTTGGCAAGATTGAAAAGGGTAAACTTGGCGAAGGCAAGGAAGAAGAATCGGTAGCAACCGCGGCGGCTGAACCGACGGAAGTAAAGATAGAAGAGGAATAATTATGAAGCACTACGATAACGTTATTATCTTCGATCATCCCCTCATTCGGCACAAAATCGCCATTCTGCGCGACGAAAAAACTTCTATGAAGGAGTTCCGCGAGCTTATCGAAGAAATCACTACGCTCATGACCTACGAAAGCTTGCACGACGGCGTGCCGACGGTGAAAAAGATCGTGAAAACGCCTTTGGAAGAATGTGAGCAAACGGTGGTGGCGGACAACGCGATCGCTATCGTGC
This sequence comes from Clostridia bacterium, assembly GCA_017415505.1. GTDB lineage: Bacteria > Bacillota > Clostridia > Christensenellales > Borkfalkiaceae > Scatosoma. The sequence goes on from JAFQGG010000003.1 coordinate 16,343, forward strand.
CCATTCTCCGCGCAGGGCTTGGCATGGTGAACGGGATTCACGTGCTTTTCCCCGGCGCAAGAGTGGGGCATATCGGTATGTACCGCGACGAGGAAACGCTCGAACCCAAGGAATATTACTGCAAACTTCCCGACGGGATCGAGGACAAGCTCGTACTCGTGGTAGACCCCATGCTCGCCACGGGCGGAAGCGCGTGCGACGCGATTGCCCTGCTCAAAAAACGCGGTTGCAAGAACATTAAGTTCATGGCGATTATCGGCGCGCCCGAGGGCGTGAGCAAAGTCGCCGAAGCGCACCCCGACGTGAACGTGTACGTTTCCACGCTCGACAGACAGCTCAACGAGCACGGATATATCCTGCCCGGCTTGGGCGACGCGGGCGACAGACTGTTCGGCACGAAATAAAATTTCATAAAAAAGATAGCCGAGATTCCAACGAATCTCGGCTGTTTTTTAATTTAGGCTACCTCATGATTTCCACAAAAATATTTTTTGCAAACGGACAATTTTCCGCCGAAAATCAACCGATTGGTTAATCTAATTTACTTCCGCACTTTTCACAGTACGCGTGTTTGTAGTTGTTCGTATGCCCGCAAAACGCGCAATCGTTTTTGAGTTTTTTTCCGCACTTGGGGCAAAATTGCATTTCGCTCGTAAACGAGCTTCCGCATTGCGGGCAGTTGTTCCCCACCGTTTCGTTGATCAGCCCCGTGGTGTAGCCCGTCACGACGATTTTGAAGCCTAACGAGGAAAGCATTGCCCCGATACCGCCCAAGACCGCGCACGGCATAATCAACAGGAACGGAACGAGCAAGCGCGAGGTGAAGCCGTTTTCGTCAAACGCGTCCGAACCCGCCGTTACGAAAAGTACGAAACACGCGAACGCGCCCAAAAAACCGATAATTGCCAACGGCAAGCCGATTGCAAGGAGCGTTCTTCTAAGTCTTTTTGCCTTCCCGCAGTTCGCCACGTTATTTACGTCCACGTTCAGTTGTTTGATCGTTTCACGCAACCTTCTAAACATATGGTTTTCTCCTTCGTATACGGACCGTTTACAAGTACTTTTCCACGAACGCGGAAAGCGCGGGCGCGGGCACGAAACCGAGGTTGTTGCCAACCTTGCCCCCGTCCTTGAATACAATGATATTCGGAATAGACGAAATGCCGTACTTGATCGCCGCCGACGATTCCTCGTCCACGTCGATTTTGACGAATTCCGCTTTGCCGTCGTATTTCTCGGCTACTTCTTCGAATACGGGCGCGAGCGCACGGCAAGGTCCGCACCAGCTCGCCCAAAAGTCGCAAAATACTACTTTTCCGCTCGAAATCAATTCTTCCAACTGTTGTGCATTTACGTGTTTTACCATAATTTTTTTTCTCCCTTTTTAGTTTGTTTTATTCGTTTTTAAAATATTCCACGATATTTTCGAAAGCTACGCTTTCGCTTTCGCCCGTCGCCATGCGTTTGATATTGGCTTTGCCCTCGGCAAGCTCGTTCCCGCCGATCACGGCGACGAACCTTGCGCCGATCTTGTCCGCGTACTTAAACTGCGCCTTGACCGAGCGGTCCATGTGGTCGATTTCCGCCAAAATCCCGTTTGCACGGAGCGCGCAAGCAAGCTCAAACGCCTTTCGTCTGCACGCCGAGTCCATGCCCGCCAAATATACTTTCGGCGTTTCGGGAGCGGGAATTTCCACGCCCGTTTGCTCCATGACGATAAGAAGGCGTTCAATACCCGCCGCAAACCCGACCGCAGGGGTGGGATTCCCGCCGAGTTCTTCGATAAGCCCGTCGTATCTACCGCCCGCGCAAACCGTGCCTTGCGCGCCGATAGAAGTGGAAACGAACTCGAACACGCTGCGCGTGTAATAGTCAAGCCCGCGCACGATACGGGGGTCGATCGTATACTCTACGCCCGCGCCGTCGAGATACGATTTGAGCGATTCGAAGTGCTCAGAACATTCCTCGCAAAGATAGTCGAGCATTTTGGGCGCGCCCGCGTTGATTTTTTTGCAAGCCTCTTCCTTGCAATCGAGCAATCGCAAGGGATTTTTTTCGTAGCGGGTCTTGCAGTCGTAACAAAGCGAATCCAAATGCGGTGCAAAGAACGCTTTGAGCGCGGAATTGTAGTTTGCCCGACAGGTTTTGCAACCGATAGAGTTAATGTACAGTTGCACCTTCAAACCGAGCTTTTTCAAGAGCGCGTCGGCAACGAGGATTGCCTCCGCGTCCGTTTGCGCGCCTTTCGCGCCGAAAATTTCCACGCCGAATTGGTGGAACTCGCGAAGCCGTCCCGCTTGCGGGCGTTCGTAGCGGAACGCGGGAATGATATAGTACATTTTCGCGGGCAACACGCCGTTGTACATACCGTTTTCAATAAACGAACGCACCGCGCCCGCCGTACCCTCGGGTTTTAAGGTAATGGAGCGGTCGCCCTTGTCCTTGAAGGTGTACATTTCCTTCGTGACGATATCCGAAGTATCGCCCACACCGCGCTGGAAAAGCTCGGTGTGCTCGAACACGGGCGTGCGAATTTCTTTGATATTGAAAAGCTTCGCCGTTTCACGTGCAACACCTTCTACGTATTGCCATTTGTAACTGTCTTGGGGCAGAACGTCTTTCGTGCCCTTGGGTATATTGATCATTGGTTCTTTCCTTTTTATATATTCGTATTTTTCGTTTCGTTTTCCTACACCGCCCCTTCGACGGCGGTAAGATACACCGACCAAGAGGGATAGATAAAATTAGGTGCAGGATTATCCTGCCTTAACCATGGTTAAGTTTTGGGATTGTGCCGACATTTTGCAAAGCAAAATTTCATTGCGGAGCAATTTCACCCGCCTTGGGCGGATTTCATTCGGCGTAGCCGAATTTCATTAAAACTTAACCATGGTTAAGTTTTGAGATTGGGGATAAAATTCACCTTATCGTCGTCCTCTAACGAGGATAACGCTCTGCGTATAGCGCAACCTGCGGTTGCTTGACTTGGGCTTACTTCGCCTAACGGCGCGCTTGACAGCGGGTCTTGGGCTTCGCGCCCAAACCGCGCAAGGAACTTCGTCCCTTGACCCATATTTCAAAAACTTAACCATGGTTAAGTTTTGTTGGTGAGAGCAAAAAAAGCTGTCAAAACGGCGGTGTAGTAACCCGAGGGAGCGTACTTATGCGTACGTGACCGAGGGTTGCCACAGCGCGACGAAGAAATGCGAAGTGGATTCTCCGTTTTACTCCCTTTATAGTACGTATTTTTTCAAGTTCCTATCCCCCGTCAACCGCTTCAAATGCTCGTCGACGTAGTTGCGGTCGATTTGCAAAGTGAAGGTGGGATAGTCGCCACCCGCGTTGAAAGAAATGTCTTCTAAGAGGTATTCCATGACCGTATGCAAACGGCGCGCGCCGATGTCTTCGCTCGTGGCGTTGAGCTCTACGGATACTTCCGCGATACGCTCGATTGCGCCCGCATCAAAGCGTAAATCGATATGGTCTACGCTCAAAAGTTGCGCGTATTGGAAGGTAAGCGAGTTTTCCGTTTCCGTCAAGATGCGCACGAAATCCTCTTTCGTTAAACTGTGCAGTTCCACCGACACGGGGAATCTGCCTTGCAGTTCGGGAATCAAGTCCTCCACGGCGGCGACGTGGAACGCGCCCGCCGCGATAAACAGGATAAAGTCCGTCTTGATCGGTCCGTATTTCGTCACCACCGTCGAGCCTTCGACGATGGGCAAAATATCCCTTTGCACGCCCTCGCGGGAAACGTCCGCCCCGCCTCGGTTGCCCTTGCCCGCGATCTTGTCGATCTCGTCAATAAACACGATCCCGTCGTTTTCCGCGCGGTATAACGCTTCCGATTTAATTGCGTCCTCGTCCACGAGCTTGGCGGATTCCTCGCTCAAAACGATTTGGAACGCTTCCTTTACGGGGAATTTGCGCTTTTTCTTTTTCGGGGGCAACATATCCCCGAAAATACTTCCGATCGAAATCGCCGCCCCGCCCGGCATAAGCTCCATGGGTTGGGAAACGTCGAGCACTTCCATTTCAATTACCGTGTTATCGTACGAGCCCTTGCGCAACCCGTCCAAAAGATTGCTCTCGAATACCTCTTTCGCGGTATCCCCTTTCTCTTCCTTTTTCACTTCCGCGAGTGCGCGCACGATCCGTTTTTCCGTCGCGAGCGTGGCTTTGGCTTTTACTTCCTCTTCCTTTTCCGCTTTTACGAGTCTATACGCACATTCCGCAAGGTCGCGAATCATGCCCTCGACGTCTTTGCCGACGTAGCCCACCTCGGTATATTTAGTGGCTTCCACCTTCACGAACGGTGCTTTGACGAGCTTGGCAAGCCGTCTTGCTATCTCCGTTTTACCTACGCCCGTCGGACCTTTCATGATAATATTTTTCGGCGTGATCTCCTCGCGGATCTCCACGGGAAGCTGTGCGCGACGGTAACGGTTTCGAAGCGCGATCGCCACCGCCTTTTTCGCCTCGTCCTGTCCTATGATATATTTGTCCAATCTATGGACGATTTGTTTGGGGGATAAATCCATTTTACGCCTCCTTTTGCCCGTTTTCGGGGGGCAGGGTTGCGTTCACCGCCGTTCCGACCGTTTCACAGCGGATATTGTCGTTCGTGAACACGCAAATTTCCGAAGCGATTTTGAGCGCCTTTTTGGCGATCGTTTCCGCGTCGTAATCCGTTTCTTTATACAGCGCGCGCGCCGCCGCGAGCGCGTAGTTTCCACCGCTCCCAATGGCGCAAACGCCCTCGTCAGGCTCAATTACTTCGCCCGTACCCGAAAGAATGAGCAAAGTATTTTCGTCCGCCGTGATCATCATGGCGTCCAGCTTTCTGCCCACTTTATCGTTCCGCCAAAGCTCGGCAAGCTCCACCGCCGAACGCATCAAGTTTCCCGCGAATTTGTTCAACATTCCTTCGAATCTTTCGGTGAGCGCAAACGCGTCCGTCACCGAACCGGCAAAGCCGAGAATGACTTTGCCCCCGTAGATACGGCGCACTTTCACCGCCGTGTTTTTGAAAATTACCGATTCGCCCATGGTGACTTGTCCGTCGCCGGCAATCGCCGTTACGCCGTCCTTTTTCACCGCGCAAATCGTCGTTCCTCTAAATTCCATAAATGACCGTCCTTTTATTTGGTATTGGCTATCTCTTCCACCGCTTTAAGTGCGCGCTCGGCAAGCGTTTTATACCGCTCCTTTTTGTCCTTAATCCGAACGGGCAAGGGCGCGAGTATGCCGAAATTCGCGTTCATGGGTTGAAAATCTTTGTTGGGGGTGGAGATATACGATTGCAACGCCCCGCAAACGGTGCGTTCGTCGAACACGCGCGCAGGTCTGCCCTCGATCTCGTCCGCAATCGCAATCGCCGAAAGCAGTCCGCTCGCCGCGCTCTCCACGTAGCCTTCCACGCCCGTGATTTGCCCCGCGAAAAAGAGCCTTCGATTATTTTTAACCGAAAAATCACGATTCAAAACACTCGGCGAGTGAATATACGTATTTCTATGCATAACGCCGTAACGCAAGAACTCCGCGTCGTGCAAAGCGGGGATCATGGAAAACACGCGCTTTTGCTCGGGAAATTTCAAATTCGTTTGAAAGCCCACGAGGTTATACGCCTCGCCCGACGCCGTTTCCTTGCGCAGTTGTAACACCGCGTACGGGCGTTTGCCCGATTCGTCGAACAGCCCCACGGGTTTGAGCGTACCAAAGCGCAGGGTATCCCTGCCTCGGGAAGCCATAACTTCAATCGGCATACAGCCCTCGAAAATCTCGCCCTTTTCGAACTCGTGCAGGTGCGCGCGTTCGGCGGTAAGCAACGCGTCCACGAACGCGTAATACTCCTCTTTTCCCATCGGGCAGTTGATATAATCGCCCGTGCCCTTGCCGTAGCGATCGCCCGTGAACGCAAGCGTCATATCCACGCTATCCGCCGAAACGATCGGCGCGGACGCGTCGAAAAAGTGCAACGCGTTCCCCATTCTCCGTTTGATATCCTCGGAAAGCGGTTCGCTCGTCAAAGGTCCTGTGGCGATAATCGCATACCTGCTCCCTTCTTTTTCGAGTTCGGGCAGGCAAGTCACCTCTTCCGCGCGGATCGACAGCGCGGGTAGGCTTTTGAGTTTTTCGGTGATATACGCGGAAAAGCGTTCGCGATCGACCGCCAACGCCGCGCCCGCGGGCACGCTCGTTTTATCCGCCGCCTCGATAACCATAGAACCGAGCAAACGCATTTCTTGTTTCAAAAGTCCGCACGCGTTGGCGTAGTAATCGTTGCTCTTCAAGGAATTGGAACACACCAATTCCCCGAAATTTTTACTTTCGTGCGCGGGCGTGAACTTGTGCGGTTTCATATCGACGAGCACCGTTTTAATGCCCCGCGAAGCGAGATAATACGCCGCCTCGCTCCCCGCCAAGCCCCCGCCTACGACGAGTACTTCTTTCTCTTGCATGGCTTAATCCTCGATATCGTCGAACCCGAAATACATAGGTTCGTCCATCAAGGGCGGAGCTTCAAAGCCGTCCGCAAAGTCGCCCGCAACGCTACGCTTTTCCGTTTTATCCGCTTTCACGCGCTTGGACGCGCCCTCTTTTTTCACGCGGTAGGAACAGTCCTTGTTCGAGCATTTCACGTTCCCGCGCGCCGTTTCCACGAGCGCGGATTGACAGTCGGGGCACTTATCCCCCGTCGGAATATCCCAACTCATGAACTTGCAGTCGGGATAGCCCAAACAGCTGTAATAGGTCTTGCCTTTCTTGGATTTGCGCACCGTCATCGCCGCACCGCATTCGGGGCATTTTCCCGCAAGCTTGGGTTCTTCGTCCGTGGGCATCGACATCGTGGAACGGCAGTCGGGATAGCTCGGACAAGCGAGGAATTTCCCGAATTTCCCGCTCTTGACCACCATGTTTTCCCCGCACTTGGGACAGCGTACCGCGGAAATCTCTTCCGCGCTTTCGCTGACGATATTTTGACATTCGGGATAGTTGGAGCAAGCGAGGTATTTTCCGAATTTGCCCATTCTGCGGAGCATGAAATGCCCGCATTTTCCGCACTCGATCTCCGTGCGCTCGTCGCCGTACCCCGACGCCGCGCGCAAGTTTTTCTCGAACGAGGGATAAAACTCCCCGATTACCATGCGCCAATTCACACCGCCCTCTTCGATATCGTCGAGTTTGTTTTCCATGCCCGCCGTGAACCCGACGTCCATGACGTCCTTAAAGCATTGTACGAGCATATCCACCACGTCGTACGCAACGGGGGTAGGGATCATATATTTCCCGTCCTTTTTCACGTATTTTTGCGTGAGTTTGGAGATGATCGTAGCGTAGGTGGACGGTCTGCCGATCCCCTTTTCTTCCATCGCCTTTACGAGCGAAGCGTCGGTATAACGCAGGGGGGGCTTGGTGAATTTTTGTTCTTTTTGCATATTGACGAGATCGAGCGTATCCCCTTCTTTTAAGTCGGGAAGGAGTTTGGAAGTATCCACGCCGTCCTCGTCGTCTTTCTTCGCCGAAGCGTCTTGATATACCGCCGTGAAGCCCGCGAACAGGAGCACTTTACCGCTCGCCTTGAAGATATATCCGCCGTTTTCGATTTCCATTTGCGCGCTGTTGTACTTCGCTTCCGCCATTTGCGAGGCGATAAAACGCTCGTAAACGAGCTTGTAGAGCGCAAAGTGCTTTCTGTCCAAAAGCTTTTTCGCCTTGTCGGGGGTCATTTCCATATCGATAGGGCGAATCGCTTCGTGTGCGTCCTGCGCGCCCTTTTTGGAAGCGTAATAGTTGGGCTTTTCGGGCGCGTATGCCTCGCCGTAGACCGCGCGAATGTGGTCGAGCGCCTTTGCTTGCGCTTCCTTGGACACGCGCACGGAGTCGGTACGCATATAGGTGATGAACGCGATATGGTCGCCGTTTTCCGTTTGAATACCCTCGTACAAGTGCTGTGCGAGCGTCATGGTTTCGGGCGCGGTGTAACCGAGTTTGGTGGACGCGTCCTGTTGCAAAGAACTCGTCGTGAACGGCGCGGGCGCGTGCGATTTCACGACCGATTTTTTTACTTTTGCGACGGTAAACGAACCGCGCGCAATCGCTTCGAGCACTTGCGCCGTTTCCTCGGCGGAAGAGGGCTTGAATTTCTTCGCGCCCCGCTTTTCAAGCATGGCTTTGAACGAGGCGTATTGCTTGGGCTGATCGCGAAGCTCCGCCGTTAAATTCCAATACTCCTCGGGCTTGAACGCCGTAATTTCCCGTTCCCGTTCCACCACCAAGCGCAGGGCAACCGATTGCACGCGCCCACCCGAAAGGGTGCGCTTGCCGTTGCCGTTTTTGTCCTCGATCTTGTGGTTGAGCAGGGTGGAAAGCTTGTAGCCCACGAGTCTGTCCAACACACGGCGCGCCTGTTGCGCGTCTACGAGGTTGTAGTTGATTTGACGGGGGGATTTGAGCGCGGCTTCGATTGCGCGCTGGGAAACTTCGTTGAATTCGATACGGTTCTCCCCCTTTTCGTCCAAACCGAGTACCGTTTGCAAATGCCAAGCAATCGCCTCGCCCTCACGGTCGGGGTCGGTTGCGAGATAAACGCGGTCGGCTTTCTTCGTCGCCTCGGTGAGCCGACGGATTACGTCCTCTTTACCCTCGGAATTGACGTATTTGGGTTCGAAATTGTTCTTTACGTCCACGCCGAGCGTGTGTACGGGCAAATCGCGAATGTGCCCCGCCGAAGCGTCTACACGGTATTTGCCTTTGAGGTACTTGGAAATGGTTTTCGCCTTGGAAGGCGACTCTACGATAATTAAATCCATTCTATATTTTGATTCCTTTTAGAAATTTTTTACTTATTTATATCATTTGCGGTTTCGTCTTTCCCTTACGGGATTAACGCTTCGCGTAAGGCGCAACCTGCGGTTGGCAGGCTAATCCTGCACCTAAATGGTTATGTCGAAGCCCGAAACGGATTCGCGTAGCATTTCGCCGTTGGAAAATGCAAGCAAGACGAGCGAATCGCGAGGGCGCATACCCGCGGGGTATGTAACCGAACGATTTGCGACGGATTGCGCCGTATTTTGTAGGCGAAAATTCTTTTCGGGCTTCGATATAACCATCATCTATCATTCTCGGTCGGGTTACTACACCGCCGTTTTGACAGCTTTTTTGCTCTCACCAGCCCCCTTTCTAAAAATGCCGACTCTACGCACAGTAGAGTTGTGTTTTTGGGGCGGTTTTTTGAATTTCCAAAACTTAACCATGGTTAAGTTTTGGGATTGTACCGCCATTTTGCGGAGCAAAATTTCATTGCGGGGCAATTTCACCCGCCATAGGCGGATTTCATTCGGCGTAGCCGAATTTCATTGTTTCGTCGTCCTCTGACGAGGATAACGCTCTGCGTATAGCGCAACCTGCGGTTGCTTTTCGTGGGGCTTGATTCGCCTAACGGCGCGCTTGACAGCGGGTCTTGGGCTTCGCGCCCAAACC
>JAFQGG010000032.1 GCA_017415505.1 Clostridia bacterium
CAACGCGGGTGAAATTGCTCCCGCAATGAAATTTTGCTTCGCAAAATGGTGGCATAACCCCAAAACTTAACCATGGTTAAGTTTTGTAAATCCAAAAAAACCGCCCCCAAACGCAACTCTACTGTGAGTAGAGTCGGCATTTTAAGGCAAAATAAAAACTTAACCATGGTTAAGTTTTTGAAACACGGGTCAAGGGACGAAGTTCCTTGTGGGTTGTAAGGGTGAAACCCTTACGCCGACGGCAGTCCCGTTCGAAGAACGGAAGAAAAGCCACAAGTCAAGCAACCGTAGGTTGCGCCCTACGCGGAGCGTTAATCCCGTCAGGAAAAGACGGGATAATGAAATTCGACTACGCCGAATGAAATCCGCCCAACGCGGGTGAAACCCCAACGCAATGAAATTTTGCTTCGCAAAATGGTGGCATAACCCCAAAACTTAACCATGGTTAAGTTTTTGAAATACAGGTTGGTGAGAGCAAACAAGCCGTCAAAAATGGCGGTGTAGTAACCCGACCAAGAATGATAGAAAAAACTAGGTGCAGGATTATCCTGCCTGCGGTTAAATTTTTCAAAAAAGGTAAAATATATAAGGAGATATAATTATGATTGAAAACGAAAAAATTGAAGAGATGATGTTGGAACTCGAAGAAAAAGCGGAAAATACCGTTCGCGCGTTGGAAAACGATTACGGCGCAATCCGTACGGGTAGAGCAAATCCCCGTATTCTCGACCGTTTGGAAGTGGAGGCGTACGGCGGTATGAGCAAGCTTATCGAGCTTGGCAACGTATCCGCGTTGGACGCGAAGTGTTTGCAAATCAGTCTTTGGGATAAATCGCTTCTCAAAGCGGTGGAAAAGGCGATTTTGCAATCGAATATCGGTCTTACGCCCTCGAACGACGGTAACGTGATTCGTCTCGTTTTCCCCGACATGACGGAAGAAAGAAGAAGAGAACTCGTAAAGCAAGCGAAGAAGATGGGCGAAGAGTCCAAGGTCGCTTTGCGTAACCACCGTCGCGAAGCGATGGATATCATCAAAAAGATGAAGACGGCGAAAGAGCTTTCCGAGGACGCCGCGGCGCTTTGCGAAGCGGACGTGGAGAAGTTGATTTCCACCTACATGGGCAAATTGGAAACGATTATTTCCGCAAAAGAAAAGGAATTGATGTCTATTTAAGCCATGCGTGGGAATAAAATAAATGCGGGGACGAAAATTCCCGCGCATATCGCCATGATCATGGACGGCAACGGGCGTTGGGCGAAAAATCGTTTGATGCCCCGTTCCTACGGTCATAAACAGGGTTTGGAGCGCATGGTGGGGCTGATTGAGCGCGCCTTTGATTTGGGTGTGTCGTTCGTGACCGTGTACGCGCTATCCACCGAAAATTTTACCCGCCCGAAAGAGGAGCTGGAAGGGCTTTTTAACCTTATCCGCACCCGTTTCGAGGAATATATGACGCGCCTTTGCGCGCGTGGGTTTCGGCTTCGCGTTTTGGGGGATTTATCCCTATTTCCCGCCGACGTGCAGGAAATTCTCATCAAGCAACAAGAGAAAACGCAAATATATCCCGAGGGCAAAGGTATCAATATTGCGCTCGGTTACGGCGCGCGCGCGGAAATCGTGCGCGCGGTGAACCTTGCCGTCGCCAAGGGCGAAACGGTGAGCGAACAAAGCTTTTCTAATTTGCTGTACACCCAAGGTCAGCCCGATCCCGACTTGCTCATTCGCACGGGTAAGGAAGTGCGCCTTTCCAACTTCTTGCTTTGGCAAGTGGCGTACGCCGAGATGTATTTCTCGGACAAAATGTTCCCCGAATTTTCCGACGGGGATTTGGAAGAGGCGATCGCTTGGTATTCCGAGCGTACGCGAAGGTTTGGCAAAACGGACGAACAGCTGGAAGAGAAATCGTGAGGAAAGAGAATATGGAAATACGAAACGACGGGGGCACGGTCGTGGCGAGCGACGGTCCGAAAAGTCCAAAAATGAAAAATCGGGTAATATCGGGCGTGCTGTACGTGGCGATATTGCTCGCGTTTTACTTGCTTAAATTATTCGTACCCGACGTGGGCAAAGTTCCGCTTGGAGATTTTTGCTTTGATATACTCATCTATGCGTTCGCGCTCATAGGCACTTTTGAAATGCTCCGCGCCGTCAAAGAGAAAACGACGAAAGCGGAACGGGTGATCGTGTATCTTTTCTGCGTATTTTGTATCCCCGCGTGCGCGGTTGCCGAAGCGTTTTTCACTTTCGGTTTGCACGTGGTAAGCGTACTGTTCGTAATCATGTCGGTCGCGCTCGTTTCCCTGCTCGTAATCCGTCATGAGGAAACGGATATGGAAAACCTCGGCGCGGCGTTTTTCTCCGCGGTATATCCCACCCTCCTGCTTTGCCTGTTGGTGCTTGCCAACCACGCGTTGGAGCTGGAAGGACTTGCCGAGGTGGCGTTTAATTCCAACTTGTTGGTACTTTTCATTTTCGTAATTTCGCCCCTGTCCGACTGTTTCGCCTTCCTCGTGGGGTTTAGCTTAAAGCCCTTCTTCCCGCGCAAGTTTGCGCCGACGATCAGCCCGAACAAAACGCTCGTAGGCGCGATCGGCGGGCTCGTGGGCGGTATCGTAGGCGCGGCGGTTATCTATTTCGTTTACGGTTGGCTGTTCGTCGGCTCGTTTGAAAACGTGGGCTTTTGGTTGCCCGTGTACCTTATTATCGGCTTGGTGTCGGCGGCTGCGACGGAGTTTGGCGATCTCGTGGAAAGCTGTATCAAGCGCAAGGCGGGTATCAAAGACATGGGCAAAATCATGCCCGGGCACGGCGGTATTCTCGATAGAATCGACGGTACACTGTTCGCGACCATGACCGTGTATCTCGCGTTCGTGGTGCTTCGCGCAATCTTCGGCGTGCTTTCCGTGTGAGGTGGCTATGAAAGAAATTTCTCTTATCGGTTCTACGGGTTCGATCGGTCGGCAGGTGTGCGCGGTCGTGCGCCGTTATCCCGAGAAATTTACGATCAAGAGTATGGTGGCAAACGCTTCTGCGGAAGCGTTTTTGCGTCAATTAGAGGAATTTAAGCCCGCGTACGCCGCGCTCGTCAACGAGGACGAGGGCAAGAAGATTGCCGATCAAATCCCCCAAGGCGTGCGCTTTGGCTACGGCAAGCGCGCGGCGCTTGACGCGGTGCACTACGGCGAAACGGCGTTCGTTGCGGCGACGGGCTTTGCGGGCTTGGAATACTCCCTCGAAGCGGTGGCGCAGGGCAAGGATATCGCCCTCGCCAATAAGGAAACGCTCGTGTGTGGCGGTGAACTCGTCATGCGCAGTATAAGGGGGGCAGGTATTCGTCTAATGCCCGTAGACAGCGAACATTCCGCGCTTTGGCAGGCGCTTTCCTTCCGTTTGAACGCGCCGTTCAAACGCCTTATTATCACCGCGAGCGGCGGACCGTTTTACGGTTGGAGCAAAGAACGGCTTGAAAAAGTCACGCCCGCTTCCGCGCTCAAACACCCCACTTGGAATATGGGCGCGAAGATTACCATTGATTCGGCGACCCTGCTCAATAAAGGGTTCGAGGTGATCGAGGCGAAATGGCTGTACGATTGCCCGCTGGAAAAGATTCGTACGGTAGTGCAACCGACGAGTATTATCCATTCTATGGTGGAGTTCGCCGACGGGGGCGTGCTCGCGCAAATGAGCTATCCCACGATGGAATTGCCCATTCAACTCGCGCTCACTTACCCCGAACGCTTTGCGTGCGATTTGCCCTCGCTCGACTTTGAACGCTTGGGCGAAATTAAGTTTTTACCTTTGGAACGAAAGGCGTTCCCTTGCTACGACCTCGCGCTTACGGCGGTGGAGCAAGGGGATAATTACCCGTGCGCGCTCAACGGCGCGGGCGAAGTGGCGGTGCGCGCGTTCTTGGACGGCAAAATTCCGTTTTTGGCGATTCCCGAAGTCATGTCTTACGCATTGGAAAAAACGGAGCGTACGCCCGCGAACGAGTTTGCAATCTTGCAAGCCACGGACGAACGCGCCCGCGCGCTCGCCCGTGAACGAGTGGCGCGTTTTGTCAACCCGTAAGTTGACAAAACCCGTCAACCCGTGCGTTGACAAAAGCATGTCAACCTGCGAGTTGACAAAAACCTGTCAACCCGTGCGTTGACAAAAGCATGTCAACCTGCGAGTTGACAAAAAACTGTCAACCTGCGAGTTGACAAAACCCGTCAACCCGTGCGTTGACAAAACATGTCAACCTGCGAGTTGACAAAACCCGTCAACCCGTGAGTTGACAAAACCCGTCAACCTGCGAGTTGACAAAAAACTGTCAACCTGCGAGTTGACAAAAAACTGTCAACCTGCGAGTTGACAAAAAACATGTCAACCTGCGAGTTGACGAGCTAAAATAAAGAAAAGAGGGATAGGATATTGAATCAATTATTGTCTTTTGCAAGCGTTATGAAATCGATCGGGGGCGTGGTGCTCGCCGTGGTGATTTTGCTCGTGATGGTGACGATCCACGAGTTCGGACACTATATCGCGGGGAAAATTCTCGGTTTCAAAATCAACGAGTTCGCGGTGGGGTTCGGTCCTGCGATCTTGAAAAAGCGGAGCAAGAAAACGGGCGAGCTGTTCGCGCTCCGTATCATTCCGCTCGGCGGTTATTGCGCCTTCGACGGCGAAGACGAGTACGAAGAAGAGGAGCAATCCCAAACGACGGAAGAACCGCCGTTTGAGGAAATTTCCCAAAACGAGGGGGGCAAGGTTGAAACGAACGAGGTTGACGAGTACCCCGAGCCTACGGGCGCGCGGTTCAACGATCAACCGCCATGGAAGCGCATTATCGTGCTCGTCGCGGGCGCGACGATGAACTATCTCCTTGCGCTCGTGCTTATTCTCGTCATGTTCGCTTCCTACGGCTGTATACACTCGTATATCGCCGTGTACAAGGGCAAACAGGCGGAAACGCCCGCGTTCGAAGAAGAGCGGATCGGTTACAAAGATATCGTGCTTTCCGTGGACGGCAAGGATATTTATCTCGTCAGCGATTATATAGACGCGCTTACGGGCAAAAAGAGCGGGGAGAACGTGGAAATTCAAATTTTGCGCAAAGACGAAAACGGCGATTGGCAGCGCAAGGCGTTTGACTACGCCCTGCAAGCGGATTGCGAGTGCAAAAACATGACGGACACCGCGCCCGCGCTCGTTGCGCTCGGTTTGGACGCGGAAACTTTCGCGTTCGCGAGCGTGACGCTCCGCGAAGGGTTTTTCCAAACGCTCGGCGCGTCCTTCGTGTACTCGGGCAAAATCGGGAGTACGGTGCTCCGTTCGCTCGGCGAGCTGATCACGGGCAAATTGGGGCTTAGCGCCATGGGCGGACCTGTCACCACCATTTCGGTGACGGCGCAGGCGGCTTCGGCAAGCTTCCTTTCTTTCCTCAATATCGCCTCGTTTATCGGCGTGAACCTCGCCGTGTTCAACCTCCTGCCCGTTCCCGCGCTCGACGGTTGCAAGGTCATCTTTTGTATTATCGAATGGATTCGCAAAAAACCGCTCAACAGAAAGGTGGAAACGATTATCCATTTCGTCGGCATTATCTTCCTGTTCGCGTTTGCGATCTTGGTAGACCTACTACAAATGTTTTGGTAAAAAAGAACGGAATTAGCAACTGCGCTAATTCCGTTCTTTTTTCAAGGAGGTAATGGCTTTGACGAGTCCGCGCACGTGCGCGAGTTCTTCGTCCGACAAGCCTTCGACTATAATCGTTCGTCTATCGCTCAACCCGAGCAGGGAATCGGTGGACACCGCGAAAAATTCCGCGATTTTCACGAGCATTTCCACCGACGGTAAAATGTTGTCGTTTTCCCAGTTGGAAACGCATTGTTTCGTTACCCCCATGCGCTTGGCAAATTCCACTTGATTGATCCCCATCGCCGTGCGCAGTTTCCGTATATTTTCGTTCAAATTCATTCCTCGTACTTCTCCCTCGTCAATTTTTCCTTTACTATTATATAAAAAATACTTGACAAATATGAAATACTATGGTATACTAATAATTGACCAAGGGTCAAAAAATTATGCTTACTTCCTCAATATTTATAATTCCCAAACAATCCGCCCGAGCTTGCAAAAGCTCGGGCGGATTGTTTTTTACTCCCGTCTTCTCGGCGGGAAGCCGTATTCTTTTTTATACGCCCGATAAAAGGTATTCGGGGATTCGAACCCGCATTCGTTGGCGATTTCTATCACGGGTGCGTCGGGTTGCGTTTGCAACCGTTCGTGCGCCTTGCGTATGCGCAGGCGGTTGATATAATCGCTCCAACGCTCGTTGAGCGTTTTGGTGAGGGTGCGGGAGAGGTATTCGTAGGAATAGCCGAATTTTTTGGCGAGCGCGCGGACGGAGAGGTCGCCCCCGATATTCTCTTCCGCGTAGCGTAAAATCGAGCAAACGAGCGCGGCGGACTTGTCCTTTTGGCGGGGTACGAAGGGGGTTGTTTTCGAGATAGAGGCAAGCAAAATTGCCACCGAGCCCTCGAACGCCGCGTACCTGCTCCCCTCGTTTTTGTATTTTTCACGGCAAATATCGCGCAAAAAATCGAGTAGGGCGTAATTCTCGAAACGGAAAAAGCGCGGGGGAACGCCGTCGTTGAAATAGGGGAGAAACTTTTCGAAAAACTGTCTGCGGAGCAACAGCACGAACGAGCGAGAGTCGAGCGCCGTTCCGTACGAGTGCACGCAAAACCCGTCCACGAAGCAAGCGTCGCCCGCTTGGAGCGTGCGCTTTTCCCCGTTGACGATCGCTTCCACTTCCCCCCGTTCCACGAAAATGAACTCCGGTCCGCTGTGAAAATGCGGACTCGTGTATTCCATTTCCCGATAGGTAAAGAAAAAATTTACTTCCGCAAGCCGTTCAAAATAACTCATAAGAAAACCTCCTTTATAGTATACAGGCTTTTTACAAAAAAGTCAAGCGGGAGAATAGGGGGATTTTTTGCGTCTGCGCGTATTCCCGTATTTCTTCCCGCCTCGCGCGCCGTTTGCCGTTTTAAGGGCAAAAGAACGCGCGAGGCGCAAAAATAATTCGTCTTCGCGGAAAAGATTTTCGTTTTTCGCCTTGATTCGCTGTACTTTTGCAAAAAAATATGGTATAATATTGGAAAGAGAAAAATTCCCTTTTTATAAAAAAGGGAATCGCCTTAAAAAACGGGGCGAAAAAGCAAGGAGGCAAAACAATGGCTGAAAGAGTAGAAGGCGAATACGGCGCCGAGCAAATACAGGTTCTCGACGGTTTGGAACACATTCGTAAACGCCCGGGTATGTACATCTCTTCCACGGATGCAAAGGGACTTCACCACCTCGTACACGAGGTCGTGGACAACTCTATCGACGAAGCGTTGGCGGGGTACTGTACGCATATCGAGGTGACGATCAACGACGACGGGAGTTGCACCGTACAGGACAACGGGCGCGGTATTCCCACGGACATTCACCCCAAAGAAGGTATTTCCACGCTCGAAGTCGTGTTCACCAAGGTGAACGCGGGCGGTAAGTTCGGCGGGGATTCGGGTTATAAAGTATCGAGCGGTTTGCACGGCGTAGGCGTGAAGGCGGTAAACGCCCTTTCCGAATGGTTGGAAGCGGAGGTTCGCCACGAGGGGAAAATCTTCAAGCAGGTATACAACCGCGGTGTGCCCCAGCGTAGCGTGCAAGTGGTGGGCGAATCGGACGAAATGGGTACGAAAGTGACCTTTATGCCCGACGCGGAAATCTTCGAAACGACCGTGTTTAATTACGACACGCTCAAAGGCAGATTGCGCGAACTTGCCTATTTGAACAAGGGCTTGCGCATCACCCTCGAAGACAAACGCCAAGGACAGGAAAAGACCGACTCGTTCTGTTACGAGGGCGGTATCCGTTCGTTCGTGGAAGAGCTTAATAAGAGCCGTGAAGAATTGTTGTTCCCCACGCCCCTCTATTTTGAGGAACAAGAGGGCGACACCGTTTGCGAAGTGGCGATCCAATACAACGAATCGTACAACGAAGTTATATACAGCTACGCCAACAACATCAACACCA
Source organism: Clostridia bacterium (assembly GCA_017415505.1). Lineage (GTDB taxonomy): Bacteria > Bacillota > Clostridia > Christensenellales > Borkfalkiaceae > Scatosoma. The sequence continues at coordinate 8,066 of JAFQGG010000032.1, forward strand.
TTGACGGCGGTACGCACGTGGCGGGGTTGAAAATGGCGCTCACGAAGGTGTTCAACGACGTGGGCAAAAAGCATAATATCTTAAAGGAAGGGGACAAGCTCACGAGCGAGGACGTAATGGAAGGCATTACGGCGGTCGTATCGGTCAAGCTCGTCAACGCGCAGTTCGAATCGCAAACGAAGGACAAGCTCAACAACAGCTTTATCCGCGTGTTCGTAAACAAGTGCGTCACCGAGCACGTATCCACCTTCTTGGAAGAAAACCCCTCGATCGCCAAAGAATTGGTTATGCGTTGCGTAACGGCGCAAAAGGCGAGAGAGGCGGCGCGTCTTGCGCGTGAAAACACGAGAAGAAAGGGCGCGCTCGACGGGTTCGCGCTTCCGGGCAAACTTGCCGACTGTTCCGACCGTCGTAGCGAGCTTTGCGAAATTTATATCGTTGAGGGCGACTCGGCAGGCGGTACGGCAAAGCAGGGTCGGGATAGAAGATTCCAAGCGATTTTGCCCCTTCGCGGTAAGATTTTGAACGTGGAAAAGGTGCGCTTGAACCGCGTTTTGGAGAACGAGGAAATCAAGGCGATGATCACCGCGTTCGGTTGCGGGATTTTGGACGATTTCGACGAGAGCAAGCTCAGATACGACAGAATCATTTCCATGACCGATGCCGACGTAGACGGCGCGCATATCCGTATCTTGCTTTACACCTTCCTCTTCCGCTATATGCGCCCGCTTATCGAACACGGGCACGTGTACGCGGCGAAACCGCCCCTGTACAAGGCAAGCCACAAGGCAGGCGGTAAGGAAATCGACGATTATCTGTATTCGGAAGAAGAGAAGATCGAGTACGATAAGAACGCCACGGCGAAAATCGAGTATCAACGGTATAAAGGTCTTGGCGAAATGAGTAAGGAACAGCTTTGGGAAACGACCATGAACCCCGAAACGCGTACGCTTATCCGCGTTACCATGAAAGACGCGGCGGAAGCGGATCAAATGTTTGCAATGCTGATGGGTGAAAATCCCGCGCTTCGCCGTAAGTTTATCGAAGAGAACGCGACGCTCGTCACCGATTTGGATATATAACAGCAGGAGAAACGAGAATGGCAAAGAAAGAAACGAGCCCCGAATTGACCGAGGCGTTTAAGAAAACATTAGAAATGACGAAAATGCTGGACGTAGAGGTGGACGACGAGTTAAAGCGTTCGTTCATTGCCTACGCCATGGCGGTAAATAAATCGCGTGCAATCCCCGACGTGCGCGACGGCTTGAAGCCCGTGCATAGAAGAATTTTGTATTCCATGCACGAAATGGGGTTGTACAACGACAAGGCGTTTAGAAAGTGCGCCCGTATCGTCGGTGACTGTATGGGTAAATTCCACCCCCACGGCGACAGCTCCGTGTACGACGCGCTCGTGCGTTTGGCACAGGATTTCACCATCAATTTCCCGCTCGTAGACGGGCACGGGAACTTCGGTTCGGTGGACGGCGACTCCGCCGCCGCCATGCGTTATACGGAAGCAAGACTTACCAAGCTCGCCGCGGAAATGCTCAAAGACCTCGATAAGGAAACGGTGGATTTTATCCCCAACTTCGACGGTAGCGAGGAAGAGCCTACCGTGCTTCCCGCAAGATATCCCAACCTGCTCGTAAACGGTTCGGACGGTATCGCCGTGGGTATGGCGACGAACATTCCCCCGCACAACCTCGCGGAGGTTATCGACGGTACGATCGCCATGATCGACAACCCCGAAATCACCGTGGACGAGCTTATGGAATATATCCCCGCGCCCGACTTCCCTACGGGCGGTGTGATCATGGGCAGAAGCGGTATCCGCCAAGCGTACAGAACGGGGCAGGGCAAGATCGTCATTCGTTCCAAGTGCGAGATCGAGGAGTATACCTCGGGCGGAAGCGTGCGTTCGAGAATTATCGTTTCCGAGATTCCTTACCAAGTGAATAAAGCAATGCTCGTCAAGACGATTGCGGACATGGTAAAGGATAAACGCTTGGAAGGCATTTCCGATATCCGCGACGAATCGGGCAGGGACGGTATGCGTATCGTTATCGAAATCAAGAAGGACGCGAACGCGCAGGTGGTTCTCAATACGCTGTATAAAAAGACCAAACTGCAATCGTCCGACGGTATCATTTTGCTCGCGCTCGTGGAGAACGGCACCGAACCGAAAACGCTCAATTTGCAAGAGATTCTCTCCCATTACCTCAACCACCAAAAAGAGGTTATCACGAGAAGAACGAAATACGATTTGAACAAGACGGAAGAACGCGCGCATATTATCGCAGGACTCGTGCTCGCGCTCGCCAACGTGGACGAGGTGATTCGCATTATCAAAGCGAGCGCGGATAAGAACTCCGCGATCGTGGGCTTGACGACGGCGTTTGAATTGGACGAAAAGCAAGCCAACGCGATTTTGGAAATGCGCTTGCAACGACTCACTTCCCTCGAAGTGGAAAAGCTCAAAGACGAGCTCGTCGCGCTCAATAATACGATTGCCGATTTGAAGGATATTTTGAGTCACGAAAGTCGCGTTATGCAAATCATTCGCGACGACTTGACGGAAATTAAGAACAGATATCCCTCGCCCAGAAAGACGGAAATTTCCGTCGATTACGGCAATATCGAGGACGAGGACTTGATCGATAGAGAGGACGTGGTTATTTCTATCACGCACTCGGGCTATATCAAACGCTTGCCCGTCGCCGAATACAAGGCGCAAGGCAGGGGCGGAAGAGGGATCACCGCGCATAGACCCAAGGATGAGGACTACGTGGAGAAAATGTTCGTTTGCTGTACGCACGATCCCATTTTGCTCTTCTCTTCCAAAGGCAAGGTGTACTCGATCAAGGGCTACGAAATCCCCGAGGCAAACCGCACGGCAAGAGGCAGGGCGATCGTTAATATCGTACAGCTTGACCAAGGCGAAAAGATCGAAGCGGTGCTTCCCGTATTGGAAGACGGAACGGGTTATCTCGTTATGGCGACGGAAAAGGGCTTGATCAAGAAGACGCACACCGACGAATTCAAGCGTATCGCCAAGAACGGCAAGATCGCGATTAAATTGCAAGAGGACGACAGACTTATCGCCGTACGCTTCACGACGGGCGAAGACGAAATCTTGATCGCGTCGCGCGGGGGTAAATGTATCCGATTCAAGGAAACGGACGTACGCCCGACGGGCAGAGGTACGCAAGGCGTGCGCGCTATCTACTTGGCGAAGGACGACGTGGCGGTGGATATGCTCGTGATCGATCCCGCGTTCGATTTGTTCACCCTCACCTCGCTCGGCTACGGCAAACGCTCCAAGATCGAGGACTACCGCTTGCAAACGAGAGGCGGTAAGGGTATCAAGGCGGGCGTATTCAACGAAAAGACGGGGTATCTCGTGAGCTTGAAGCCCGTGACGGACGAGAACGATATTATGATTATCACGATTAGCGGTATTATTATCCGTATGCACGCGGATACGATCAGCTGTATCGGCAGAAGCACGCGTGGCGTGAGAGTTATGAACGTAAAAGACAGTATGGTGGCGACGGTAGACGTGACCGAACGCGACGACGAAGCGGAAACGCAAGCACCCGAGGAAACGGCGGAAGATTTAAGCCCCGAGGACTTGGCGGGCGAGCAGGACGCGGAGGAAACGGAGGAAGAGGTCGTTTTGGACGAAACGCCCGAAGACGAACCGCCTGCGGACGACGAAGAATAAAGGACGAATAAAAACCTCGGCTTGCCAAGCGCAAGCCGAGGTTTTCTATTAGGGAAAAAGGACGCCCGTTTGCAGACTTGCAAACGGGCGAGTATTTTATTCGGCGGGGTTGATCATATCGAACATTTTTATCAAGCCCTTGGATATGGGGAAGCTTGCCTGTACGATAATGACGAGTAGCAATAGCTGTGGCAGGGAAATCGTTACGCTCGACCAATTCTCGAACACGATTTCGCCCAAGATCGGCACGGAAACCACGAGCACGCACAGAGCGGTGGAGAACACGAACAAAATCACGCGCACGATATTGAACGGTTGGCAAATGCGGTAGAGCATGACAAGCCCCGTAAAGGTGAGCGCGAGCATCATAAGCGCTTGGTATTCCAGCGTGTCCGCGCCGTTGGCGTCGATAAACCCGAAAGTATCGTTGAGGGGCGTTTTATGCACCACGTACAGCGATATGATGCCGAGCGCCATAGTGAGCGCGCCGGGGATCGCCCGACTTAATACGTGCGGGATAAACTTGCCCTTTACCCGTTCGGTGTTCGGTTGCAACGAGAGTACGAACGAGGGGATCGCGCTAATGAGCATTTCGTACATGAGCATATTGCTCGTCGTGAAGAAATAGGTACTGCCGAGCGCGATACAAACGGTGGCGAGGATAAGCGTGAGCAGGGTTTTCATAATATACAGCGCGGACGAATCCTTGATATTATTGATAACCCGTCTGCCCTCGTTTACGATTTTGGGCATAGAGCCGAAGTTGTTGTCCTGTAAGACGAGGTTGGAAACGTTTCTCGCCGCCTCGCTACCCGAAGCGACGGACACGGCGCAATCCGCTTCTTTCATGGCGAGGATATCGTTTACGCCGTCGCCCGTCATGGCGACGGTGTTGCCCGCCTTTTTGATCGTACGGATAAGAATGGCTTTTTGTTCGGGCGTTACCCGTCCGAATACCGTGTATTGATTCGCCGCGTTTTCCACTTCCAAATCGGAAAGCCCTTCGAGGGAAATGAAGTGCGCCGCGTTCTTGATCCCCGCGCGCCGAGCGACTTCCGAAACGGTGACGGGGTTATCCCCCGAAATAACTTTCACGTCCACGTCGTTTTCTCTAAACCACTTGATCGTGTTGATCGCGTCGGGACGGATATTGTCCGAAAGGGTGATTATGGCGATCGCTTTAAGCCCCGCGGGAACTTTGTCGCCTTGGATTTGCCCCGAGGAGTGCGCCACGACGAGCACGCGCAAACCCATTTGCGCGTATTGCTTGACGATTTTGTCGATCCGCACGGGCATGGGGCGTAATACGAACTCGGGCGCGCCCAAGACGAAAGTGCCCGCGCCCTCGAAGGTGACGGCGGAAAGCTTCCGCGCGGAGGAGAAGGGCAGGGTGGCAATCGGCTGTAACGCCGTGGAGTGCCCGAACCGCTCGTAGAGCGCGATAGAGGTTTGGTTGTTGTCGTTGAGCGAGGCGAGCATAGACCCTAAAATATCGTCTATGCCGTACTCGGAAGCGGCGTTGAGCAAAATGCAATCGCTCACTTTCATGCGCCCGTCCGTGATCGTGCCCGTTTTATCCAAACACAAAACGTTGACGCGGGCGAGCATTTCCAAAGAGTACATATCTTGCACGAGTGTGTTGTACTTGGCAAGCCGAATCATGCCCACCGAGAGCGCGACGGTCGTCAAAAGGAGCAAGCCCGAGGGAATCATACCGATAACGACGGACGCGGTTTTTTGTATGGTTTCGCCCAACGCTTCGTCGCCCGCGAGCAGGTTTTTCCAAAACCCTCCGCGCGAAGCAAGATCCGACCAAGCCGTTTCCCCGCCCAAATTGTTATAGTTGGTGAAGAACATGAACAGCGCGACGGGTACGATCAAAAGCCCGATAATTTTAATGAACAGCGTGATCGAGTTCATAATTTCCGAGTTGGGGCGTTTGTACTTCTTCGCGCGGGCGGTGAGTTTGCTAATATAGGTATCGTCCCCGATTTTATCCACGCGCACGGCGACTTGCCCGCTCGCTACGAACGAACCCGCGTAAATGAAATCTCCGTCCTCTTTCTTGATGGGTACGGATTCGCCCGTCAAGAGCGATTCGTTAAGCTCGGCGTTGCCTTCGAGCGCGATACAGTCCGCGGGAACTTGCTGTCCGATACTCAAAATTAAAATATCGTCCACGACGATCTCTTCTACGGGGATCTCTATCCGTTTTCCGCTCCGTACGACCTTGGCGACGGGCGAGGAGAGAATGGAGAGTTTGTCAATCTTGCGTTTCGCGCGAATTTCTTGGAAGATACTCACGACGATATTGATAGCAAAGATTGCCACGAACCCGAATTGGGAGAGGGGGGCGCGGGCGAGCAAAAGCGCGATTGCCGCGACCAAACAAAGCAGGTTGAAAAAGGTACAGATATTGCCGATAAAAATGCTTCGGTAGGTTTTGGAGTACTTTTTCCCCGTCTTATTGACCAAGCCTTGCGCGATACGCTCTTCCACCTGTTTCTTGGAAAGCCCCTCGCTCGCGTCCGCGTTAAAGCGTTGCACTTCCGTGGTGGAAACGCCTTTTCCTTTCTTGCCAAAAGGCGTTTTTCGTTGTTTGTCCGTCGGGGTTTCGACGGGCGTTTGGTTATTTTTCATACCGATTTACGCTCCGTAAACGAATGTAGTGCTTTTATTATAACATAATAAAGCAAAAAATACAAGTTTTTTTGGGGAATTTCCCGCCTACTGTTTGCATTTAATTGATTTTCACGCAAAAAAGGTGTATAATAGTTAAAAGTAATCGTTTGTATACAAAAGGAGAGAATCCATCATGATCGATATCAATCTTATCCGCACGAACGCGGATCTCGTAAGAGAAAACATGAAAAAGAAATTCCAAGACCACAAATTACCGCTCGTGGACAAGGCGCTTGCGTTGGATACCAAACGCCGTGAATTGATCGCGGAGGGCGACGCGCTCCGCGCGGCGCGCAATACGCTGTCCAAGCAGGTTGGCGCGCTCATGAAAGAGGGTAAAAAGGCGGAAGCGGAAGAAGTGAAAGCCAAGGTAAAGGCGGACGCCGAACGCTTGCTCGCGATCGAGAAAGAGAGCGAGGAAGTGGAGGCGGAATTGAAAAAGACGATGATGGCGATTCCCAATATAATCGCCGACGACGTGCCTATCGGCAAGGACGATTCTCAAAACGTCGAGCTTGCCCGTTTCGGGGAAGCGAAAGTGCCCGAATACGAAGTGCCTTATCACCTCGATATCCTCGAAAGCCTCGACGGTATCGACGTGGATTCCGCGCGCCGTACCTCCGGACAAGGCTTCTACTATCTCACGGGAGATATCGCCCGTTTGCACTCGGCGGTACTCACCTACGCGCGCGATTTCATGATCGACAAGGGCTTCACCTACGTGATCCCGCCTTTCATGATCCACGGCGACGTCGTTTCGGGCGTTATGAGTTTCGACGAAATGGAAAACATGATGTACAAGATCGAGGGCGAAGACCTCTATTTAATCGGTACGAGCGAACACTCTATGATCGGTCGGTTTATGGGTCAAATTATCGACGGGAACAAGCTCCCGCTCGCGCTCACCAGCTACTCGCCCTGTTTTAGAAAGGAAAAGGGCGCGCACGGTATCGAAGAGAGAGGTATTTACCGTATCCACCAATTCGAAAAACAAGAAATGATCGTCGTTTGCCGTCCCGAAGAGAGCGCGGAATGGTACGAAAAACTTTGGTCGTACACGGTGGAACTTTTCCGCAGTATGGATATCCCCGTAAGACAGCTCGGTTGCTGTTCGGGGGATCTTGCCGACCTCAAATATAAGAGCTGTGACGTCGAGGCGTGGAGTCCTCGCCAAAAGAAATACTTCGAAGTCGGTTCGTGCTCCAACCTCACGGACGCGCAAGCCAGACGGCTCGCGATCCGCTATAAAGACTCGGACGGCAAAGTCAAGCTCGCTCACACCCTCAACAACACGGTCGTCGCGCCTCCCCGTATGCTTATCGCGTTTATCGAAAACCATTTGCAAGCGGACGGAAGCGTGCATATCCCCGAAGTATTAAGACCTTACATGGGTGGCAAATCCTCTATAACTCCGAAGAATTAACCCGGCGAAACGCGTATATACTTCGCAATACTGCGTCGAACTGCGGGAATCCTTGCTCGCGTACGGAAAAGTACGCTCCCGTCGGATTGTCCTCGTTCTCCTTGTCTTGCTCGTATCTCCGCGTTTTAACGGTGAAGGGGGGCGAAACGCGTATACACTTCGCAAAAGTTCGTCAAGCTTACGTTTTCCCTTGCTCGTTTACGATTAGTAAACTCCCGTCGGGAAATCCGCGCTTTCCTGCTTTTGCTCGTATCTCCGCGTTTTAACGGTAGAGGGGGCGAACACGCGTCAAGCTTGCGTTTCCCCTTGCTCGTTTAACCAAAATAAAAAACTTAACCATGGTTAAGTTTTTGAAAAAGAGCAGGTGAGAGCAAACAGGCTGTCAAAACGGCGGTGTAGTAACCCGACCAAGAATGATAGATAAAACTAGGTGCAGGCTTAGCCTGCCCATGGTTAAGTTTTTGAAACATGGGTCAAGGGACGAAGTTCCTTGCGCGGTTTGGGCGCGAAGCCCAAGACCCGCTGTCAAGCGCGCCGTTAGGCGAATTAAGCCAAAGTCAAGCAACCGTAGGTTGCGCCCTCACGCGAAGCGTTAATCCCGTCAGGGAAAGACGAAAAACTTAACCATGGTTAAGTTTTAATGAAATTCGGCTACGCCGAATGAAATCCGCCCAAGGCGGGTGAAATTGCTTCGCAATGAAATTTTGCTCCGCAAAATAGTGGTACGAATCCAAAACTTAACCATGGTTAAGTTTTGGAAAACATAAAAACCGTCCCGAAAACGCAACTCTACTGTCAGTAGAGTCGGGATTTTAAGGCAAAATAAAAACTTAACCATGGTTAAGTTTTGTTTGTAAGAGCAAAAAAGCTGTCAAAACGGCGGTAAGATATTTCGACCAAGAGTGATGAGATACTATGTGCAGGCTTAGCCTGCCGAATAATTGTTACTTAGATTATGAAAAAATACTTATTTTTCGATATTGAATGTGCGGGCGTTTTCAAAACGCAAGCGAAGATTTGTGCGTTTGGCTATTGCCTAACGGACGAATCTTTTCACATACTCGAAAAAGAGGATTTGCTCATCAATCCGCAGGGGCATTTTCACCTCACCGACCGCAAGGGCGAGCAGGGGATCGTTTTGCCCTATAAATACGAGGATTTCAAAAATTATCCCACCTTCCCCAAGCGCGCCGAAAAGATCCGCGCGCTTTTGCACGATACCGATACTATCGTTTTGGGGCACGCCGTTATGAACGACGTGAAATACCTCAACCTCGAAACCAAGCGTTTTTCCCTGCCGTCCTTCCGTTTTTCGTTCGCGGACACGCAGTTTATCTACATGAACCGTATCGGCGATTTTTCACGCCAATGGGGACTTGGTACGATCGCGCAGGAGTTGGGCGTAGAATTTACCCCTCACCGCGCCGTGGACGACGCGTACGCGACCATGAAAATCGCGGAGGCTATGTGCAAGGAAGAGAATTTGTCCTTAGAAGGTCTGTTTCAAAAATACGGTATTACGCTCGGAAAAATCGAAAACTACGAGGTCACGCAAAACACCTCGCTCGCGCAAGAACGGTATAAACGGGCGCGGGAGCAAGCCAAGGAACGGCGCGAGCGCAAACGCGCAGAGTTTCACGTGTTCGCCGACAAAGAAAAGCGCAAGCGCGCGAAAGAGGGCAAACTCAAAAACAAAACGGTGTGCTTTTCCCACCCGCTCGAACTGCAAACGGAGTTAGCCAAAGACTTGCTCGTGCGCGTGTTTGCGTCGGCGGGCAGGATTACCTTCCGCGCCGAAGAGTGCGACGTATACGTTTGCTTTGAGGACGAGAGCGGACAACGCTTGCAATCGTCGCAAGCGCGCGGAGCGCGGATCTTTACCCCGCAATCGCTCGTTGCGTATTTGGAAGAATGATTATGTATCCTTTACCCCCGCAATTTATCGAAAACATGAAAAAACAGCTTCCCGAAACCGAATGGGAGGCGTTTTTTGCCGTTTACTCCAATAAACCGCACAAGGGCGTGCGGTTGAACCCGTTGAAGGGGAGCAGGGTTGCGTTGAAACCGCTTTTGCCCTTTCTCGGCGACCCGATTCCGTGGGAGGAAAACGGGTTTTACACCGAGCGGGAAAAACTCGGCGCAAGCCCCTATCATTTCGCGGGGCTTTTCTATTCGCAAGAACCCTCCGCCATGTCCGCCGCACCGCTTCTTGAAGTACGGGCGGGGGAGAAGGTGCTCGACCTTTGTTCCGCGCCCGGCGGTAAGGGTACGCAACTTGCCTGTAACATGAACGGCGAGGGGATTATCGTACTCAACGAGCCCGTATTATCCCGCGCGAAAATCCTTTCGCAAAACGCCGAGCGCATGGGCGTAAAAAACGCCGTGGTCACGAGCGAACTTCCCGCGAAACTCGCGGAGAGATTCGTCGGGTATTTCGATAAAATTCTCGTGGATGCGCCCTGTTCGGGCGAGGGAATGTTCCGTAAAAACGCCGACGAGGCGCTCGCCGAATGGAGCGAAGAAAATATCTCGCTTTGCGCTTCTAGACAAAAGGAAATCCTCTTTTACGCCACGAAAATGCTTCGCGCGGGCGGTCGGCTCGTCTATTCAACCTGTACCTTTTCCGAAGCGGAAGACGAGGGGCAGGTACGAGATTACCTGCGTTCCCACCCCGAAATGCGCCTGTTAAAACAAGAGAAGCTGTATCCGCACGAGGTACGGGGCGAGGGGCATTTCGTCGCGCTGTTTGAAAAGACGGAAGAAACGGAAACGCGCCCCGTGCGCCCGCTGAAACCGAGCGTAAGCACCGCTTCGTTAAAGGCGTACAAAGCGTTTGAAAAGGCGTTTTTGAACGCGCCCTTGGAAAACGCCCTGCACGAGGTCAACGGCGTTTTATACGCCCTGCCAAACGGCGTATTCGATTGGAAAGGCTTGCAGGTACTCCGCGCGGGCGTACGGCTAGGCGAAGTGAAGAACGGGCGATTCGAGCCGAATCATTCTCTTGCGGTGAGTTTGAAAAAGGAAGAGGTGCGCGTGGTAGTGGATTTGAAAGAAGAGGACGCGCGCGTGGAGAAATATTTGCGTGGCGACACGGTGGAAGCGGAAACGGAAAACGGCTGGTGCGTCGTATGCGTGGAAGGATATCCGCTCGGTTTGGGTAAAGCCGTGAACGGCGTTATCAAAAACCATTTCCCCAAAGGCTTGCGGAAAAACGGATAATTAAAATATTACGCCCCAAAAGCGGAATGATATGCACCCCAAAAGTTAGACAAACTTTTGGAGGTGCATATTTTTATGAAAAAAAAGAAGGAATGGAACACAAAATACTCGCCAGAATTCAAAATATCTGTTATAATGGATATGCGAGAACACCATTTAGGTTACCGAGAAACTGTACGTAAGTATTGGAGCACAGGACAAGAAGCTAATTATAAAAATCAAATAAAACGGTGGGAACGTATATATTTGGAGGAAGGAGAAGCAGGCTTTTACATAGAAAGGCGAGGCAGAACAACAAAAATGGATAATCCCAAGAAAGGCAGACCGAGAAAGAAGCCGTTAGATAAACAAGTAGAAAACGATTTAATCGCGGAAAATCAA
>JAFQGG010000004.1 GCA_017415505.1 Clostridia bacterium
GTGAGAGCGGAAAAGCCGTCGAAAACGGCGGTGTAGTAACCCGAAACGGAGTGATAGATAAAATTAGGTGCAGGATTATCCTGCCCATGGTTAAGTTTTGGAAAAAGGGCAGGTAAGAGCAAAAAAAGCTGTCAAAACGGCGGTAAGATACACCGACCAAGAGGGATAGACAAAACTATGTGCAGGATTATCCTGCCCAGGGTTAAATTTTTTTGGAAAAGGGCAGGTGAGAGCAAACGAGCCGTCAAAACGGCGGTGTAGTAACCCGAAACGGAGTGATAGAAAAAATTAGGTGCAGGCTTAGCCTGCTTCCTTGCGCGGTTTAAGCGCGAAGCCCAAGACCCGCTGTCAAGCGCGCCGTTAAGCGACACAAGAAAAAACATGGTGTTGTTTACAATTTTTCTTTCAATGCCAAAAACAATTCACTGAAATAATAGCAGTAGGCATTCCTACTATTTGAATATCAAATTTCAAACTTGTTTCCACCTTTTTGGACGCGTTATGTATACGGAAATTAAACTGCCATCCCCCGTCCATATACAATTCTACCGTATTCGTACTATTCGGCTTAAAATCCATACTGATAATTCTTTTAGGCAAGCACGCCACAGGAACTTCTATTTTAGGCTTTCTCGTTTTTGACGGCTTGTTAAGCTCCCCATGTAAATTATACGTTTGAATTTGCGTAACTCTTTTCGTGTCGATACTGATAACTTTATAAAAGTCAAATTCGCCGAGCAAATATTCCACCATTTTTTTTGGAAGATCGGGCATTTCCTCGTATCGTTTCAATACTTCGTTTTTGAATGCACTTAATAACGGTACGTAAACGTCGTTTTCTTTTGACGGTAAATCCTCCCACTTTTTTGTCAATCTTTTTTCTTCTCCAAGATATTCAAAAATCGGCTTAACTTTCGCCCAATACGTAGAAGAACAGGGAAGATTATACCATTTTGCTCCAAAATCAAGGGATTTTGCAAGCCTGCTATGTTTAACCGCAAAATGATTGTGTTTTATGCTTAACCCAATTTCCCAACGGAGATCTTTTCGCGAAAGAACGATATCGCGCACGTCGCCCAGTGTTCCTTTTTTATCCGTTTGCAAAGTTATCACAACGGAGTCTTCGCCCTTTTCCAAAAGCATAGGTTCCATATCAAAAATCGTAAACACAGCCGCCCTTGCGCTTTCCGTCATAACGTTTTTCAATAACGGAGAAATTGCGTTCCAAGCATTTTCATTTGCTTTCAACGCGCTATTTTTTTCTAAAATTACAGGACGTACCTTTTTGATTTCTTCCACTAAAATCATTGCACAAACATATTCGTAGGCTCGTCCTTGATTGTTGCTTTTCTCGCTCATTTATCTTTCTCCTGTTTTTCCAACGTCGTTTTTATTGCGACGGCAACCTCGTAAGCAAGATTGACAGGCACCGCGTTTCCTATCATTTTATATGCGTCGTCCGTATAATTATAAATAAAATTAAAATCATCAGGAAATCCTTGTATACGGGCAATCTCTCTTACCGTCATTCGACGATATAACCCTTCACAACCTTCCACGAAAATCCTTTTATTTTGGGAAATAAATTTCATCTTGGGCGCTTGTGGGTGTATTTGACACTGCCTTCCAGAAGCTTGTACCGTAAATGCCTGTTCGTCCCAACTTTTTACCCTGTTTCTACTCATAAAAATAGGGGAATAGGAGCCTGTAAAATATTCGTTGTTGTTAATTGCCGCGGGATTGTGTAAATTTTTCTCGGTAGCAGGAACAGCCGTAAACTGTAAATCCCAAATAACGTCTCGCAACGTCAATTTTTTACCGTCTCTCGTCGAGCCTTTTGGGAATTTGAAACTTATCCCAAGGTCGCTCCTAAAACCGATATAAAAAACTCTTTTTCTTTCTTGCGCAACCCCATAATCTTTTGCGTTTACTAAGTTTACGGAAACTTCATAACCACATTCCTTAAACGTTTTAATAATATTTTGTACTGCTTCCGAGTGTCTATTTGCCAACATTCCACTAACGTTTTCTGCGAGGAAAAATTTCGGTTTTTTACTTTTCAATATCCGAATATAATCGTAAAAAAGCTTACCGCGCGAATCCTCTATCCCCCGTAAAGCACCCGCCTCCGACCAAGACTGACAGGGTGGACCGCCGATAATACCGTCTATCCCGTCGGGAAAATCGTTCTCGCTTATTTTTCGTATATCACCGGCGATAAGCCTTGTTTTTGGGTGGTTGGCTTTGAATGTATCCCAAATCGTCGCGTCGTACTCATTCGCTACTACTATATCAAACCCCGCCCTTTCAAAACCCAAATCAAGTCCACCGCAACCGCTAAACAAACTGATTAGTTTCATTTTTTCCTCTTTTTATTGATTCCTTGTTAATATAATTATATCATAATACGTTTCATAAGTCAACGCTTTCATTCAAAACAATTTCGTTTTTTGCCCGCTACTCCCTGTGCGGGTTGGGTTTGACGAGTAGGGTTTTGTAGTCGGTGTACACGACGAAACCCGCCTTGCTTTTGCTCGGTTTTTTTACGAATTTGCGCTTGCAATAATCGACGGGGATCTTGTCCGAATCACGTCCGTCCGAGTAGTACGCGCAAAGCTCCGCGCCAAATACGAGCGTTTCGTCGCTTACCTGCCCCCCTTGCGTTACGATAATCACGTGCGAAGAGTGGTATTTTTGCGCGTGCAACCAAATATCGTCGGGCGAAGCGGAACGCAACAGTCTGTCGTTTTGGATATTGTTCCTGCCCACGAAAATTTTCATTCCGCCGTGCTCGTATTCTCGGAAGGGTACGGGCGTTTCTTTTTTCGCGCCCTTCTTACCCGTCTTTTGCGCGTGCAAAAGTCCCGCCTCGACAAGCTCCGTTTCTATCTCTTTCAAGTCCTCTTCCGTTTCCGCGAGCGAAATGGAAGAGAAGATACTCTCCGCGTACGCAAGCTCCGCCTCGTCCGCTTTTTGCATGGGCAAAAGAATCTCTTTCGCGCGCTTTTGCTTATTGTACAGCTTGAAATATTTTTGCGCGTTTTTGGACGGGGAAAGCAAGGGATCGAGCGCAATTTTAATTTTACCGCCCGCCTCGTCGTACCAATTCACGAGCTCTACGCTCGTCGCGCCCTTTTCAATCGCGTACAAATTCGCCGTCAACAGTTCGCCTTTTACGCGGTTTTCCTCCGCCTTTTCCGCTTCGCGCAGTTTTTCCGCGGTGTCCTGCAACCGTTTCCCCGCGCGCTTTTTCAGCGCGCGCACCGCGCTTTCCAGCTTGCGTTTTTTATCCTCGAACCCCTTCTTCGTTTCGCGGTAAGTATAGAACTCGTCCTCCGCCTTGCAAAGGGAGGGTTGGGGCTGTCCGCCCGCGACGGGGAACGCGAAAAAGTCGCTCGGCGCGCCGTTTGCGCAAACCAAGCACGGCGCGCAAGGCTCGTTTTCGCAAAACTCGCCCACGAACGCCCAAAGCGGTTTTTTCGCCGACGGCGAAAGGCACAGCGCGAGCGAGCCGTTTTCTTGCGAAGCCCGCTTTACGATCTCGCGCGAAGTGGGCAACGCAAGCCCCGCGGTATTCTCAAAGAGGAACTTTGCAAGCGATTCCTCTTCCCAGCCCTCGGGGCGGGCGAGCGCGAACGCTTTGAGCCGTTCTCTCATACCTGCCCCGTCGAAAGGGGATATTTTATCCTGTGGCGCGGGGTACTCGTACCTCGCCCCCGCGAGCAAAACGCGGTGGTTTTCGTCCATGAGATAGGTGGTTTTGAGCGCGCCCAAAACGATTCCCTTTTCCACGAGCACGATATTCGAATACTTGCCCATAATCTCGCAAACGAGGGTGCGGTCGCACTCGGAAAAATCCGTCGTACAATGCAACCCGATTTCCACGATCCGCTCGAACGCGTACTGTCTTACGAACAAAATTTCCGCGTTTTGCAGGTGTTTTCGGAGTAGCATACAAAAATTGGGCGCGACGGGCGCGGGCTCTTTTTCCACGCTCGAAAGGCACACGCGCGCGTTGGACGCGTTCGTGGAAAGAATGAGCTTGACCGTCGTTTTGCCCGTGTAGACGATCAAGGTAAGCTCGTCTTTATTCACCTGTGAAATGCGGTTGATTTTCCCGCCCGTAAGCCAAGCGTTTAGCTCGTTTGCGCTACGGCGGATATGAAAGGCGTCCTGTGGCATACTGCTCCTTTTTGCGCGAAAAACCCCGAAAAAGGGCACGCGAAGAAATCTTTTCTTAAATTATAGCGTAAAATTCGGAAATTGTAAACGAAAACGAGTCAAAAACGCTTTATTTTCTTTGATAAATATGATAAAATGTAAGGAGCGGAAAAAAAACGCGGGTTTTTTCGTCCGCACAAAATAAGAAAGCCTAAAAAAGCAGGAGAAAGAAATATGAAGTACACAACCAAAGCCGGTGAAAAAAGCACGGTAAAAATCACCATCAAATTCGACGGTGAAGAATGGAGCGCGGCACAGCAAAGCGCGTATTTGAAAACGCGCGGTAGATTCGCTATCGACGGTTTCCGTAAGGGCAAAGCGCCCAAGGGACATATCGAGCGTATGTATGGGAAAGGCGTTTTCTACGAAGACGCACTCAACCTTTTGTTCTCGGAAAACTACGGTCCGATCCTTGACAAATGCGAGAAGAAATTCACG
Organism: Clostridia bacterium; assembly: GCA_017415505.1. Taxonomy (GTDB): domain Bacteria; phylum Bacillota; class Clostridia; order Christensenellales; family Borkfalkiaceae; genus Scatosoma. The sequence continues at coordinate 4,660 of JAFQGG010000004.1, forward strand.
GTCGTGGGCGATCCCGACGTATCCGTGGAAGACCTTTCCGACGACGGCGTGACCCTCGTAGCGGTCGTACCCGTGAAACCCGAGGTAAAAATTTCCTCGTATAAAGGAATGAAAATCCGTCAATATGCGTATACTGTAGAAGAATCGGAAATCGACGCGGAAATCGAGCGCGTACGCGATCGCAACGCGCGCAAAGTGCCCGTAGAAGGCAGAGCGGCGCAAAACGGCGATATCGCGAATATCGACTTCGTGGGTACTGTGGACGGCGTGAAGTTCGACGGCGGTGAAGCGCAAGGCTTCGACCTCACCCTCGGCAGCGGTCAATTTATCCCCGGTTTTGAAGATCAAGTCGTGGGTATGAATATCGGCGAAACGAAGGACGTAAACGTGACCTTCCCCGAAAATTATCAAGCGGAAAACCTCAAAGGCAAAGCGGCGGTGTTCGCCGTTACCCTCAATTCCTTGCAAGCGAAGGAATTGCCCGAAGTTACCGACGAGTTCATTAAGGACGCGACGGGTAGCGAGAGCGTAGAAGCGTACAGAGCGAAGACGAGAGAAAGATTGCAAACGCAAGCGGATAGACGCTCCAACGACGCGACGGAAAACAGTATTCTCGAAGCGATCGCGCAAAACACGGAAGTGGAAATTCCCCAAGCCATGATCGAGCGCGAAATCGACAGCCTTATCCAAAAGTTCGAATATCAACTTATGTACCAAGGCTTGAAGCTTCAAGACTACCTTGAATTCTTGAAGGTTACGATGGAAGATTTCAGAAAGAATTACGAGGATCAAGCGAAGAAGAACGTTCTTCACCAGCTCATTATCTCCCACATTATCAAGGAAGAGAAGATCGAAGCAACGGAAGAAGAAGTGGACGCGAAGATCGCCGAACAAGCGAAATCGGTGGAAAAAGACTTCGAGGAATACAAGAAGGGTATGGATCCCCGTCAATACGATTATATCCGTAGCGACATTATCATTACGAAGCTTTTCAACTTCTTGAAAGCGGAAAACGAAATGTACACGGAAGAAGAAACGCAAAGCAAGACCATTGCGGAAGATAAGAAACCCGCAAAGAAAAAGACGGCGACCAAGAAAACCGCTAAAAAAGACGAAGAATAAAAAATAGTTGCAGGGGGCGCGCTTTTACGCGCTCCTTTGCAAAAAGATAAGGAGAAAACACCATGGAAAAGAACGTTTTGATCCCCTACGTCGTAGAACGCACCTCTTCGGGCGAACGCTCGTACGATTTGTACTCCCGTCTGTTGGACGATAGAATCATATTTTTGAGCGGAGAAATCAACGACGCGCTCGCAAACACCGTCGTTGCACAGCTTATCTATCTCGAAGGCAAAGACCCCACGAAGGATATTAGCTTGTATATCAACTCCCCCGGCGGAAGCGTTTCGGCAGGTCTTGCTATCTACGATACCATGAATTATATCAAGTGCGACGTATCCACGATTTGTATCGGTTTGGCGGCGTCAATGGGCGCGTTCCTGCTTTCGAGCGGAACGAAAGGCAAGCGTTTCGCGTTGCCTAACTCGGAAATTATGATCCACCAACCCTTGGGCGGAGCACAAGGTCAGGCGAGCGATATCAAGATCGCGGCGGAACACATTTTGCGCACCAAAGCGAAGCTCAACCGTATCCTTGCGGAAAATTCGGGCAAGGATATCGCGACGCTCGAAAGAGATACCGACCGCGACAACTTCATGTCCGCGGAAGAAGCCCGCGCGTACGGACTTATCGACAAGGTATTCGTAAAGAGATAAGCACGGAATACAAACTACGCGCAAAACCGAGCGGTTTTGCGCGCTATTTTTTCCAAAACCCCAAAACCTTAACGATAAGCAGGCTAAGCCTGCCAATGAAATTTTGCTCCGCAAAATGTTGGCACTTTCCCAAAAACTTAACCATGGTTAAGTTTTGGAAAACCAAAAATTTGCCCGAAAAACACAACTCTACTGTGAGTAGAGTCAGCATTTTAAGGCAAACTAAAAACTTAACCATGGTTAAGTTTTGAAAAAAGAGTCTGTGAGAGCAAAAAAGCCGTCAAAACGGCGGTAAGATACCCCGACCAAGAGGGATAGACAAAACTAGGTGCAGGCTTAGCCTGCTTCCTTGCGCGGTTTGGGCGCGAAGCCCAAGACCCGCTGTCAAGCGCGCCGTTAGGCGAATCAAGCAAAAATTAAGCAACCGTAGGTTGCGCCCCACGCGAAGCGTTATCCTCGACAGAGGACGACGAGCAGGCTAATTTTACTCCTATCCCAAAACTTAACCACGGTTAAGTTTTGGAAAGCATAAAAATCTCCCTCAAAAACACAACTCTACTGTGAGTAGAGTCGGCATTTTAAGGCAAAATAAAAACTTAACCACGGTTAAGTTTTTGAAAAGAGAAAAAGGTGTTAAAACGGTAAGAAAATTTTATCCAAGCGATTGAAAAACGCGCGCTTGGGTTATAAATAATAGCGCGAAACACGACTTTTCGTTTTCGCGCATAGTATAAAGAACGGAGAACGGTAAATGGCAACAAAAAATCAACATTGTTCGTTTTGTGGAAAACCCAAAGAAGAAACTCGGCGTTTGATTAGCGGTCCGGACGGCGTTTGCATTTGCGACGAGTGCGTGGAGATTTGCAAATCCATGGTGGACGAATGGGAGAACGATAAAGAACCGCAAAAGGACGTACCCCTTAAAAAACCCGCCGAAATCAAGGCGGAATTGGACGAATATATCGTCGGACAGGACAAAGCAAAGCGCGTGCTGTCCGTTGCCGTGTATAATCATTATAAGCGTATCAACGCTTCCATGAAAAAGAAGGACGACGACGGCGTAGAGATTGAAAAGAGCAACGTGCTCCTTCTCGGTCCTACGGGTAGCGGGAAAACCTTGCTGGCAAGAACGCTCGCAAAGATACTCAACGTACCTTTTGCGACCTCGGACGCAACCACTTTAACCGAAGCGGGCTACGTGGGCGAAGACGTAGAGAATATCTTGCTCAAACTCATTCAAAACGCCGATTACGATATCGAACGCGCGCAACGCGGGATTATCTATATCGACGAAATCGACAAAATCGCGAGAAAGAGCGAGAACGTATCCATTACGCGCGACGTATCGGGCGAGGGCGTGCAACAGGCGCTTTTGAAGATTATCGAAAGCACGACGGCAAACGTACCCCCGCAGGGCGGTAGAAAGCACCCCAACCAAGAATGTTTGCATATCGACACGACGAATATCCTCTTTATTTGCGGTGGCGCGTTCGTGGGCTTGGATAAAATCGTATCCTCGCGCAAGGATGACACCACGCTCGGGTTCGGCGGTAAAGTGCGACTCGGCGCAAACGAGGCGGATTATTCGGTGCTCGACGACGTGAAACCGCAGGATTTGACCAAGTTCGGTTTGATCCCCGAGTTCGTGGGCAGAATCCCTATCGTGGTGAATCTCGACCCGCTCGGCGAGGACGCGCTCGTGAAGATTCTCACCCAGCCCAAGAACGCGATTATCAAGCAGTATCAAAAACTCGTGGGCTACGACGGCGTAAAATTGACGGTGGAAGAGGACGCGGTGCGCGAAATCGCGCAAACGGCAATCCGCTTGAAAACGGGCGCGCGTGGCTTGCGCACGATTATCGAGGGCGTCATGACGGACGTCATGTACCGAATCCCTTCGGAATCGGATATCGTGGAAGTAATCATTACGAAAGAATGTTTGACGGAGGGCGCACCGCCCAAGCTCGTCTATAAACAAACGGCATAAACTACGCGCCCGCGAAGCGGGCGCGATTTTTTATCTAAAACCCCGTTCAACGCATACACGGTAGCCCCCAATAACTTTGCGGAGCAAACCCTAAATGCCGACTCTACTCACAGTAGAGTTGTTTTTTTGGGGCAATTTTTTAGTTTCCCAAAACTTAACCATGGTTAAGTTTTGGAAAAGAGTGTTGGTGAGAGCAAACAAGCCGTCAAAACGGCGGTGTGGTAAACCGAAACGGAGTGATAGATGATGGCTATATCGAAGCCCGAAAAGAATTTTCGCCTACAAAATACGGCGCAATCCGTCGCAAATCGTTCGCTTACATACCCCACGGGTATGCGCCCTCGCGATTCGCTCGTCTTGCTTGCATTTTCTAACGGCGAAATGCTACGCGAATCCATTTCAGGCTTCGATATAACCATTTAGGTGCAGGCTTAGCCTGCCTTAACCATGGTTAAGTTTTGAGGTTAAGCGTAGGATTAACCTATTCGTCGTCCTCTGACGAGGATAACGCTTCGCGTAGGGCGCAATCTTCGATTGCTTATCTTGGGCTTACTTCGCCTATCGGCGCGCTTGACAGCGGGTCTTGGGCTTCGCGCCCAAACCGCGCAAGGAACTTTGTCCCTTGACCCGTGTTTTCAAAAACTTAACCATGGGCAGGATTATCCTGCTCGTCTTTCCCTGACGGGATTAACGCTTCGCGTGAGGCGCAACCTGCGGTTGCTTTTCGTGTGGCTTTTCTTCCGTTCTTCGAACGGGACTGCCGTCGGCGTAAGGGTTTCACCCCTACACCCCACAAGGAACTTCGTCCCTTGACCCATATTTCAAAAACTTAACCATGGTTAAGTTTTGGGAAAGAGTGTTGGTGAGAGCAAAAAAGCCGTCAAAACGGCGGTATAGTAACCCGAAACGGAGTGATAGATAAAATTAGGTGCAGGCTTAGCCTGCTATTTTGCGGAGCAAAATTTCATTGCGTTGGGGTTTCACCCGCCTTGGGCGGATTTCATTCGGCGTAGCCGAATTTCATGAAAAAACCTTCGGTTTTTTACCGAAGGTTTGGTTTTTTATTTGTCTTCGCCACCGTTTCCGCTGTTGCCGAGGAAGATTCCAAAGAAGTCCGTGCTCGCTTTCATCGTCGTTCCGCCCGAGCTTGCTCCGCCGTTGTCGCTACGGTTGCCGTATTTCTTATATCCGCTCTTTCCGCCTTTTCCGAATCCGCCTTTGCCTTTTCCGCCTCTTCCGTAACCGCCACGGCGATCGTCTCTTCTTCCTCCGCGGTCGTTTCTTCTTTCCGTTCTCGCGGGAATTGCGGGTGCTTCGGGGTCTTCGAGGTTCTCGGGGATCACTACGATATAGCGATTAGGTTCTTTGCCTTCGCTCACCGTCTTCACTCCCTCTCTTTCCGAAAGCGCGGAGTGAATAATTCTTCTTTCGTACGGGTTCATGGGTTCGAGTTTAATCTTCTTGCCCAAGCGAATCGCCTTTTGCGCGAGGTTTTCCGCGAGCTTATTAAGCGTCGCTTCGCGCGATTCGCGATAATTTTCGCAGTCTACGACTACTCTCTTATAATCGTCGCGACCGATATTTGCCACCGCGCCCGCAAGCGTTTGGATCGCGTCGAGCATCGTGCCGTGCTTGCCGATTACCGCCGTCGTATTCGCCGCCGTTACGTTGATTTCCACTTTATCCTCTTCCGATATAAGTTCGGTGCAAGCGGTGATATTGAGGAGCTTAAAAAGCCCTTCCAAGAACACGACCGTTCTTTGTCCGTCCGTCATGCCCGCTTCCACCGCGGGAGCGGGGGCGGGTTCTACCTTTTCTTCCGTTTCCAACGGCGCGATTTCCACGCGCGCTTTCACCGATCCGAACAGTTTCTTTTTTCCTTCTTCCAACACGCGAATATCCGCCGTTTCGCGCGTCAAGCCCAGCTCTTGCAAGCCTTTTTCAACGGCTTCTTCTACCGTTTTGCCCGTAAATTCCGTATATTTCATACTATCTCTCTCCCTATCCCGTTACGGGATACTTTTTTACTTTTTCTTATCTTTCTTTTTATCCGCTTCTTTCGCGTACGCCGTCGTTCTTGCGTGACGACCAGAATATTTATATTCGAGCGCCTCTTGCTCCTTCTTCTTCGCTTTTACGTCCACGATCTTATTGATAATCAGCGTGGAAAGGAGGGAAGTTACGTTGCTCATGATCATGTAGATCGAGAACGACGAACTGTACATAAACGAGAATATTGCGAACATACCCGTCATGATAACGAGCATCATTTTTTGTTGCGACGCGCCCTGTCCGTCTACCGACGAATATTTTTGCTGTTCCTTTTGCGAACGCATGGAAATGATTTGTTGCAACAAAATCGTAGCGATAGAAAGGGCGATCAACACGAAATACCCGTTCGCCTGTTCCTTTTGCAAGGTGAGCTTCGCCGTAATCGTGTTATACGTTTCCTCGGTATACGCGTTGGTGGGCACTTCCTTATACGAAAGTTCCTCGCCGTTCACGTCGAAATCCTCACGGGAAATTTCCGTGGAAAACTCGCTGTAATTGAGAACGGGGTTCTTATAGCTCGCGTCCGTTACCCAAATATTCTTAATCCAAAGGAAGGAAGTGTGGGGGGATACGGTGCTTTCGTACACTTCCACGACCGCGCTTTGCGCGTCGCCGATAAAGTACGCTTTCACCGCGTCGTATTCGTTCACGCCAGCTTCCGCCTGACCGTCTACAAACGCCTTAATTTCCGCGTTTGCAAGCGCTTTGGCAGAGTCTATATAATAAAGTTTTTCGCCCGCGTACGAAGCCAAATACGCCTTGTAATCGCCCGTCGCGTTCTCGCCTTCGTACTTCGCCGTATAATAGATATACTTGTTTTCGTCCGCTTGCTTTACCGTAAGCACGCCGTTATCCAGCGTTATATCCGTATTCTCCGAATCAAGGTCGGGGCAATAGCTCTCAATGCGTGCGTTGTACGCGTCTACCATGGTATTGTAGTTCTCGATATTCGAGTACTGCGAATACGCGTTGAACGCGTTGATCGCCACGATAAAGATAACCATGGACAAAATCATGGGCAAACAGGACGAGAACATGGAAAATCCGCTCTCTTTATACATTTCCATAACCTTTTGGTTATACAAATCTTTGTTATCGGCGTACTGCTTTTGCAGTTTTTCCATTTTCTCTTGGTTGTCTTTCATTTTTTGGTTCTGCTTTCGCATGGAAACGCGTTGGTACACGTCGAAGGGCAGAACGATTACTTTCAAAATAATGGAAAACAATATGATACCGACCCCTACCGAGCCTACGCTCGCGATAAGGAGTCTTATCAAATTGCCTATCCAATTGAGGGATACGTCGAAGGTTTGTCCGAATAAGGATATCGCAACGTCCCCCGCTAATATATTAAAAAGTTCCATTTTTTACCTTTTTTTAGGCTACGTCACAGAAAACGGTGGATTTACGCAAAAATATTTTTTTGCGGATTGACGATAAAAATACAAGAAAAACAAGCGTTTTGTGTGCAAAATTTTTCCGTCAAAAATCAACCAAGTGTCGTGACAGAGCCTTTTTTTATAATAATCTATCGACCTTAAACGAAAAAGACAAGCGCGCGCTCGCGTATAACTATACTTTACGCGCTACGCGCTCGCGCAAAGTGCGCGCAAGGCGCAGTATTTAGAAGGGTTTTCCCGTTAAAAACGAATCGAACGAAAGTTATATAGCTCAACTCACAAAAGCCAGCGTTTTTTGAAGGGATTCTCGGGTGCAGGGTCGTAACCGCCCTTGGAAAAAGGATTGCAACGCAAAAGACGCCACGCGCCGACGAGGATTCCCGCGATCCAACCTAAATTATTGATACACTCCATCGTGTACTGCGAACAGGTGGGGCGGTATTTGCAAGTTCTACCCGTATGTTTGGAAAGGTGTTTCTGATAAAAACGAACCATACGCATACAAATAATTTTCCCGTAGGGCTTAAAAATATACTTTCTAAGCACCTTGGCGATATACGCGTAATTTTCTTTTATCGGAAACGAAAGTTTTCCGTTTACAATTTCTCTTTTTTGATTATCCATTGTAAATGCTTTTTATAGGTGGAAAATTCGTACGAATCCAATACTTTGGGTACGATTACGAACGCGTATTTCCCTTCCATTTCGCCTTGCGTTAAGCGGAACGCTTCTCTTATAAGTCTTTTGATACGGTTTCTTTTCACGCTTTTTCCGTGTTTTTTTCCAATAGAAATACCCATCGTCATTTTTTTCGCGGGGGTATAAATAAGCGTAAAAGAGGGCGTAAAAGCCCTTTTGCCTTTTTTGAAGAGTTTTTGGAAATCCGCTTGTTTTTTCAATCTGCAATATTGCATATTTTCTCCCGTTAAGGACAAGCTTTACAAAAAACGCAAATCCTCTCCTTTTTCAGTAAAGGAAAGGAATTACGCGCTTTGGCTTTTCTTATCGATTAGTGGGTAAGTCTTTTTCTACCCTTATCTCTACGGCGTTTCAACACCTTTCTGCCTGCCGTCGTAGCCATTCTCTTACGGAATCCGTGTACCTTGCTTCTTTGTCTTTTTTTGGGTTGGTAAGTTCTTTTCATAATATTTCTCCTACTTTTAATCGATTTTTTTTCTTTTTTTCGCGGGCTATCCCACGATAACGTTTCCTATTATATCGCAAATTTACGATTATGGCAAGCAATTTTGCTTGCTTTCGCCGTTCTTTTTACTTATTTTTTGATTATTGCGCGGAATTGCTCGTTCTAACGGGCAATACGAGGTATTGACAACGCTTGTCCTCGACGTTCTCTACGGTGAACGGGGAAACGGGCTTATTGAACGAGAGCACGATTTCTTCCTCGTACAACGCTTTCACCGCTTCGGAAAGGAATTTGCCGTTCATGGCAATCTTCAATTCCTTACCCGTAAGGTTTGCGCTCACCGTTTCCTCTATTTTACCCATATCCGAGTTGGCGTTGATAATGATTTTACCGTTTTTGATATCGAACAAAACGAGGTTGTTTTTATCCCCGCGAATGAGCACGGACGCTCTTTCCACGCTTTGCAAAAGCTCCGTTCTCTTCACCGTTACGACGGTATCGAATTGGAGGGGATAAATATTTTCCTTTTTCACGAACTCGCCCGCGTACAAACGGGAAGTGATCACGGTATCGTTCACGGCGACGCAAAGACGGTTTTTATCCGCGTGAATACGGAGCGCGTCCTCACCCTCGTCGAGCATACGGGAAATTTCCGTGAGCGTTCGCGCGGGGCATACGATTTTCATATCCTCTCCGCCCACCTTGTCACAATAACTGCAAGCCATTCTAAACCCGTCGAGCGCGGTGGCAAACAGTTTATCTCCCTTGCCCTCCAAAAGACAGCCCTTCAAAATAGGACGGCTTTCGTCCGTCGCGCAACAGAACACCACTTCCGAAACGATTCCCTTGAAATCGGATTTTTTAATTTCGAAATATTTCTCTTCCGGGATAAGATCGCCGTTGAAAACGGGGAAATCGGCGGTGGGAAGCGTTTGCATAAACGATTCACATTCGCCGTATTCGATCAAGATCCCCGCGTCTTCGGTGGAAATACTCACTTCGTAAGCGGAAATTTTCGCCATGAAATCGGCAAAGAATTTGCCGTTTACGCACACTTCGCCCTCGTCCAAAACTTCCGCGGGCACTTTCTTTTCAATGGAAATTTCCCCGTCGTACGCGGTAAGGATCAAACCGTCGTTTTTCGCTTTGATTTTAATACATTCCAATACGGGCGTGCTCGTTCTCGTCGCGCAAGCTTTCCCCACGACGAACGCCGCTTCCGACAAAATCACGCCTTCACATACGAATTTCATATAAATTCTCCTTTATCGTTTCCGTTCCTTACTATTTTACCATAAAACCCGTTTTTTTGCAATCGTTTTTCTCGCCCTTTTTTATATTATAAAAAAATAATCGTGCGATCGGGATATTTTTTCTCAAAATAGTGAACGGTGTACGCCGTTCCGCCCGTGTCCTTTTTACAGTACGCCACGAGCGCGTCCGCCTTATCCGCCATAAAGCGATCCCGCTTTTGCATACAACCCCTAAAATAGGTTTGCGAAACGAAAATAATCTCGTCCGCGCCCTCTAACACCGCTTTATAGCGCGCCTTATCTTCGTCGCCGTAATATTTGTCCTGTTTATCGCAGGGAACGCAAATAATCAGCTTGATAAACGGGTACTTTTCCTTTAAGGAAAGCACCGCTTCGGCGGAGAGCAAGTCAAACCCCATCGCCCCGCCGTTGTAAAAGGTTTCCGCGCCGTTTCGTATGAGCGTTTCCACCGCCGTTTGAATTTTTTCCGCGTTAATATCGTCTTGCAAAAACCGATGTCCCGTAAACGCTACGCTTTTTATTTTTCCGTTTTCCATAGTCCTTCCTAAAAAATAGAATCTACGAAGATTATACGCCTTTTTTCTCGCTTTGTCAAGCGGAAGAAAGGGAGAAAAAGCAAAGCCTTTTTCTCTAACCAAAGCAATATAATCTAAGCCAGCCCCAAAGCTATCTTTTTTGCGCTTTTCGGCTCGTCGTCATTATAATACTTTGGTATAATTGCTTCCTCCTCACCAAAAATCCCTAAAAAATCTAAGCTTTGGGGTGCGAAGCA
>JAFQGG010000005.1 GCA_017415505.1 Clostridia bacterium
CTCACGCAAAGCGCGGTTTGCTTTGCGTTCGGGCATCGCAAACGCGGGATAATGCGTTTGCTTATCTCGTCCCTACAAGGCGTTATCAACGCCTTGCTTAACGGGCAACTCGTCCTCGCGCTCCTCGAACTGCTTGCGTCTTGCTTTGTTTTACTTCGGTTTATTCAAGTGGGTCGGTAGACATGGAGAATCCGCTTCGTATTTCATCGTCGAGCTTGCGTTTTTCCTCGCTCGTTTACGGTTAGTAAACTCCCGTCGGAAAAGCCCAAAAACTTAACCATGGTTAAGTTTTGGGAATCCAAAAAACTGCTCCCAAAAACACAACTCTACTGTGAGTAGAGTCGGCATTTTAAGGCAACCTAAAAACTTAACCATGGTTAAGTTTTTGGGAATGTGGGTCAAGGGACGAAGTTCCTTGCGCGGTTTGGGCGCGAAGCCCAAGACCCGCTGTCAAGCGCGCCGATAGGCGAAGTAAGCCCAAGTCAAGCAACCGCAGGTTGCGCCCTACGCGAAGCGTTAATCCCGTTAGGGAAAGACGGAAACGCAATAGATAATGCATATTTCCCCCTCGCGTTCCCCAAACTGTTGCGGGAGGGAGAATTATGCGGGATAAGCCGAACGAGAACGAAGCCATGAAAAAAGCTTGGGCGCTTTTTGAAAAAACGGGTCAAATTAGTTACTATATGCTCTATCACGACCTCATGCGCAGAAAATAATCAAAGGACGAAACTATGGATATCAAGACGGAGGCGATCGTACTGCAAGCGATCGATTACAAAGATAACGATAAATTGCTTACGCTTTTTTCGCCCGAGCTTGGTAAAATCACGGCGGGTATCCGCGGTGTAAAAAAGCCCAAAGCCCGCCTTGCCTTTGCTTCGCAACCCTTTTGCTTTGCCGAGTATATTTTGGCGGAGCGAGGGGGCAGGTATACGGTGACGGGGGCGTATTTACACGAAAGCTTCTTTGAACTGCGTACGGATATCACCCGCTTTTACGCCGCTTGCGCGGGTGCGGAAATTTGCCGTACGCTCGCACAGGAAAACGAACGCCACGATTCGCTGTTTATCGGTTTTATCGAGTGCTTGAAATCGCTTTGCCTTGGCGGTGAGGACGAGGCGGAGTCCTTGATAAGCTTTGCGCTCGTCGCTTTGCGGGAGAGCGGGTATCCGCTCGATTTGAGCTTTTTCGAGGAATGCGACGGGGATATCGGGGAACGGCTTTGGTTCGATTTCGCCGACGGGCGTTTCACGACCTTCGACCGTTGCGTGCAAGGGGAGCGCGCGAGCGTATCTACCTATTTCGTCTTGCGCAAATGCGCAGGGCTTACCTACGACGAATCCGCGCTTGCGGGCGGAAAGAAACGCGCGCTTCGTTTGCTCAAAGCGTTTCTTTACGAAAAGACGGAAGCGAGATTCGACAACTTGGGGGAATTTATTCGCGCGTACGAAGAATAGTCGCGCAGGGGCTTGGCTAACGCCGAAAATACGAAAACGGTTTGCCCCGCCGTAAAAAACAAGGAGTAAAATATGACGAACAAAAAAACGGAAGCAAAGCCCACGCGCGCCGAGAAAATCTCGGCGGTGAAAAACCTCATTCGCGGGCTTTTGGAAAAATCAAGCTACAAACACAACGAACTTATCGACGAAGCCGCGCGCTTGTACGCGGAAACTTTTGGCGGTGAGGAAAACCCCAACGACGTGAAAGGTCGTATCGGTTCTATCCTCGACGTAATGAAAAAGGACGGCGAAGTCGTATACGAGGGGGGCGTGTACGCGTTGAAACGGGAAGAACCCGTCGCGGAAACGAAAGAAGAAGTTGAACCGCCTAAGAAAAAAACCGCGCGTACGCGTGCGAAAAAGCCCGTTGAGGAAGAAAAACCCGTGAAAAAGCGCGCGAGCAAAAAGACGAAAGCGGAAGAGGACAAACAACCGTTACCGCCCGCGCCTTTGCAACCTATCGCGCCCGTCGATCCCGTAACGCCCGAGGTCGCGCCCGAGCCTATCCCCGAGGATAAACCCAAAAAACGGGGTAGAAAGGCAAAGACCGCCAAAACCGAAGAGGTCGTAACGCCCGTTGCGGAAACGAAAGAAGAACCGCAAAAGACGGAAGAGCCGAAAGCGGAAGCGAAAAAGGAAGAGAAAAAGCAAGAAGAGCCGATAGCGGAAGTGAAAAAGGAAGAACCTAAGCAAGAAGAACCCGTCGCGGAAGTGAAAAAGGACGAACCTAAGCCCGACGATTCGCCCAAGGGCACGCTTATGGATATGAGCTTTTTGCTCGGAGAAGTGAAAAAGACGAAAAAGGAAGAACCGAAACAGGAAGAGAAGAAGCAAGAGCCGATTGCGCAAGTGAAAAAGGAAGAACCCAAGCCCGAGCAAAAGCGGGAGCAACCGCAAAAGAGCGAGCAACCGAAAGCGGAACAGCCCAAGCCCGTGGAACAACCCAAGCCCGTGGAGAAAAAGAACGATACGAAAAACCGCCGTGGCGGGAAGTCGAACGAGAAAAAGCCTACGCGCGCGTTGACGGCGGACGAGAAATTGCAAGAGGCTTTTTTGACGAAGTTGCGCAGGCTCGGCGGGGAGTATTTCGAATACTATTCGGTATACCTGCTCGAAAGATATTCGCGCATGAACGGCAGACGGTTGGAAGCGCTCCGCATTACGGGCGGGGATCACGACGGTGGGATCGACGGAGAAATCGAGCTTACGGACAGGCTTGGATTCCGTGAAACGATCTACATACAGTCGAAGAATTGGAACCCCGACAAGGGCGACGAAAAACTGTGGGTAGTGGGAGAAACGCTGTTGCAACAATTTATCGGCGCGTGCGTTTGCCGTCAAGCCAAGGACGGAAAACAGCATTGTCGCGGAATATTCATGACGACTTCGCGATTCACGCCCGAAGCAAGACGAATCTTGGAAGAAACTTCGGATAAATTCGTCGGCTACGACGGCGCGGATATGTTCGAAGCGGCGAAAGAGTGTCAATTCGGTATCGTGAAAAAGAACGGAGAATGGGCGTTGGACGAGGAACTCCTCGCGGGCGAAAAATCCTTCTTCAAAATGTTTTGATAGTTAGCCTTATCCCGCGACGCGGAAAATTTTTCCGCGTCGCGGGAATTATTTACGCTCGAACTATTGACAAACGGAGTGCTTTTAAGCTATAATTATAATAATGAAAAACGGTAGGAGCACTATGGATATCGTAAAATTATATCCCGAATGTAAAGATAACATTTGGGGCGGGAATACGCTCAAAGAAAAATACGGCAAGCAAACGGACAAAACGCCCTGTGCGGAGAGTTGGGAACTCTCCTTTCACAAGGACGGGGAAACGCGTCTTGCCAACGGAAAAACGCTCAAAGAAACGGTGACGGACAAGGACCTTGGCGCGAACGCGCTCGATTTTCCTTTCTTCCCCACCCTCGTCAAATTGATTGACGCGAAGGACGATTTGTCCGTGCAGGTGCACCCCTCCGATTCTTACGCGCTCGCGCACGAAAACTCGTTCGGCAAGACGGAAATGTGGTATATCGTGGAAGCGGAAGAGGGCGCGGGGATTTATCTCGGGTTCAACCGCACGGTGACGAAAGAGGAATACGAAACCGCGATCAAGGAAAAACGGCTGTTGGAACTGCTCAATTTCTATAAAGTGCGCGCGGGGGAATGTTACTTTATCCCCTCGGGCACGATTCACGCCATCGGCACGGGTTGTTTGATTTGCGAGATCCAGCAAAACAGCAATCTTACCTATCGCGTATACGATTACGGGCGCAAGGACAAGAACGGGAACGAGCGGGAACTGCATATCGAAAAGGCTTTGAAAGTGACGGAACTTTCCCGCTTTGAAAGCAAGCCTTTGCGCGTAACCGTCGGCGACGGGGAGCGTATCGGCGCAAGCCGTTATTTCACGGTAACGAAGCTTTGCGTGGCGGGCGAGGGTGCGGTTTTTGCGGACGAAAAATCTTTCCGCGCGCTTACCTGCGTACGCGGTAGCGGGTATATCGAGGACCAAGAAATGCGCGCGGGCGATACTTATTTCGTGCCCGCGAATTACGGGAAAACGGTATTGAAAGGAAATATGGAGGTCGTTATGACGGAAATTAGAAAATATTATATTGGTATCGACTTGGGCGGTACTTTTATCAAAGGCGGTATCGTAGACGATTTGGGCAACGTGCTCGTTTCGGATAAAGTGCCCACCGAAGTGGACGGCGGGTCGGAGGTAATCGTAGACAATATTGCAAAACTTTGCAATTTGCTTTTGGCGCAAGCGAATATGACCTTTGGCGACGTCGAGGGGATCGGCATGGGCGTGCCCGGCACGATCGACGGCGAGGCAGGCGTGGTGGTGTACGCCAACAACCTGCATTGGGAGAACTTCCCGATCGGCAAGGAGCTTGAAAAACGCACGGGCGTAAAGGTGAAGATTGCCAACGACGCGAACGTGGCTGCGCTCGGCGAAACGAAGTTCGGTTGCGGTAAGAACTACAAAAACACCGTTTTAATCACGCTCGGTACGGGCGTGGGCGGTGGAATCGTTATCGACGGGAAACTGTTCGAGGGCGTGCGCTCGGCGGGTGCGGAGCTTGGGCATTCGGTAATCGTAGCGGGCGGAGAGCCCTGCACCTGCGGTAGAAAGGGTTGCTTGGAAGCGTACGCTTCCGCGACCGCGCTTATTCGCGATACGAAACGCGCGATGGAAGCGGATAAGAACAGCAAAATGTGGGAGATCGGCTCGATAGATAAAGTCACGGGCAAGACGGCGTTCGATTACTACAAGACGGACGCGTCCGCGAAAAAAGTAGTGGATAGATATATCGAACTGCTCGGCGTGGGGCTTACCAACCTCGCCAACGAATTCCGTCCCGAAGTACTCATTTTGGGCGGTGGGGTTTGCGCGCAGGGCGACGCGCTCGTGAAGCCTTTGCAAGCGTTCCTCGACAGGGAAATTTACGGCGGTAAAACGGGTCCGCAGGTGAAAATTTTGACGGCGACCCTCGGCAATAGCGCGGGACTTCTCGGCGGTGCGGCACTTTTAATGGAGTAAAATTATGAATTACGTAGAAAGATTTGAAAAACTCGGCTTTGGCATGTTCGTGCATTTCGGTTTGTACAGCGTAGTAGGCAAAGGCGAATGGTATTTGGCAAACAATCCCAACGCGGATAGGGAAGCGTATAATAAGCTTCCCGCGAAATTAAAAATTAGAAAATAAGGAGAAAAATTATGATTTCATTACAAGACAAAGTAGTTATTATCACGGGCGGTGGAAGAGGTATCGGATTCGGGCTTTCCACGGCGTTTGCGAAAGCGGGTGCGAAGCTCGTCATTACGGGCAGAACGGAAAGTACGCTTCTTTCCGCGAAAGAAAAGCTCGAAAGCGCGCACGGGTGCGAAGTGCTTACCGTGACGGCGGACGGCGCGGACGAAACGGCGATTCAAAACGTAATCGATAAGACGGTGGAACATTTTGGTAGAATCGACGCGGTGGTGAACAACGCGCAAGCATCCGCTTCGGGCAAAATGCTTATCGACCATACGAAGGAAGACCTCGACCTTGCTATCTATTCGGGGATTTACGCCACCTTCTTCTATATGCAAAAGGCGTTCCCGTACCTCAAAGAAACGAAAGGTTGCGTGGTCAACTTCGCGAGCGGTGCGGGTTTGTTCGGGCGTATCGCGCAATCCTCGTACGCGGCGGCAAAAGAAGGAATTCGCGGACTTTCGCGCGTGGCGGCAACGGAATGGGCACCCTACGGCGTGCGCGTAAACGTGATTTGTCCGCTTGCCATGACCGAAGGCTTGCAAAAGTTTAAGGAAGAATATCCCGAACGGTACGAACAGACGATTAAGGGCGTGCCTATGGGTAGATTTGCCGACCCTGAAAAGGACGTGGGCGGTATGTGCGTATTCCTTTGCTCGGACGAGGCAAGCTACGTGACGGGCGAAACGATCACCTTGCAAGGCGGTAGCGGTTTGCGCCCGTAAGGAGAAGATATGAACGGTAAAATTTCTAATTTGGCGCAGGTGGCGAGCCTGCGTAGATACACTTTGAGCGAAGGTAGCGCAAAGGGCATGGACGTGATCGATTGCGATAACGGCAAAATCCGTTTTTTGCTGTCGGTGAACAACGCGCTCGATATTATGCAACTTTACCACGAGGGGCAAAATATTTCGTTTTTGTCCAAGAACGCGTTCGTGGCGGACGAGAAACCGTTTTTGAACCGTTTCGAGGGGGGTATGCTCTACACCTGCGGTTTGGATAACGCGGGCAATCGGGAGGGGTATACCATGCACGGCACGCTCCATTTGACGAAAGCGGAAATCGTGCGCGCGGAGTGTACGGACGAGGAAATTACGGTGGAAGCGGTGATTCGCAACAGCGCGCTGTTTGGCGGGAATCTCCTTTTGCGCCGTAAGTATACGACGAAGCTCGGTTCGGGTACGCTTGAACTTGAAGATAAACTCACGAACGAGGCGTACGCGGAGGGGGAATATTGCGTGTTGTATCACACCAACTTGGGGTATCCTATGTTGGATGCAGGGGCGAAAATTTCCCTGTCCACCGAGCGCGTGTATCCCCGTGGGAAAATTGCGGAAAAGGATATGTTCCGTTTGTACGAGGTTTGCGAGCCTACGCCACTCGAAGACGAAACTTGCTATTATTTCGATTTGACCAAACCGCAAGTGTGCGTGACGAACGAAAAAATCGGCAAAAAATTCACGCTTGCGTATTCGGCGGAAACGCTCCCGAAATTCTTAATGTGGAAGAGCTTTGCGTGCGGGGATTACGCGCTTGGGTTAGAGCCTTGCACCTCGCGGATCGGCGACGAACTCGTAATGACGAAAATCGGCGCGGGAGAAACGAAAATCCACCGTTTGACCCTCTCGGTAGAAAAGCTTTGAGGAAAAGACTCGGCGTTATTCCTTTGCTTGGAATAACGCCGTTTTTTTGTAAACCGCGGGCAAACGGTTGCAAAACGCCCGCGCTCGTGTTATAATAGTATAGAATAAAATACTACGAGGTTTCGCGTATGAAATATATCGAATTGACGGTGCACACCACGACGGAAGCGAGTGAAATTATATCGGATATCATGTGGAATTACACCGATTACGGCGTGACGATTTGCGACCGCGCGGATATTATCGCCCTGCAAACGCAAAAGGAAAGCACTTTTTGGGATTACATGGACGACGAGCTGTTGGAGGACAAGCAATCGGACGTGCTCGTGAAATGCTATATCGCGGAGGATATCGCGCCCCAAACCGTGCCCGCCATTTTGCAAGATATTGCCAACGCTAAGGAACTTAGCGGGGGCTGTATTCCGTTCGGCACTTTGGAAGATACCAAGCGTACCGTGGACGGGGACGATTGGATCGACGTTTGGAAAAAGCATTTCCGCCCCATTCACCTCGGTCGTATCGTCGTCGTGCCCGAATGGATCGCCTACGAACCGAAAGAAGAGGAGCGGGTCGTGCTTCTCGATTCGAATATGGCGTTCGGCACGGGCGAACACGAAACGACTTCCTCTTGCGTGGAGTTGTTGCAAGACTATCTCACGCCCGATTCCGTCTGTATCGACGTAGGTTGCGGGAGCGGTATTTTGGGGATTTCCGCACTCAAACTCGGCGCGAAAAAGGCGTATCTTACCGATATCGACCCTATCGCCGTGGAGAGCGCGTTGCATAATTGCAAACTCAATCAAGTCGCCGAGCGCGCCGTCGTCGCCCATTCCAATCTTTTGGACGATACGGATATCCAAGGGGATATTATGCTCGCGAATATCACGGGCGAGGTATTGAAAATGCTTGCGCCCTCTATCCCTAAAAACCTCAAACAAGACGGCGTGCTCATTTTGAGCGGGATTATCGAAAGCCGTTTGCAAATCGTGAAAGAGGCGTACGCCGAAGTGGGAATGAAAGTGATCGTGGAACGGCGCAAGGGCGAGTGGTTTGCCCTCGTTTTGAAACACGCGTAAAAGGAGAGAGGACGCCATGTCTGCGTTGAAACGCTTTTTTGTGGATAAAATCGAAGAAACGGTCGAGCTTTACGGCGAGGAGTTTGAGCACGCGAAAAACGTGCTCCGTATCGGCGTGGGCGCGGAAGTGGTTTTGCTGGATAACAGCGGTAAGGAATACACCGCCGTCGTTGCGCAGGTGGAGAAAAAGCGTATGCTTTTGAATATCGTGCGCGAGGAAGTCGGCGCGCGCGAGGCGGAAACGGAAGTTCGTTTGCTGTTCGGGTATTTGAAAAACGCGGACAAAAACGAGTTTATCGTGCAAAAGGCGGTGGAGCTTGGCGTGAAGAAAATCGGCGTGTTCACTTCCGAGTATTCGTCGGCGTTCGTCAGCGCCAACAAAATCGAAAGATTGAACAAAGTGGCGAGAGAGGCGGTGAAGCAATGCCTGCGCTCGGTCGCGCCCGAAATCGTTTATTTCGATAAATTGGAAAACGCGCTCGAATGGGGAAAGCAAAGCGAGAATAAATTATTTGCCTGCGAGTTCGCTACGCAAAGCGAGCAGGATATTTCCTCGCTCCAAGGCTCGACGACGGTGGTGATAGGAAGCGAGGGGGGATTCTCCCGCGCGGAAGCGGAGCGGGCGAGTGCGCTTGGTTACGCGTCCGTCACGCTCGGCAAACGCATTTTGCGCGCGGAAACGGCGGCGGTCGCGCTTACTGCCGTCGTTATGTTTTCGCTTGGAGAACTGCAATGAAAGCGGTGGTGTTCACGCTCGGGTGTAAGGTCAACGACGTGGAGAGCGGGTCTATCATTCGCGGTTTGAAGGATATGGGTTGGGAAGTTTCGCGCGAACTTTCGCCCGCCGATTTGTATATTATCAACACCTGCGCGGTGACGGCGGAAGCGGAGCGAAAGAGCCGTCAAACGATTGCTCGGGCGCAAAAATTCAATTCAAACGCCAAAGTACTCGTTTGCGGTTGCGCCTCGCAAAAGAACGCGAACTCCTTTTTGGAAAAGGACGGCGTGTTCGCGGTCGTGGGCGCAAAGGGGAAAAACCGAATCCTTGAAATCGTGGAATCGGGCTTTGAAGAACGCTTTCGAGGGGGGCAGGTATGCGACGAAGAGGGCGTTTACGAGGAAATGCCCTTGCCCGAGTGCTTAAAGACGAGGAATTTCGTCAAAATCCAAGACGGGTGCAACCGCTTTTGTGCCTATTGCGTGATTCCCTATCTTCGCGGGCGTAGCCGTTCGCGGAGCGTAGAAAGCGCGAAAGCGGAAATTTTACAAAGTACGGCGTTGGAAACGGTGATTACGGGGATTGATCTTTCCGCGTATAAGGACGGCGAACGGGATATTTGCGATTTGCTCCTTGCTGTGAAGGACGCGGATACGCGGATTCGGCTCGGGTCGATGGAAGTGAGCATGATCACGCCCCGCTTTTTGCAAACGCTTCAAAGCGTGAAACGGTTCGCGCCTCAATTCCATTTGTCCTTGCAAAGCGGTTCGAACGAGGTGCTCAAAAGCATGAACCGCCACTACACGCGCGAGGAGTATTTGGAAAAGTGCAAGGCGATTTACGAAGCGTTTCCGAGCGCGGGAATTACGACGGATATTATCGTGGGATTTCCCACGGAAACGGAAGAGGATTTTCTCGATTCCCTGCGGATTATAGAGGAAGCGGGATTTTCGCAAATCCACGCTTTCCCTTATTCCCCCCGCGAGGGTACGAACGCGTTCCGCAAATATAAGGAGCTGTCCGCCGAGGTGAAAAAAGAACGCGTGGAGCGCATTTTGCAAGCGGGCGCAAAGCAAAAGGAAAACTATTTGCGCGCGTTTATCGGGAAGAGGTTAGAAATCGTGCCCGAACGCTTCGACGGGGCGTATACGGAGGGGTACGCGGGCAATTATATCCGCGTGTACGCCGAGGGTGAAACGGAAAAACGCCCTACCCAAGTATGCGTTGAGGAGCTTTTTAGGGACGGCGTAAAGGCAAAAATAATCGGGGATTGATCCCCGAAAAATAAGGAGATAGAAGTATGGAAAACTGTATTTTTTGTAAGATCGTGGCAGGGGAGATCCCCTCTCCGAGATTGTACGAGGACGATAAAATGATCGTGATTCGCGATATTGAACCGAAAGCGAAGTTGCATTATTTGTGCATACCCAAAACGCATTTCTCGCGCCTCAACGAAATGGACGAAGAGAGAGCGGAAATCGTCAAGCATTGTTTTTCTATCATTCCGAGCTTGGAAAAAACTTTGGGCTTGGAAGACGGCTACCGCGTGATTATCAATCAAGGTTTTAACGGCGGGCAAACGGTTTCGCATTTGCATATCCACCTGCTCGGCGGTGAAGTTTTGGGTGATTTTTAAGGTATAAAAAAAATTCAAACGGGCAATACTCCCTCTTGCAAAACGGCAAGGGGGAGTTTTTTATGCGTATTTTTGGGTGGAAATGTATACGGGCGATCGCGGTGGGGTTGTCCGTCGCGACGGCGATAGGCGTCGCGACGCTCGCGCGCTCGACGGGGCTTTGCCGTTTTTCCAAAATCGACGGCGCGCGTACCTTCTATTTATATACGGCGTCCTCGCAAGCGTTGCAAAAAGATACGCTTACCTTTTGGGAGTCGTTTTCCGTGAAAGGGGAAAGCGTGCGTTTTGCTTGCAAGGGCGAGCAGGCGCAAGCGATCGCGGAGCGGATCGTAAAAGCGTACGGCGCGACGGTGGTGTATACGGAAGAAGCGTGCGGGGTGCAGTCGTTTTACGCGTATGCGGGGAACGGTTGGGAGAGCGTTTGCGTGAACGGCGAGCGGGTAAATTTGCATATCGCCGTAAACGGCGAGAGTTGTACGGTGGGTACGCCGATCGTTTTCGGGGGATTTTGAAAATATTTTCTTTTTTTGCGTATAAAGCGGGGGAAAGGGGAAATAATTTACATACAAAATTTCGGAGGGATTAAAATGAACGAACAAAACGAAAAAGCAACGGAAAAGGAAAAGAAAGGAAAAAGGCAAAGACGGAAAATGAACGGCGAGAGAAGATTTTATCTTTTCACGGCTCTTGGCTGTGCGCTTGCGCTCGTGGCGATTATCGTCGTGGCGGTAGCGGTATCGGGGGGTGGTGAACTTGAACAGCAGGTTCAAAACGGCGGTTCGAGCACGCAAAGCCCGTTGCCCGGTTCTTCCAGCGAGGGCAACAACGACGACAACGACAACGAACAGGTCGTCGTAACGCCCGAGGGCATGATCGCGCCCTTGGAAACGGTGACGGTCATCAACGACCACGGGTTTTATCATAATACCACGCTCAACGCATATTACGAACACACGGGCGTAGACTTTGCCGCGGAAGCGGGCACGAGCGTGTTGGCGGTGGATAAAGGCGTGGTGGAAAGTATTTATAAATCCGATTTGCTCACGGGCACGGAAATCGTTATCGACCACGGCGACGGCGTAAAAACGCTGTATAGATTCGTTACGGAAGCGGACGGCTTGAAAGTGGGGGATAAAGTGGAGAAAGGCGAGGTAATCGCGACGGTCGCGGAAGCGAACGGAAACGAGTACAAAGACGGCGCGCACCTGCATTTCGAAGTATTGAAAAACGAAGTGAGCGTAGACCCTGCCGTGTATCTTACCTTGGAAGAGAAATAAAAAAACGCCGTGCGCCAACGATGATATGCACCCCAAAAGTTAGACAAACTTTTGGAGGTGCATATTTTTATGAAAAGAAAGAAGGAATTTAACACAAAATACTCGCCAGAATTCAAAATATCTGTTATACTAGATATGCGAGAACATAATTTAGGGTACAAA
>JAFQGG010000033.1 GCA_017415505.1 Clostridia bacterium
CGGTTGCTTGTCTTTGGCTTACTTCGCCTAACGGCGCGCTTGACAGCGGGTCTTGGGCTTCGCGCCCAAACCGCGCAAGGAACTTCGTCCCTTGACCCTTATTTTGGGTTTCCACTCAACCCTGCGCCGAGCGAAGTAAAACGGAGCAAGACGCGAGGCAGGCTAAGCCTGCACCTAGTTTTGGCTATCATTCTCGGTCGGGTTACTCCACCGCCGTTTTGACAGCCCGTTTGCTCTTACAAACATTTTTAAGGCGAACGAGGCTTTTTCGACGGGAGTTTACTAACCGTAAACGAGCGAGAAAAAACGTAGTTCAACGCAGTATTGCGAAGTGTATTCTCCGTTTTATAGGTTAGAATCCTTGCTCGGTTCTATTAATAATATCATCCTGTAACGAACGGGAAAGGGTGGTGAACAACGCGCTGTAACCCGCTACGCGAACGACGAGCGTTTTGTACTTGTCGGGGTTCTTTTGCGCGTCGATAAGCGTTTCACGCGTAACGACGTTGAACTGCATGTGCATACCTTTTTGATCGAAATACGAACGAATAAGCGCGACGAATTTCGTCAAACCCGACATTCCCGCAAGTGCGGACGGGTGGAATTTTTGGTTGAGAAGCGTACCGTTGGAAGCGACGCCTTGATCGAGCTTAGCTACCGAGTTTGCCGTCGCCGTAGGTCCTTTCACGTCGCGACCCGAAGCAGGTCCGATACCGTCCGCGATCGGCGTGTAAGCCAATCTTGCGTCGGGCGTTGCGCCCGTTTGCGCGCCGAGGGGTACGTTTGCGGAAACGGGATACAGCCCCGCTTGGAACTTACCGCCACGGTAATTTTGGTATTTTTCTACTTCCTTGGTGTAGCTATTCGCTACGTCGCGGGCGAACATATCCGCCTCGTAAATATCGTTACCGTATTTAGGACAAGTTTCGTCGATCAAACGCTTGATTTCGCGATAGCGCGCCTTTTGCGTGGGATCGAGCGCGTTTGCCGTCGTTACTTCTTCGTAAATGATACGGATTACTTCCGCCGTCACTTCTACGCCTTGCTTTGCAAGTTCGCAAGCGATTTCGCTCGTTACGCGTTCCGCCGCCGCGCCCTGCAAGCCGTAACCGAAGTTCGCTTCCATAGCCGCTTTGTATTCCGCCATCGTCACTTTCTTCTCGTCGAAAACGAGTTGCTTAATCGCAAGCAAGCCGTCCGTGTTATTGGCGATACCAAAGCCTTGCGGACCGGAGAAGTTATACACCGCACCGCCCTCTTGCAACGATTTTCCGCGACCGATACAGTCGTCTACCATACAGGATTCAAAAGGAAGCGGGCAACGCGTCGCGTGCGCCGCGTCGATCGCGTTGACTGCGTTTACGAGCAATTTAATGAAATAGCTTTGTTGCGTTTTATACGCGTTATAGAATTCTTCGAACGAAGTCATTTTGGTAACGTCGCCCGTTTTCGGTCCGATTTGTACGCCCTTTTCCATACCGTTAGAGAACGCAAGCTCCATAGGACGGCACATATTGAAGAACGCCGCGTCGTGCCAACCGTCCGTTTTACCGCCCTTTTGCGGTTCTACGCAACCGATAATACTGTAATCTCTCGCGTCTTCGAGCGTAACCCCGCGCGCCATAATCGAAGGAATAATAACCTCGTCGTTATAATATGCGGGAAGCCCCGTACCGATACGGGTAAGCGCCGCCGCCTTTATCATAAACGATTGGGGCGTGCCGTTCCATACGCGGACGGACATAGAGGGTTGGGGCAGAGGTACGTGCATTGCCGCTTCCAAACACATATACGAAAGATCGTTCGTCGCGTCAAGCCCTTCTGCCGTTTGACCGCCGACGATCAAGTTTTGGAATACGCCGTAGCCCGCGAAACCGTCCGCGGACGCCGCGTCGCGCACCTTGCTCAAATCGTTGAGTTTGATCCATACGCAATCGATAATCTCTTGCGCCTCCTCGATCGTGATCTTTCCCTCGTCGATATCTTTCTTATAATACGGGTACATATATTGGTCGAAACGACCGGGGGAAATGGAGTGCCCGTTCGATTCCGTTTGCACCAACAACTGTACGAACCAAAACGCTTGACAAGCTTCGTGGAAGCTGGACGCGGGATATTCGGGTACGCGCGCGCAGTTTCTCGCAATCTTTTCAAGCTCCGCTTTGCGCACGGGGCAAGATTCCTTTTCCGCCATTTCTTTGGCAAGCTCGGAATATCTTCTCGCGTACGCGATCGCCGCGTCACAGCTCTCGATTACCGCGTACAGGAAATTGCTTCTTTGCACGTAATCGCCGTCGCTGATTTCCATTTTTGCAAGTGCCGCAACCGCGTCCGCTTTAATTCCGCTATACCCCTTTTTAAGTACTTTGTCATAGCCGACGTTGATATGCCCGATACCGTTATAGAAATAGTTCCCGGGCGTATATACGTTATACTTTGCGAACGCGTCGTACGCTTCGCTCGTCATATTCGCCTTGGCAAGGTCGCTACAAGTTTTCCCCTTCCAATAGGAAAACGCGCCGAGCAACGCTTCTTTCGTTTCGTCGCTCAAAATGAACGGATCTGCGGCGCGCGTTCCCATCGTATCGAATTCGGAAATCACCCATTCGTACGAATATTCGGGGAACACTTGACAACCGCGCGGTTTTACCGACGCGCTACCCACGATCAATTCGTTATCGCGAATGACGATGGGAATGTTTTTAAGGATATGCGCAAACGCCGCGCTACGGCGACGGATAATCGGCAAACCTTCCGTTTGCTTATAGCTTTCGGTGACGAGTACGGCACGATCCGCTTCTACTTCGGGCATTCTCCCGAATAAACCGTCGATAAGTTTGTCGATTCTTGCACTCTTTTCTATCACGAATTTAATATTTTCCATATTTCCACCTGCGCTTATTTACTTACTTAAATTTGTCCCCACAAATCTTCGTGAGGCGCGGCGATAATCGAATACGAAGAAAGCTGACCGCTCGTTTTCGCATAGTTAGAACCCGCTTCCACCGCAGCCGTTACGTCGCCCACTTCGCCCGTGAGCATTACGACGCCTTTACCGCCCATACCGCGCGATACGCGCAAATCGTAAATGGCTACGCGCGAGGTCTTTACGGCGATATCCGCCGCCTTGATCGTCGTTGCCGCGGAAAAGGTTTCAATCAAACCGAGCGAACCTTTCTTCTCGCCCGTTTGCGTGCCGAACAACGCGGAAATTACTTGCTCGTCAATTCTGCCCATTACGGAAGAATCGATAATATAGTTTCCGAATTTTTCAACTACGTGATCTACCGCCGCCGTCACGTTGGAAATAGAACCCGTGAGGATAATCTCGTATTTTCCGGGACAAGCGGGGTGCGCGGATACCATATCCACGCCCGCGCTTTTGAGCGCGGCGTCCGTTGCTTCTACGCCTTTGGGAATACTTTTCAATTCAATAACGCCAATCGACTTAAACATTATGCTTCAACCTTCTCAATGATAATTTTTTGTCCGTCTACGAGGTATACGCGCCCCGTTACGCTTGCGTATTGCGGAAGGGAAAGTCCGTCCGCACTTTCGGCGATCTTATCGCCCTTATTCACGAAATCCCCCTCATTCACGATCGCCACGCTCGGCGCACCGATATGTTGACGGAGATAAATTTCCACTTTGGAGAACGCGTCCTGCGCTCCGATATACTTTGCCACTTTGTCGTATTTCGCTACCCCAAGCGTATTCGCCCAACGCTCGGAAGGCACCATTCTGTACTCCCGTTCGGGCGCGGGTTCAACCGCTTCCTTGGTAACGAACCGCAGTTTATTTTTGGCAAGCAACGCCTTGTACTCGTTGATAACCGCTTTGGGGGAAATGCCTTGGCAACAAGCGAGCGATTCGCAAATCCCGCACCCGCAACAAAGGGTCGCGGCAAGCACCATTTCGGGCATCACTTGCGCCACGCCTTTCGCCGTGCGCACCATTTTGTGCGCTTCGAGCGGATATCCCAACAAATATCTCGGGCACATATCCGTACAACGGGTACATTGACAGCAAGCCGTTTCCGCCCTCGCGATCGATTTCTCGCCGTCGAGGAATTTCGAGGCGATCGCCTCGCACGAATCGGGCAAAATCAAAAATCCTTTCGTCGTTTTGGTAACGACCGCCGTTTCGGGATCGATTACCTTACCCATCGACGGTCCGCCGTCGAGCACGGTATACCCCTCTTTCACTTCGATGCCGTTTTTCTCAAACAGCTCGCATACGGGCGTTCCCACGGGTACTTTTACCACGAACGGTTGAGGGATATCCCCGCCCACCGTCAACCATTTTTCCGTGACGGGTTCGTTCCGTTTCAACGCCAACGCAACGTTGTACATCGTTTCCACGTTGTACACGATTACGCCTGCGGTGATCGGCAAATTCCCCGGCTTTACCACCCGCCCGAGCGCTTGGTAAATCAAACTGATTTCGTCGCCCATGGGGTATACGTCGGGTAATACCTTTAATATAATTCTATTCGCCAACTTTGCGCCGTCTTGCAAACGCAACCGCTTCGCCGTGTGGTCTTTCACGCAAAGCAGAGCGCAAGGGATTCCCGCGTATTCGAGTACGGCGGAAATGCCCGCAAGCACCGTCGGCATTTCTTTATGTAAAAGCACGTAATCGGTGTAGAGAAGCGGTTCACATTCCGCCCCGTTTACGACGAGCGTATCCGCCCCCTCGGCAAGCTTTGCATACGAGGGGAATCCTGCGCCGCCCGCGCCTACGATTCCTGCTTCTTTCATAATTTCTTTCAAATTCATAATACTCTTCTTCGTCCGCGCGCCGATACTTAATTTATCGCGCAAACTCTATCAATCTACTATACCTACGATCACCGCGTCGCAAGGCGCGTTCGTATTGCGAAGCGCAAGGCGAGCCGAACTGCCCGTCGTAATAAGTACCGTTTCTCCGATACCTGCCCCTACGCTGTCTACCGCAATGATAAATTCTCCCGTCAATTCGCCGTTTTTCATAATCTCTACTTCCATAAACTTCGAGCCGACGAGCGATTCTTGCTTTCTGGTGGATACGATATGTCCACGAATGATTCCTCTTAACATAATTACTCCTTGACGACCTTTACCTTAAAGCCGTTGCCGATACCCGCCGCGTTTGCGTCGTCCGTATCCACGTGCATTTCCAAACGGAAATCAGGATGCACGCGCACCTGTACGTCGTACCAACGGGTACGCCGTCTGCCCTCTACTTCCACCGTTACCGTGTCGTTATCCTGCACGCCGAATCTTGCGCCGTCCTCGGGCGACATATGAATGTGGCGGTTGGCGATAATACAACCCTCTTTTAATTGCACTACGCCTTTCGGTCCGACGATCGTAACGCCTGCCGAGCCTTCCGTTTTGCCCGACTCGCGTACGGGCGGTTTTACTTTGAGAACGTACGAATCGGTCATAGAAATTTCCACTTGCGATTTGCTTCTCAACGGTCCGAGTACGCGCACGCCTTCGATCGGACGCATCGCAGGTCCGATAAGCGTAAGCGTTTCCTTGCACGCGTATTGCCCCGGTTGCGACAAATCTTTCAACGGGGTCAATTCGTAACCCGCCCCGAACAGCGTTTCCAAATCCGCTTTATTCAAATGGATATGTCGATTCGATACGCCGACGGGCACTTCGTTGCCCTGCGCCGTATTTTCACAAGCGTTACAGTCCATATCCGCAAGCACTTTTTTCACTAAATTCGCTATCATTTCGTTTGAAATTTCCATAACAATCCTTCCCGTTATATCTCTGTTTTTTGGCGAAAATCGCCTGTTTTTTCGTTCGAAAAACCCCCGTAGTGTCCGAAACGCGTTCGGACGCTACGGTGTATTTCGTTTTTTCTTGCGCAAGGCGAGCCTTACGCGACCTCTTTCTTCGAATTATTTAATCGAAGGAAGAAGCTTTTCCACGTCTGCGTGGGGACGAGGGATTACGTGCGTAGCGATAACTTCGCCAAGCGCGGTAGCCGCAGCAGTACCAGCTTCCACAGCCGCCTTAACAGCGCCTACGTCGCCGCGTACCATAACGCTTACCAAACCGCTACCGATTTTTTCGCTACCGATGAGCACTACGTTTGCAGCCTTTACCATTGCATCCGCCGCTTCGATCGCCGCTACCAAACCTCTCGTTTCTACCATACCTAAAGCTTCCATTGTTAAAGTCCTCCTACAAAATTTTTTTATTTTTTATTTTTTTGTTTTTTAGGGAAATTCCCTTTCAACCGATTTTTTAACCCGTCGTCAAGAATCTCATAACGTCGGGGTGCGGGCGCGCAATCACCTCGCATACCTTTACGTTTCCGACTTCTTCCGCCGCACGCGCGCCCGCTTCGAGCGCCGCTTGACAAGCGGATACTTCGCCTTCCACCACAATCGTTACCAATCTACCGCCCAAACGCTTTTCTACGTGAATGAGTCGTACGTCGGCGGCTTTTACCATTGCGTCAAGCCCGGTGATTGCGGCAACCATCGCTTGCACTTCCAGTAACGCTATTGCTTTCATAGTCTTTTTCTCCTTTCCTTCCCGCGAGCTTCCTCCTTAAAAAAGGAGGGTCTCGCTTACAGTCGTTTTTTCTTCTCGATTCTTATTTGATTACGGGAAGAAGCTTTTCAACGTCTGCGTGGGGACGAGGGATTACGTGCGTAGCGATAACTTCGCCAAGCGCGGTAGCCGCAGCAGTACCAGCTTCCACAGCCGCCTTAACAGCGCCTACGTCACCGCGTACCATAACGCTTACCAAACCGCTACCGATCTTCTCGCTACCGATAAGTACGACGTTCGCCGCCTTTACCATTGCGTCCGCCGCTTCAATCGCCGCTACCAAACCTCTCGTTTCTACCATGCCTAATGCTTCCATCATTGTTGTAATTCTCCTTAAAAATTATTTTTTATTTTTTTATCTTAATTTGTCTTTGCCAAGAGCACTCAAATGGGCAAACCATTCGATCTCTTCGCTTTGTCTTGCAATTACCTTATGGGTAATGTACAATTCTCTTTTTTCGGCTTCTTCTTTTCCCGCCTGTACGGCAGCTTCCACCGCAGCCGCGTCCCCTTCGACTTTGATTGCCATTACCAAAGGTACGCGCGCGTCGTCGCCCGCAGCGGGTTTGTTCTTATCGATTGCCACGACTTTTACGTCCGCGGCTTTCGCCATTTTATCGGCAACTACGATAGCGGTAGCGAAGCCGAATACTTCTATCATGCCAAGAGCCATAATTTTTCTCCTTTCTCTTTCCGTTTAACAAATCTTATTTGTTTACGAAACAGATCTTGATACCCTTTTGCGCAACGTTGACTTCCATTGCTTCGTTGAGTTGATCGAGGGGGAATTCGTGCGTAATCAAATCCTTGATGGGAATGTTCATTTCGCGCGCTTGACGCAAGAACGCCATCGTCGTGGGATAATCGTCCGCGCTGTAATCCCAAGAACCAACGAGGTTGATTTCCTTGTTGCACATTGCAAAGTGGGGATTTACGTCGTACGAACCGTTGTTTACGAAGAAGCCCATTTCGCAAAGTCCGCCGCCGCGACGGATATATTCGAAGATATCCTTTGCCGCCGCAGGTGCGCCCGTGCATTGGAACGCGAAGTCCGCGCCCACGCCGTTTGCCACGCTCTTAACGAGTTTGACTCTTTCTTCCAAGGTCGAAACTTCCTTGAAGTTGATAACCGTCTTCGCACCGAGTTTTTTCGCCATTTCCAAACGCATCGGCGTACCGTCGATCGCGATAATATGGTTGATACCCGCCGCTCTCAATACGCTGATCATAACCAAGCCCACGGGTCCGAGTCCTTGAATAAGTACTTTGGAGTTGAAGTTGATAAGTCCCGTCGATTGCGCGCGTTTCAACGCGTGTACGCATACGCAAGCAAGTTCGAGAATCATTCTTTCTTTGAGGTCGAGGTCGTTCACTACGAAGTAGGTAGAACCTTTGCCGCGAATGAGCAGGTATTCCGCGAACCAACCCGTGAAGGGGTTTGCGTCGCTGTGGGGAATCAACCCGAACACGCCTTGCTTGTCGCAAAGGTTGGTGTTTGCGGGAAGATTACGGCAAACGTGACATTCGCCACAGCTGATAACGCTCGTTACGAGCTTATCGCCCACTTTCATGGGTTTGCCCGAAGTATCCACTTTAATATTCTTACCGAGGTAAACGATTTCACCCGTACCTTCGTGACCAAGCGTTACGGGCATGATCCCGAACGGGTCCATTTTCCACTCGTGTACGTCCGTACCGCAAACGCCGCAACCTTCTACTTTTACGAGAATGTCGTCGTCCGTCAACGCGGGAATGGGGTATTCTTTTACTTCGATTTTCTTTTGTGCCGTAAGCATCGCCACCTTCGCCGTCTTGGGGATAGGTCCTGCGCTCTTCGCGGGCGCGCCACCCATTTCGCCGAGGATTTTACGAACGATACTTTCTACCTGAGAAGAAGTAATATCCATTGTTTTTTCTCCTTTATATTTTTTCCTTTTTATTTTCAAAGCTACGCGTCGGTTAAATGATTCTAAACGCGTCGCTCAACACGCATCTACGATAGCGCGTAAAGCTTCTTGCACTCGTCAAGCCTTCGCCCGTAGGACCGGCGATCGTGAAAGTGGTGTGTCCTTCTCCGCCGAACCCGATACCCGCGTACGAGGGCGCGTTCTTTACGAAGATCGTCGTTTCCACCGCACGGGCAAAGCGCGTAAGGTGGTCGATATTCTTCGAGTGCATATGCGCCGTATGGCGATTTCCGTGTTCCGCTTTCACCGCAAGGTCGATTGCCTCGTCAATATCTTTCACGCGAACGATCGGCAAAATGGGCATCATCAATTCGTGTTGTACGAAGGGATGGTCGAAGTTCGTTTCACAAATAATGCAACGGATATCCGAACCCACTTTAACACCGATTTTTTCCAACAGCACCGCCGCGTCGCGACCTACGCACTCACGGCTAACCGTCTTTTTCACAGCGCCCGTCTTGGGATTCTTCACGTCTACGAGTACGATATCCGCAAGCTTTTCCGCTTGGGCGGGCGTGATCTTATACGCGCCGTTTTTCGTCATCTCGTACATGAGTTCGTCCGCGATATTTTTCAGCGCGAACACCTCTTTTTCCGCGATACAAGGCAAGTTGTTGTCGAACGAGCAACCGTCGATAATGTCCTTACCCGCTTTCTTGATATCCGCCGTATCGTCCACGATAACGGGAGGGTTGCCCGCGCCCGCGCCAATCGCTTTCTTTCCGCTCGAAAGAACGCTACGCACTACGCCCGGACCGCCCGTACAAACGAGCAAACGGATATTGGGGTGCTTATACATAATTTGTGCCGTGTCGAGCGTGGGTTTCACCACCGAAGCCACGAGCACCGCAGGACCGCCTGCCGCCGCGCAAGCGCGGTTTACGAGGTCTACTGCATAGTTTGAGGTAGCGATTGCGTTGGGGTGGGGGTTGAATACCACGCCGTTGCCCGCCGCGATCATACCGATACTGTTACAAATTACCGTTTCCGAAGGATTGGTGCTGGGGGTGATACTGCCCACGACGCCGAAAGGCGCCATTTCCGTGAGCGTCAAACCGTAATCGCCCGTTCTCGCCTGTGCGACGATATCCGCCGTACCCGGCGTTTTATCCGCAACGAGAATGTGTTTCGCCGTTTTGTGACCGACTTTACCCATCTTCGTTTCCGCTACGCCGAGCGCCGCCATAATCGGGGCTTCCTTACGGCAAAAATCACGGATTTTGAAAATGACCTTTTCGCGTTCTTCCAGCGACATTGCGCGGACTGCTTTATACCCCGCCGTCGCCGCGTCGATCGCGTCGTTCATATCCGCGTATACGCCGATAAACTTACGCCCTTCGTATTGCGTTGCGTCCCAATCTTTTCGAGCGGTAGATACTTCCCCACCGAGTTCTTTGACCACTTTCGCGACCACGTCCTCGATTTGGGCTTCCGTCCAATTGATTGCCATAGTTCTTCTCCTTTGCACTCGAATTATTTACCGAGCGCGGCAAGTACTTTCTTCGTAATAATTTCAACGAGTTCTGCGTTGCAACAGTTATTGTTCGTCGATTCTTCGCCGTAGTCGATGCCGGGGTGACGACCGGGAAGGTTCATCTTCTTTCTCAAATCCATAAGTTTTTTGAGTTGGTCGTTGGAGATTTCGTGCACCGCGCCAAGATCCATTGCGTGCTTGCAAATTACCGCGTTGAATTCTACTTCTTCCATAATGAAGAACGCTTTCGTGAGGTTGCAACCAACCGTCAAAGCGCCGTGGTTACGGAGCAAGAACGCGTCGTGGTTTTGAATGTACGGATCAAGGGAATCGGGGATTTCCATCGTGGAGGGCGTACCGTAATCGCAGGTAGGCACGTCGCCGATGGTGAGTACCGCTTCGGGAAGAATGTATTGATCGAGGTCGATATCTGCAACCGTGAACGCCGTAGCAACGGGAGGGTGCGCGTGCACTACCGCCGTAACGTCGGGGCGTTCTCTATACACTCTCATGTGCATTTTGATTTCCGAAGAGGGGTTGAGTTTCCCTTCCAACTTCTTACCGTCTTTGTCCACTTTGATAATCATATCGGGGGTAAGATCGCCCTTCGATACGCCCGTGGGAGTGCAGTAAAATTCGTTGTCGTTAATCTTAACGGAAATGTTTCCGTCGTTTGCGGCTACGAAGCCCTTCAACCAGAGCTTGTGACCGACTTCGCAAATTTCCTTCTTAATTTCGAATGGAGATTTCATAAGTCTTTCCTATCCTTTATATTATTTTTTTATTTTGTCAAATTCAATGTGTCGAGGGCAATCATATACTCCTCGTTGGTGGGAATCACGAACACCTTCGTTTTCCCGCCGTTTGCCGTAACGTCCGCGATTTCACCGCGAGGGCAGGTCGCGTTTGCTTTTTCGTCCATTTCAATGCCGAGCCAGCTCATATCGCGACAAATTTCCGCGCGGAGCTCTCTATCGTTTTCACCGATACCCGCCGTGAACACGAGCGCGTCCACGCCGTTCATTTCCGCCACGTACGAACCGACGATCTTCTTGGCGTTATGTACCAAGATGTCGAGAGCGAGTTTCGCGCGCTTATTCCCTCCTTCCGCCGCCGTCGCTACGTCGCGGCAATCGCTGGAAATGCCCGAAACGCCGAGCAAGCCCGATTGCTTGTTGAGAATGGTATCCGCTTCTTCCGCGGAGATCCCCTTCGCCTTTTGGATATAGGTCACTACCGTGGGGTCGATCGCACCGCTACGCGTACCCATGGGCACGCCGTCTTGGGGGGTAAAGCCCATCGAAGTGTCGATTGCTTTGCCGTTCACCGTCGCCGTGATCGACGAACCGTTGCCAAGGTGACAGGTAATAATCTTCGCGTTTTTATTACCGAGCAATTCCGCCGCTTTCCCCGCCACGTATCTGTGCGAAGTGCCGTGGAAGCCGTAACGGCGGATACGGTACTGTTCGTACAGTTCGTAGGGAATGGGGTAAATATACGCCTTTTCTTCCATATCCGAATAATAGGAAGTATCGAAAACGCCCACGTGATTGATAGAGGGCATAACCTCTTTGCAAGCCTTGAAACCGCTAATGGCGGGAGGTCCGTGCAAGGGGTTGAGTTCGACGATGCTTTCTAAGTACGCGATTTCGTCCGCGCCGAGCACCGCCGAGGCGCGAAGTTTTTCGCCGCCGTGCGCAAATCTATGCCCAACCGCCGAGATTTCGTCTACGCTCTTAATTACGCCGAGTTCTTTATCGATAAGCGTCTTTAATACAAGCTCGATCGCCGCTTTATGGTCGGGAAGCGCGTCCGTGCATTTATAGTCGGGTTTACCGCTCCGCTTGTGCGTAAGTGCGCCGTCGATACCGATACGCTCGCAAAGACCTTTGGCAAGCACCGTTTCCGTTTCCATATCGAACAGCTGGTATTTCAGCGAAGAACTACCCGCGTTTACAACCAAAATTTTCATAGTATCCTTCTCCCGTTAAATTCTGTTTGCGATAACTTCTTCTTCGAATTTTTCCACTTCGTCGTACCAATCTTCGCAAAGACCTTGACGGCGAAGGTATTCGTTCCAAACGTCCGCGTAAGGAAGGAACTTCACTCTCTCGTGCATATAGAACACTTTCGTGAAATTGCCCGCTTCCTGCAACGCTTTCATTTCCGCGTACGGTTGCAAGATTGCGCAAAGGAGTGCCTTATGCATGGAGCGAACGCCCGTTACCCAAGCGCAAAGACGGTTGATCGACGCGTCGAAATAGTCGAGCGCGATAATCACTTTATCGTCCGCTTCGTTACGAATGATTTCTTTGGAAAGTTCTTTAAGCTCGTCGTCCACCACGACTACGTGGTCGCTATCCCATCTTACGGGACGGGAAACGTGGAGCTGTACCTTATCGTAGAAGGCAAGCATGGACGGAATCTTATCCGAAACGACTTCGGTGGGATGATAATGCCCCGTATCGAGCAAACAGCAAATCCCGCGCGTCGCCGCGTAATTTTGATAGAACTCGTTGCTACCTACCGTGTAGCTTTCCACGCCGATACCGAACACCTTGCTCTCTACCGCGGGAATTACCCATTCCTTATCGTACCCTTCCAAAATTTCGTCGAGGGATTTTTTCAATCTCAAACGCGGTCCTAATCTATCCGCGGGAATATCCTTATACCCGTCGGGAACCCAAAGGTTGACGCAACAAGGGCTACCCATTGCTTTACCGATTTCCGCGGCAATCTTCATACACGCCTTACCGTGGCGTACCCAAAAGCTACGCACTTCTTCGTCGGGCGAGGACAGGGAAAGCCCGTCCTTCATCATGGGATGGGAGAACCAAGTGGGATTGAAATCCACGCCCGCAAGCCCGTTTTCTTTCGCCCAGCGTACCCAAGGTTCAAAATGCTTGTACTCGTACGCGTCGCGGTCTACCTTGCCTTTATCTTCTCCGAGAAGCGCGTAGCACGCGTGCACGTTTACGCGTTTCTTGCCGGGCATCAACGCAAACGCCTTGGTAAGGTCGGCGAAAAGTTCTTCGGGATTTCTCGCTCTGCCGGGATAATTGCCCGTCGTTTGAATACCGCCCGAAAGGGAATCGCTACCGTCGAAACCGATTACGTCGTCCCCCTGCCAACAATGTACGCTTACGGAAATTTTGCTCAATCTCTCGATTGCCGCTTCCGTGTCGATACCGAATTTCGCGTATTCCGCTTTCGCTTCTTCGTATCTGCTCGTAGTCGGTTTACTGCTCAATTTAACTACCATGTTTATGTACTCCTAATTTATTTGATAAAGGCTTTCAGCCATTCGTCCGCAATCAATTTCGCGCCCGCCGCGTCGGGGTGTACCCCGTCGTAAAGATAATTTTC
Source organism: Clostridia bacterium (assembly GCA_017415505.1). Lineage (GTDB taxonomy): Bacteria > Bacillota > Clostridia > Christensenellales > Borkfalkiaceae > Scatosoma. The sequence continues at coordinate 13,365 of JAFQGG010000033.1, forward strand.
CGCGCCGTGCTTTGCCGCCGCCTCGTCGAATTTCGCCTGCAAGGGTACGAATACCGCGCCGAACTCCTCCGCCAATTTCTTTACCGTATTCGCGTAATTCTTCACTTCCGCAAACGCGTCCATATGATCTTTCGTCGCTTCCCCTTCCAAAACGAACGGTTCCATCAAGACGAACTTGATATTCGGCAAGCGTTCTTTGGTGTCTTGCAACAACATTCTGTATATTCTTTCAAATCTATCCAACTCTACGCCGTTTTTACCGCCGATTTCGTGCCATATATCGTTGATACCGATTAAGATACTCAACACGTCCGGTTGCAAATTCCAAACGTCCGCCTTGATCCGCGCGTACAAATCGACGATACGGTTTCCGCTAATCCCGCGATTGACAAACTCGTACTTTTCAGGCTCGTCCTTCAAGAGCGTTCCCGCCACGAACGAGGGATATCCCACGCCGTAACCCCAAGCCTTTTTGTCGAAGTCACGGCTTCTGCCCATATCGGTAATCGAATCGCCGTAAAAGAGAATTTTCATATTTTATACCTCCGCAATATCGAACGACGCTTTGATAATCTCTCTGCCCGCTTTCACGCTTGCGATCTCGCCCGCGCCAACCATTTGCATCATGAGATTTCCGATCGCCGTGCCTTCCGCAGGTCCGGTGATAATCTTCTTGCCCGTGTATTTCGCCGTAAGCTCGTTGAGAAGCGCGTTCTTGCTCCCCCCGCCGATAATGTTGAGCGTTTCGTATTTCTCGCCCGTCACCGCTTCCAACGCTTTGAGCGAGGTATCGTAGAACTTCGCGAGGTTGTTATAAATCACGAACGCCATTTCCCCGACGGAAAGTTGCGTACCCACGCTTGCGTTGATTTCGTCGATCATGCTTTCGGGCGCCATGAATTTTTGCTCGTTCACGTTGATTGCGTAATCGACGGGATTCGCACGCGCCATATCCGCAAGCTCCGCAAAGCTGTGTTTGTCGCCAAGCTCGTGACGAACCTGTTGAATCATCCAAAGCCCCATGATATTGATTTGCAAACGGAAAGTACCGTTGATACTGCCTTCGTTGGAATAGCCCGCTTCTCGCGCCGCCTTAGAGGTGTGCGCGGCGTTTTGTTCTACGCCGAGGAGCGACCAAGTACCGCTGGAAATATACGGAGTCTGTCCCGAAAGAGGAGCTGCGAGCACCGCGCTCGCCGTATCGTGCGTCGCGGGCAAAACCACCTTCGCTTTGTACCCTACGAACGAAGCCACTTCGTCGGTAAACTCGCCCACTTCCGTACCCGGTTGGGAAAGCTCTCCAAACAACTCTTTCTTATAGCCGAGCTTTTCAAGGATTTCTTCGTCCCAAGTATGCGTCTTGGCGTTCACCATACCCGTCGTCGTGGCGTTGGTGTATTCCTGTTTCATAACGCCCGTCAAACGGTAGTGGAAATAATCGGGCAACATGAGCAGGGCTTTCGCCTTTTCCATACGCCCCGTGTTCTTATCGTGCAACAGTTGATATACGGTGTTAAAGGACGCGAATTGAATCCCCGTTCTTTCGTACAGCTCTTCAAAAGGTACGATTTCGTGCACGGCGGGAATCGTTTCGTCCGTTCTCGAATCGCGGTAGCAATACACGCCCCCGATCGCCTTGCCGTCCTCACCGATTAGCGCGTAATCTACGCCCCAAGTGTCGATACCGACCGAGTAGGGAACTTTCCCCACTTCCTTCGCTTTCTTCAACCCGTTGAGTATCTCCGAAAAGAGCGTTTCGGGATCCCAAGTAAGGTGTTCTTGTCCGTCGTAGGCGATCCGCGTTTTCGGACCGTTTTGGAAACGGTAAATCTCTTCCGTGATCATTTTGCCGTTTTCGATATGCGCGACGATATGTCTTCCCGACGACGCGCCGATATCGATTGCAAGATAATATCTCATGTTTTGCTCCTTGTTTTTTGCTTTTCCAAACGGGCGCGATTTTCGTCGCATAGTCCACCCATTTTTTCATCACTACTATTATAACATATATTTTTATTTTTGTCTATATATGTTCGAAAGATTGACAAAAAAAATTTTTTGTGCTATAATTCGAACATAAACGAACGAAAACGCGCACGATTTTTCACATTTTTACATAAAAATACGCCCGCGTTTTCACAAATTCACAAAATTTAAGGTATAGGAGAGAAAAACATGGCGTTAAACGAAAGACAAACGGACGTTTTACGGATTCTCAAAGAGCAAAAAAAGGTGAGCATACGAGAGCTTGCCAAGCTGTTTTACGTAAGCGAGGCGACCATTCGGCGGGACTTGACGGAAATGGAATCGTTGGGACTCGTCGAGCGCAGTCACGGCGGAGCGGTACTACCCGAAAACTCGGAGGAAATATCCATTTTTTTCCGTATGGAGAAAAACGCGAACGAAAAGGAAAAGGTGGCAACGAAAGCGTTGCCCCACATTCCCCCTTTCAAATCGGTGTATATCGATTCCTCGTCCACCGCGCTCGCGCTTGCCGAGCGTATGGACTTTTCGGGCAAAACGGTAGTGACGAACAATTTGCAAACGGCGATACAGTTATCCAAAAAACCCAACGTAACGCTTATCATACTCGGCGGAACGGTACAATATAACACCATATCTTCCACGGGCGGTTGGACGGCAAGACAGCTGGACGATTTTTCTTTCGATCTTATCATATCCTCGTGCGCGGCGGTATTGAACGGCTGCACGCACGAACGCTCGCTCGAACAAAAGGAAATTAAGCGGGTGGCTTTTGCACACTCGCTCAAACGGGTACTGCTTATCGACCACACCAAATTTTCCTCGCACGGCACGTACCGTTTCGCCGCGCTCGAAGATTACGATCTCGTCGTGACGGACGCGCCTCCGCCCAAGGAATTGGAAGGCAGAGATATTAAATTTATTTGGTAAATTTGCTTGCTTTATTTTTTGAATTGTATTATAATAGAATTATGATACAGGATTTACACGTACACTCTTACTATTCTTTCGACAGCGAAGACCACCCCGAAAAGATTATCGAGGGTGCGATTCTTGCAGGCGTGCAAACGCTCGGATTTTCCGATCATAACCACAGCGTAGGCTTGGCGAGAAAGAGCGAATGTTACGGGCGCGGTACGCATTTGGACGTGGACTACGACCGTACGCTTATCCGCTATTTCGACCATATCACCCTGCTCAAAGAAAAGTATAAAAACAAAATTAAAATTCTCCGTGGATTGGAAGTAGCGACTTGCATAAGCAAGGACAATTACGCCCTGCCTTATAGCGCGGACGTTTCCCATTTCGATTACTGCCTCGTAGAGGGCTTAGGCAAGCCTAACTCCATTATGAACGACGATATTTTCTCGTTCGCCAAGCGTTGCGGTTGCACGGTGGGGATTGCACACACCGATTTGTTCGCGTTTTGTGAAAAAATCGGCGAAGAACCTTTCCGCTTCTTCCGTAAGCTTGCGGAACACGGAATCTTTTGGGAAATTAACGTCAACCTCGATTCTTCCCACAATTTCCAGACGCACGCTTACGCCATGGAATTTTTGCGCAACAAAGCCCAGCAGGAAACCGTGAGAAAAACGGGCGCGCGCCTCTCCGTGGGCTTCGATTCGCATAATATTAAAGAATATAAACCCGACCGCGTGAAAACGGCTTGCAAAATCATACAGGGCGCGGGTATCCACCTCGCCTTCGACAACCGATAAAACTTCTACGCACCCCTCGCAGGGTGCGTTTTTTTGCGCCCCGCACATACGCTTACCCGTTTACCTTATCCCCCGCCACACGCTCCCCCGTTCACTCCCACGACGCTTTCCCTTTTGCATTATCTTCCTGCCCCTCTAAAACACTTCTCTTCTTATTTCCCCCTCCCTCTTTTTCGCTCTCACGACATATGAACGTATGTACATATGTACATACGTTCATATGTTTTCGAAAAAAAACACGCAAGAGGTTAGGAAACAACGATTTTTTCGGTAAAATCTATGCGCGCGCGTAATTGCATACGCCGTTTATCCACCCCTTTCTCAATTCCCGCCACGTCCCCTATTCGCAACCTCCTTCCTTTTTACGATATATGAACATATGTACATATGTTCATATGTTCATATGTTCATGTGTTTTTTGGTGAGAAAAACATTTTTTTTGGAAATATACGCGCGAGCATGAGAAACGCTTTGAAACACCACGCGCGGGCGCGTGGGATTGCTTTTGAAAATACGCCCCGAAAGCCGTGCTTTCGGGGCGCTGTGCATTAAGATAACTTACTTTCAAGCAAATAGGTTTCCAACAGTTTTTCCACGAGGTTTCTCTCGTTATAGAAATAATGGTTGGAAGTTTCAAATCCAATCGTAGGTTCGCTTGCCTGCAATCCAATCAAACGCTCGGTAATTTTCCGTTCCTCGCGAATCAAGCCAAGCATTTCTTCGCGGTATTTGCCCTTTTCCCGTTTATAATAGGAGAACTTCGTTTGCAAATAGTCCGCTTTGAAATGGATATACGCCACTTCCGCGCAAATCTTCAATTCCTTTAACAGGGGCGAATCCTCCGTTTCCGAAAGTATTTTTAAGCCCTTTTCCCACGCCGAAAGCAATTTTTCGTACTGCGAAATATATACCTCGTAAGGATACGCGCCAAGCCAAGTTTCGTAATCGTCAAACGCAAAACATACCATCGTCGAACGTTTTTCTTCCGCTTGCAAACTCCATAAATTGGCAGGTCCTAACGTGTGCGGTCCAAAATACAGTTTTGCTATATTGAAGGGATACTCTTCGAATCCCTCGCAAAAATACCGCACAGCCTCATGCGTTTTTACGCCTTCTTTTCCGTACTGTTTTGCGTACCATTTTTCCATATCGAACGAAGCGGGGTTTTTCGAATATTCCGCCACCATATTCAGCATCGGAGAAGGATATCCGCCAAGCGTCCAAGTAAGCATATATTCGTTTACGCCGTTTTCGTTCAAATTTTTTAAGTGCTTCAAAACGAGATCGTAAACAGGCAAATAGGGAACGGAAGAATTTTCCCAGCTGTTGTTCGTTTGTATCTTCGCAACACAGCGAAGCCCTGCTTCTTGCGCCGTTTTGAACATAAACTTCGTCACTTCGCTTGGTCCGGGGCAAGATATGGAATAATCGATAATTTCACATCCAACTCCCCCTTTTTCAATTTGCAACTGACATTCGCTCACACAAACGGCGATAATATCTTTATCGAGTAATTGAATGGCTTTTTGCGTTTCCTCTTGTTTCCAGCCCATATACGACGACCAGCCCCAAAGATACGCCAGCACCTTCGCTTCCCCGTCGCTATCGCGCAACGCTTTCGCTATGACGTTATTCACCGCCACCGCCGAACGGTACGCGGGCAAATCCTTACACACGGGACAACGGCAGTAGTTTTCCGTATCGTCGTATCTCATCCAATTACAATGGGTGGGATTTTCACTCATTGTAATCGTAATCACGCCACCAAGCCCTTTTACGCCCGTAAACAAGTCTTTCATTGCCGTATATAAGTATTCGCGCACTTCTTCTTTTTCAAAGCACAAGCACGCCTTTCCTTGCCATACCGTACCTTGCAAATGCGCGTATTTGCCTATCTTTTCCACGGGCAAGAAACGGGGTTCGTTGAAATACAAATATATCTTTATCCCGTATTTTGCACAACGGTCTACGAGTTTTTGCAAATTCTTTCTGCGAAGCGGATACAGCTCACTCAACGTAGGGTCGAACGGATAGGGAGAAAGCGCGGACAAAAGCCCGTGCATCCAAAGCCCGTTAATTCCCTGCTTTTGATATTCACGCAAAAGTCCCTCGGGCAAATAGGTTTCATCATCTTCCACGAGCGCGTCTCCGCACGGGGTCAAGTACCCGTGCACAAGACGAATGGTATCCCCACCGTCACCCGTTTGAATTTCCGTTTCCTCACCGTCTACGAAAAACGAGAACGGGCGGGTGGATTTAGGCAAATATTTTTCTATTTCCTTTGCAAGCGTTTCCGTCTTTTTTTTCTCATCTTCCGTCAACGGCGAATAAACGATCTTTGGACATTCAGGCTTGAAAAAACCGAGTTTTACGTCCAAAAAATCCTCTTTATACAGCACGAATTCCAATCTCGCCTCGTCGAACGCAAGCAGGGTCATGAGTTGTTCGTAATCGAGCAAATACCAATTATTGCGCACGAGAGTGATAAACCCGCGTTTTTCCCATTTCTCGTCGTAAACGACTTCGCCAAGCCCCAAACGGCTCGCTTCTTTTTTTACCGTCTCCTCGTCGCAAGCAAGCGTCTTTGCGATTTTATCCGTGGAAACCAAACCGTAATTTCTAAAAATTACCGTTTGCCATTTTTGCGGAAATACCTGTACCGGCAAGGGTACGCGTTTCACTTTGGGTAACATAAACCACCTCTTTTATTTAATCGCCTCTTTAAGATATTCGAGCGATTTCTCCACCATTTCTTTACCGATTTCTTCGCTCGCTTCGCGCGCGCTCTCCGTGAACCAATGCTTGATATCGTCGATTCTGTCGAGCTTGATACATTCGGGATAAAGCGCCATCAAAATGGAGCTTTCGTATTTCCCCGCGTGGTCGTAACCCGTCGCGTTTTGTACGGCGGTACTCATCGTGGGAATGACCTTAATCCAAGAAAACGGATTGTTCGAACCTTCGAGTTCCTCGTAGTAGTTGGCGTACGATTCGCTTCCCCACCAACCTTCGCCAAGCGTTTCTTCGAGGTATTCCATCGTCGCGCGCTTCGCCGCCGTGCGGTAGCAAAGGGTCATGGGCATTTCGCTCTCCTGTTCGAATTGGTGGTGAATCACCACGTAGATATTTCTAAATCCCGAATAGAGCATACTCTTGAATACGTAATACACGTAGTCCTCGAACGCGCGTTCGGGCACGTGCACCGTACCGCTCTTTCTCCCGCCTACCGCGTAGCTGGACGGGCTGTACGAGATCGTCGGCGCAAGCATAATTTCCTTTTCCTTAGCAAGCAACTTCACGAGCCCCTCCGCCACGAGCGTGTCGCAACCGTACGAACAATGCGGTCCGTGATATTCCACCGTCCCGCCCACGATCACGAGCGGGATATTGTTTTCTTTTACATAATCCGTTTCACGCGGAAAGCTTTTATCTAAAATCATTTTTTTCTCCTAATTATTATAACTTATTTTCGTATTCGTTTCAATGGAAAAAATAGTAAGAAACGGGTAAAAAATCAAAGCAAATTGGCAAGAAGGAAGTCGATTTCCTCGTCGCTTCTATCCGTTTCGTGATTCCCGTCGAAAACACGGCAAAGCAGTTTGTCTTCCGCCCCGTATTCCTTATAATATTTCCTCGCTTCTTCACATACCGCAAACGTTTCGTTCGAATCGAACAATTCGTCCTTATCCCCCATTGCCACCGCCAAAGCGCGAGGGGCAACGAGCGCGACGACCTCCGTATTCGTAAACGAATTTTGCGCGTTTTTATAACTCCAATCCTCCCACGACGTCGTGAATCCGTCGTGCACGAACGAGCAAGAGTACGCCGCCTTTACGCGCGTATCGAGCGCGGTATAATGCAAGGTATACATACCGCCGTAGGAAAGCCCCGCGACGCCGAATTTATCCTCGCACAAGCCCTCGTTTTCGAAAAACCAATTCACGCAACCGCGCATTAAGTACAGCTCTAACGCGGTGATAGACCCGCCGAGCTGACGAAGTTTCCCGTCGATATGCCCGCGATTAAATCCCTGCCCGTAAATTTCCTCATTCCAAAGCAAGGTTTGCGGAGCAAACACGTTTGCGCCCCTATCCGTGATACGGCGAACGAGGTGGTTGTAGTTTGCCGAATCCATATGCAGGCTCGACACGAGTTCGGGCGTACCGCCCCCGCCGTGCAAACCGAGCACGAACGGCGCGTTTTTCGCATTCTCCGTTTGTTCGAAATACATACCGTACGTTTTCACGCCGAAAGGAAATTCAAAGCGCATACGGTAGATATTTACGTTCAAATCCCTCGCGACGAATTTCTTTTCGATACAAACGGGCGTTTGCTGTTTTTCCGTCAAAGGAAAGCCGAGCATTTCCTTATATTTCTCACGGTAAAACTCGGGATTTTCCTTATATTGCGCGGGCGAAATAAACGCCCCGCGTTTTTCCTTTGCAACCTCTTTTTCTCTATCCAAAAACGCGCAAAGCGTATCCAAGTACTCCTTACGCTCGGGCGTATTTTTTACGATTTCTTCGCTGTAATATTTGCTCATAAATTTTTCTCCTTGCAAAAAATAATTACTTTCCTTTATTATACAACTTCGTAATTAAAAACGCAAGCGTTTGAAAGATTTTTTTTGTGCAAATACCCACTTAAAACGCCATGGTCGTATAGTACGCGAGGTTCGTTTGACGGTTGTCCAATCTACCGTACTGCACGACGATTTTTTGCGAGCTGGAAAGCTTCATAGCGTACTGCGTTTCCAAGGGTACGACGAACCCGCTCATATCGTCGGGGTTGTTCATTCTAAAACAGCGTACCTTTTGCGGTTCAACTTTCCAAGTAATCCCCTCGTAGCAATCTTTGTCCGCAAAATACAGTTTCACCTTAATTTCCGCCGTCTTGTTCGTGTCGTTGACGACGATCACGCTTTCGTGTCCTTTGAGCACGCCTTCGCCCTCGGGGGGAAGTTCGCAATCGGGAATAATCCAATATTTTTTACCTACTACCATAATAATACCTCCAAAAAAAATTTTTCCTCCCTTCCAAAGCCCAACCAAGCGCGCTTTGGAAGGGAGGATTTTACGCGTTAAAATCCGAGCTCAATAATGCCCTTCTTCAAATAATCGGTGTAGCTTTCGCAACCGTTTTCTTTTACGGCAATACCCTTTTCCCAACGGCAACCGAACGTAGGTCCGGAAATAAAGGTATCGATTTGGAACGTCATGTTCTTTTCCAAGGGATAGTGCGTGGAAGTTTCCATCCAAGGCGCTTCTACCTCGATCATACCCGTTCCGTGGCAAGGTCCGTACACGTAGTTCTTTTCGTAGCCCGCGTCTTTATACGCTTGCAAGAAACGCTTCGCGATATCGTCCGCCATCGCGCCCGCTTTGAGTTGCTGTTCCGTCCATTCGTGCATCTTCAAGCAGAATTCCACGAGGTCACGGCGTTCCCCTTCCAATTTACCCATACAAACGGGCAAACCGATCGAGGGCGAATAACCGTCGATCTTCGCCGAAAGGTTGAGTTGTACGATATCGTTCTTACCGATTTCTCTGTATCTCGAACGGGAGATCGCGTGACGGGTGCTCGCCTCGGAGAATACGTACATGGGAAGCCCCTCGTATTCCGCGCCGTGCTCGTAAATCGTCTTTTGCGCGATACCTACCATTTGCAATTCGGTTACGCCCGGGCGCAACGCCTTGATAACCTCGTCCGTAGCAATCTCGATAATACGGAAGCCTTCTCTCAAACAAGCGATTTCGTTTTCGCTCTTGATTTTACGAAGGTTTACCATGATATCGTTGCATTTTACGATTTCTGCCTTCGGATAGCTTGCTTTCAAGCCCTCGTAAATGGGCAGGGTGCACTCTACGTAGCTACCCAAACCGATTTTAATATTTTCGCCCGTAACGCCGAGCGCCTTGAACACGTCGTTGAAGGTGGAAGGCGTCAATTCGGGATAGGACGGGTCTGCCGATTCTCTAAATTCGCGAAGCACGAATACCTTTTCAAGCTTACCGAAGTCCGCGCCGAATACTTCCGATTCCGGTCCTACCAAAAGCGCCGCGTCGCCCTTAGCCGAAATCGCTACGCCCGCACGCTCGAATACGGGCCAAAAGCCCGAGAAATAACGCGCGTTCGCATAGTCGCTTTCCGTGGACGCAACGACCATTACGTCAATACCTCTCTCTTGCAACATTTTCGCTGCTCTTTGCACTCTTTCCCGATATTCGGAATCGGGGATACATACTCTTGCCATGTTTTTCTCTCCTTACGATTTTCTTTTTTTCGGCGTTCCCGCCTTACTCTTCTATTATAATATATATTTTTTCGTTTGTCATTAGAAAATCGTCAATAAAAATTATACTATCGTAAATTTTTTTACGATTGGTCGTTTTATTTGACAAAGCGGGAAAAATGCGCTACAATATAAGCATGGACTTTAAGCTCAAAGAAATGACGGGCGTTTTGCTCGTTCCAAAAATTGCAAACGTACACTTTTTCGAGTTCCCCGTAGGGCATGAAACGAAGGAAGACAAGCACCCGTTTTGCGAACTCGTATTCGTCAACGACGGCACTTTGCAGGTGCGCTCGGAAAAATTTTCGGGCACACTTTCCAAGGGCGGTTTTATTTTGCACGGCGCGAACGAGGTACACGCGCTCGCCTGCTCGAAGACGGTGGAAACCTCGCTCATTATCATAGGGTTTGAGTGCCAAAGCGAAACGCTGTCCTTTTTCACGGAAAAGCCCGTGTATTTAAGCGAGTCGGAAATTAAACAGCTCGCCCGTATCGTCAAGGAGGGAAGAAACGTATTCGCGCCCCCCTACGACGTACCCGTGTACGACATGATTAAAAAGAAAGAGCAGGTGTTCGGAAGCGAACAAACCCTGCGCTCGCTGTTGGAAACCTTTTTAATCGGACTCGTGCGCAAATACGCGTTATCCCAAGCGAGCGAGGAAGCGGAAGAAGTCGATTTCAAAATCGGAGAGATCGTGGAATACGTGGACGACAACTTCACGGAAAAAATGACCTTGGACGAGCTTGCCTTTTTGTTCCACACCAACCGCTCCACCCTTTGCAAGGAGTTCCGTATCGCCACGGGCAAAACGGTGGTCGGCTATATTATCGATAAAAAGGTGGAAGTAGCGAAACGGCTACTCGCAGGAAAAAAATCGATCACGCAAATCGCCGACGAACTGCGCTTTGAAAGCGTGCCTTATTTTTGTAAATTTTTCAAAAAATACGCGGGCGTTACGCCCGCGGCGTACAGGCGGGAAATTCAATAAACGAAAGGCGCGCTCCGTTTTTACGGAGC
>JAFQGG010000034.1 GCA_017415505.1 Clostridia bacterium
AATACTTCGTTGGACTGCGTTTTTCCTCGCTCGTTTACGCCAAGTAAACTCCCGTCGGAAAAGCCTCGTCCGCCTTGTCTTACTCGCGTCTTGCTTTGTTTTACTTCGCTCATGTTCAAGTGGGTCGGTAAACGCGAAGAATCCGCTTCGTAAATACTTCGTTGGACTGCGTTTTTCCTCGCTCGTTTACGCCAAGTAAACTCCCGTCGGAAAAGCCTCGTCCGCCTTGTCTTACTCGTGTCTTGCACCGTTTTACTTCGCTCGGCTCGTGGCTTTGAGGAAACTCCACGATATTCCCAAAACTTAACCATGGTTAAGTTTTTAGAAAAGGGTTAGTAAGAGCAAAAAAGCTGTCGAAACGGCGGTGTAGTAACCCGACCGAGAATGATAGACAAAACTAGGTGCAGGATTATCCTGCCCATGGTTAAGTTTTGGAAACCCAAAAAACCACCCCGAAAACCCAACTCTACTGTGAGTAGAGTGGGCATTTTAATGAAATTCGTCTACGCCGAATGAAATCCGCTTAACGCGAGTGAAATTGCTACGCAATGAAATTTTGCTCCGCAAAATGTTGGCATAATTCCAAAACTTAACCATGGTTAAGTTTTTAGAAAAGGGATTTGTGAGAGCAAACGAGCCGTCAAAACGGCGGTAAGATATCCCGATTAAGAATGATAGATAAAACTAGGTGCAGGATTATCCTGCTTCCTTGTGGGGTGTAGGGGTGAAACCCATACGCCGACGGCAGTCCCGTTCGTGGAACGGAATATAAGCCCCAAGTTAAGCAACCGTAGGTTGCGCTCCACGCGAAGCGTTGATCCCGTCGGGGAAAGATGAAAAACTTAACCATGGTTAAGTTTTTGAGATATGGGTTGGTGAGAGCAAACGAGCCGTCAAAACGGCGGTAAGATACCCCGATTAAGAATGATAGATAAAATTAGGTGCAGGATTATCCTGCCCATGGTTAAGTTTTTAGAAAAGGGTTAGTAAGAGCAAAAAGGCTGTCAAAACAGTGGTGTAGTAACCCGAAAGAGAGTGATGGATAAAATTAGGTGCAGGATTATCCTGCCCATGGTTAAGTTTTTTTGGGATTGGCTACAAAATACTGTAAAAAGTACATTATGCAAGCTTTGCTTGCAAAAATAAATTATTTTTAACGAAGAGAGGGAAAAATATGTTACCGAAAACGATACAAAGAACTTGGCAGGAATATTCCAACGAAGAAAAGCTTATCGCGATCGAGGCGTATCTCGACGGTATGAAGAGTTTGGAAAACGCGGAGAACACCCACTTGCAATGGTTGCGGGAGCACCTGCCCGCGCACCGTCTTTCCGACGGCAGAAATTACGTGTTCGTATCCTATTCCCACCGCGATTTCGCGAAGGTTTATCGCGATCTTGCGACCTTTTTATACAACGCGGACAAAAAAGTGCGTTTTTGGTACGACGAGGGATTGCCCGCGGGAAAGAATTGGGCGGAAGAAGTGAAAAAATATATCGAACACCCCAACTGCGTGGGCGCGATTTTCTATTTGAGTGAGAATTTATTATCCAGCGCCGCCGTTTTACAGGAAGTAGAAATGATCGCTTCCTCGGGAAAGCCCTACGTATCGGTTGCGCTCGACAAAGACAAATTTTCCGCCGCCCGCATTTTCAAGGGCAGGGAAAACGACCCGCTCTTTGAAAAATTTAACGCGTTTTTCCCCGACGCGGACACCGCGCTTATCTACGACGAGGAGTACGAAAACGTGCTCTACCGTATCAATAAAATCGAAGAAACTTTCAACGTAACGGAAGACGTATTATCCGATTTCATTTGCGAAGAAACGGAGGGCGGGCTGAAACTCGTTGCGTACGAGGGGAAAAACACGGACGTATTCATTCCCGAAAAAATCAACGACAAGCCTATCGTTGCGGTGAAAGCGGAATTTTCCACCGCCAAAAGCTTATTTATCCCCAAAACGGTGCGAAGCATAGAGCTTCCCGACGTACCCGAGGACACCTATCCCGACCTCGAACAGGAAAACACGGCGTCGGTGTTCCGCTTAATGGAATCCATGTCGGGTGGATACCAACGCACGGGCGCGCCCTTTGGCGAGGCGGAAAATCTTGCCGTTATTCGCGTGGATAACGCCAATCCGTATTTTTACGACAAAGACGGCGTTTTGTACGCCGTGGACGGCACGCTCGTCCGCGTACCGCCCTGCGCCGATGTGACGGGAGAAACTCTTTTGGGTGTGAAAAAAATCGGCGAGGGCGCGTTTTACGGTTGCCTCGTAAAAGACGACGAGTTCACGCTCCCCGAATCGTTGGAAACGATTGCCGACGGCGCGTTCGCGCATTCGAAAGTGGGGATTATGGCAATGGAAGGCGAGCTTCTCGATATGGGAAAAAACGTATTCTCGGACGTGACGTTCCGTTTCCCCATTCTCGATTTCCAAGGCGACTTTTCCGCCGTCAAATCCTTTGCGTTTAGAAACGCAACCAAGCTCGACGTCGTATTTTTACCGCCGTTGGTGGAAAAAATCGAAAACGGCGCGTTCTTCTCTTCGAGCGTACAGCTCGTCACGGGCGGTATGTGGACGGAAATCGGTGAGGGCGCGTTCGCGCTGTGTTCACTGCTCGACTGTATCGATTTGCCCGAGGGCTTGGAGAAAATCGGCGACTACGCCTTTTACGGCTGTGAAAGTCTTTGGCAGGTCGATATCCCCGAAAGCGTGCGCTATATCGGCGAGGGCGCGTTCGATAATTGCGAATCGCTTCGCTACGTGAACTATAAAGGCACGCGCAAGCAATTCAACGAAATTCAAACGAGCGGAGAGGGCTTGCCTTTCGAGGTTTTATCCCTCGTCGTTTGCAAAGACGAAAAATTCCGTCGAATGAAAAACGCGATCAAGCGTTGGCTTCGTAAAATTGCGGAAGGTTTATTAAAGAAGGTATAAGCATGAAAATCGTTTACGCGGGCACGCCCGATTTCGCGGTGTTGCCCTTGCAAAAAATCATAGAAGCGGGTTTTGAAGTGGCGGGCGTTATCACGCAAACGGACAAACCGCAGGGGCGCAAAGGGATTTTAACGCCACCCCCCGTGAAAACTTACGCCCTTTCCCAAGGAATCCCCGTTTTGCAACCGCAAAAAATCCGTGACGAGATAGAAGCCGTTCGCGCGCTCGGCGGGGATATTATGGTCACTTGCGCATACGGACAAATCCTCACGCAATCGGTGCTCGATTCGTTTGAAAAGGGGATTTGGAATATCCACGCGGGATTGCTTCCCGCCTATCGCGGAGCGTCGCCCATTCAAAGCTGTATCATAAACGGCGAAAGGGAAACGGGCGTTTCGATTATGAAGACGGAACTTGGACTCGATTGCGGGGATATTTTGCTCGTGCAAAAAACGCCCGTAACGGAAACGGAAACCTACGGCGAGCTTTCTTCCCGTCTTTCCGAAATCGGCGCGGAACTTATCGTGGAAGGCTTAAAACGCCTGCAAACGGGCGAATACACCCTCACTCCGCAAGGGGAAACGGGGGCGAACACCGTACGGAAAATTGACAAAGAACAGGCGAAAATCGACTTTTCAAAAACGGCGAAAAGTATCGTCGATTTGGTGCGCGGTATGAACCCCGCGCCCGTGGCGTACGCCGTGGCGGGCGATTTGAAACTCAATATCTACCGCGCGGAAACCGTTACGCCGACGGCGGAAGAGGAAGAAAACGCCGTTTGCGGACAGGTACTCTCGGATAGACCCAAACGCGGGCTTATCGTCAAATGCGCCGACGGCGCGGTGCGCTTGGTTGAGGTACAGGCGGCGGGCGGTAAAAGAATGTCGGGGGGAGATCTTCTCAACGGTAGAAAGGTGCAAAAGGGACAGGTGTTCGTATGTTGAGCAATCCCGTGTACGACCCCTTTCTCATTCTTACGAAAGTATACTCGGACGGCGCGCACTTAAAGCAGGCGATCGCGGACACTTATATCGAGGAACAGTACCGTTCTCGGACGGTAAAAATCGTTTACGGGGTATTGGAAAACGACGGGTATTTTGATTTTTGTATCAAATACTACGCCCCGAAAGCCCCCAAACTCGCCGTGCGTACCGTTTTGAAAATTGCGCTGTACATGCTTCTTTTTATGGAAAAGAAACGCTACGCCGTTACCGATTGCGCCGTGGATTTGTGTAAAAAATTGGGCAAATCGGGCGTGAGCGGATTCGTCAACGCGTTTTTGCGCCGTTTTGATAAAACGGCGGTGGACGGAGCGATTCCCCAAGGCGCAAAGGGGGATTGCGTGCGCTTTTCCTATCCGTCGTTTGCCTACGAAAAATTGCGCGCGGAATACGGCGACAGGGCGCAATCGATTGCCAAAGCGCGCGCTTTGGGCGTGTCCGTGCGGTTCGTTTCGGGGCAAGAGCCGTACTTGGAAAAACCGCATACGATTACGCCGTTTTCTCCTTCTTACGGGCAGTATATCTTCCCGAATTTCGTGCGCGACGAGGGGTTTGACGAGGGGAAATACACCTTTCAATCGGTGGGCAGTATCGCCATTTGCGATTGCGTAGAACCGTGCGAAAACATGCTGGACGCTTGCGCCGCGCCGGGCGGGAAATCGGTGCTTTTGGCGGGCAAGTGCAAAAGCGTGACTTCGTTTGAATTACACGCCCACCGCGTAGAGCTTATCCGCTCGTATAAAGCGCGTATGGGCGTTGGCAATATCACGGAAATGCAAAAGGACAGTTCCGCGTTCGATCCCGAGTTTGAGGAAAAATTCGACGGCGTTTTGTGCGACGCGCCCTGTTCGGGGTACGGCACGGTGAGCGAAAATCCCGATATCAAGCTATTTCGAAAGGCGGAGGATTTCCCCGCGCTTAAAAAAATACAGCTTGCAATCCTTACAAACTGTTCCCGTTACTTGAAACGGGGCGGGTATTTGTACTATTCCACCTGCTCGCTGTTCGAGAGCGAAAACGACGGGGTGGTGGAAGCGTTTTTGAAGGACAACCCTGCATTTGAAGCGGAAAAGCTGGACAGCCCGCTCGCGCACGAGCATAAAAAATACGGCTTGCAATTTTTGCCCGACGAGGCGTACGGCGCAGGATTTTATATTTGCAAAATGCGGAAAAATTAACGGGAGGTGCGGGTATGAAAAAGATTTTACAAGACCTGTCGTTTGCGGAAACGGAATCGCTCGTGCTCGCGCTCGGGGAAAAGAAATTCCGCGCGAAACAGCTGTTCGAGGGCTTGACGCAGGGGAAAGCCGTGTCGGCGATTTCTTCCCTGTCGAAGGCGTTCAAGGAACGCCTGCTCGAAGAGTACGAGGACGCGCCCGTAAAGGTCAAGGAAAAATACCTCTCCGCCGACGGTACGGAAAAGTATCTTTTCGAGCTTGCCGACGGCAATCTTATCGAAGGGGTTTTAATGAAATATAAGTACGGGTATACGCAATGCGTTTCCACGCAAGTGGGTTGCCGAATGGGGTGCAAATTTTGCGCTTCCACGCTCGGCGGACTCGTGCGCAACCTTACGGCGGGGGAAATTTTATCGCAAATCCTCGTCGTCAACGCGCTCCATAAAGAGGACGTTTTAGGACGGGGCAAGGAAGCGCGCGCGGTGACGAATATCGTGCTTATGGGGAGCGGAGAACCATTGGATAATTACGAGGAAACGGTGCGTTTTTTGCGACTCGTGACGGCGGGCGAGGGCTTGGGGATAAGCGGACGGAATATCTCCCTTTCCACCTGCGGAATCGTACCGAAAATGTACGCGCTTGCAGGCGAGGGGATTCCCGTGAATCTTACCGTTTCCTTGCACGCGACCGACGATATAACGCGCGCGAGGACGATGCCCGTTGCCAAGGCGTATAAAATAGAGGAAATATTAAAAGCCTGCGAGTACTACTTTGAGAAAACGGGCAGGCGGTACTATTTCGAATACACTTTAATCGAGGGCGAAAACTGCGACGAATCGCACGCGGACGCGCTCGTGAAACTGCTCAAAGGCAAACCCTGCCATATCAATCTCATTCGGCTCAACGAGGTGAAGGAGCGCGACTTAAAAGCGCTCGGCGACAAGGCGGCGTACCGCTTTTTGGGTAGGTTGGAAAAGGGCGGACTTTCCGCCACCCTTCGCCGTCAAATCGGCGTGGATATCGGAGGCGCGTGCGGACAGCTTCGCGCGAGCTATTTGGAAAAATAAGGCGTGAAACGCATTCACGCGAAAGGAGTAAAGATTATGAGTAAAGTTAAAATTGCGCCGTCTATTTTGTCGGCGAACTTCGCGAAAATGGGCGAAGAGGTGCGTTCGTTGGAGGCAAACGGCGCGGATATCGTACATTACGACGTCATGGACGGCGTGTTCGTAAACAATATCACGTTCGGGTTGAAAATGCTCGAGGATATTCGTCCGCACACCTCGCTCCCTATCGACGCGCATTTGATGATCGTGCATCCCGAAAAGTACGTGGAACGCTTTGCAAAGGCGGGCGCGGACTATATCACCGTGCACTACGAGGCGTGCAAAGAGAACTTAAAAGAGGTGCTTTTGCTCATAAAATCCACGGGCGTAAAATGCGGTGCGGTCATCAATCCCGATACTCCCGTAGAGAAAATTGCGGATATAATTCCGCTTTGCGATATCGTACTCGTCATGAGCGTATTCCCCGGCTTCGGCGGGCAAAAATTTATTCCCGAAGCACTCGACAAACTGCGCGCGATCAAAGAAATTATCGATAAGAGCGGTAAGGAAATCGAGCTGGAAATCGACGGGGGCGTTACGGAGGAAAATGTGGCGCAAATCAAGGCAGCGGGCGCGAACGTAATCGTCGCGGGAAGCACCGTTTTCAAGGCGCAGGATAGACGCGCGATTATTGAAAAGCTGAAAGCTTGACGGGGTGAGTAAGTGACGGAAGCAAAGAAGAAAGTCGATTTTACCGAGGGGAAAATATTTTTCAAACTCGTTTGGTTTATATTGCCGATCGTAGCGACGAATCTTTTACAAATGTTTTATAACGCCGCCGATATGATGGTGGTGAGCTTGTCGAGCGAACAAAACGCCGTGGGCGCGATTGGGACGACGGGTTCGTTTATTCACCTTATCGTAAATCTGTTTATTGGATTTTCGGTGGGCGCAAACGTGGCGGTCGCGCGATACGTGGGCGCGAAAAACGATAATAAGGTGCAAACGGTAGTGCACACCTCCTTGGTGCTCGCGTTGATTACGGGCGTTGCGGGGGGCGCGATCGGCGTGGCGATTGCCCGTCCCGTGCTCGTAGCCATGGGAAACAGCGGTTCGCTTTTAGAGCTTGCCGTTACTTATACGTATATCTATTTCGCGGGCGTGCCCTTTCTCGCGCTTACCAATTATTTGATTGCGATTTTTCGCGCGAAAGGGGATTCGAAAACCCCGCTTATCGTGCTTGCTTTGGCGGGGCTCGTCAACGTGGGGTTGAACCTCTTTTTCGTGCTCGTTACGGGGCTTTCGGTGGAGGGCGTCGCGCTCGCCACGGCAATTTCCAACCTGCTCTCGTTTGTCGTTTTGCTCGTGCTTTTGCGTCGGGCGAAAGACTGCACCGCGTTTTCCTTCCGCAAGCTTTGCTTGGAGAAAAGCTCGCTCAAAGAAATCGTGCTTATAGGTTTGCCCGCGGGAATCCAAAGCGCGCTGTTTTCCTTGTCGAATATTCTCATTCAATCGTCTATCGTTACGGTGAATAATATATTCGCGCCGGCGAGCGATTATCAACCGATCACGAACGGCAACGCGGCGGCGGCGAATATCGAGGGGTTCGTGTATACGGCAATGAACGCCGTGTCGAACGGTATGGTCACGGTCACGGGGCAAAATATGGGAGCGGAAAAGCCCGAACGGGTAAAGCCTATTTTGTATAACGGTTTCCTTTTGACGACGGTGATAGGGCTGTTTATGGGCGGACTCGTCTTTCTCTTGAAAAACCCGTTGCTGTCGCTGTACGGTATCGTAGACGGGGCGGAGGGGAGCATGGAAGCGCTTGCAATGCAAGCGGCGACGATGCGTATGTACTTTATCGTTTTGCCGTACTTTTTGTGCGGGCTTATGGAAGTGACGACGGGCGTTTTGCGCGGGCTTGGAAAATCGCTCGTAGCGACGGTGATTTCGCTTATAGGGTCTTGCCTTCTCCGCGTCGTTTGGATTTTGACGGTGTTTCCGTTCTATCAAAGGTTGGAAACGATTTTCATTTGCTATCCCGTCACTTGGATATTGACGGCGCTCGTGGCATTTTTTGTTATTTTATTTTTGCTAAAAAAAATGGCTCTGTCCCATCCCTCGGTTGATTTTTGACGGAAAAATTCTGTGAAATACTTCGTGTTTTGCTCGTTTTCATACTTTCCAAGTATGCGCGCTCACAAAACGCTTGTCTTTCTTGAATTTTTCTCGTCAATCCGCAAAAA
>JAFQGG010000035.1 GCA_017415505.1 Clostridia bacterium
AAAGCGTATGAATTGCGCGGGGTGTTCCACGCCCAACACCTCGCCGAGAAGCGACAGCCAAAATTTTTGACTCTCGCCCTTTTCGTAGCCTTTATCCTTCCAATATTCGGCGAAGTCCTTCGCCGCTTTTTTTCTTTCCGTGTCCTTCATAGTACTGCCTTTTCGTTTAGTCGTTCAAGTATTGGTACACCGCGTAGGAAAGTTTGTCGAGCACTTCTTCCAATTCTCCGAACAGCATACACCCCGCCGCGCGGATATGTCCGCCTCCGCCAAATTTGCCCGCGACTTGATTTACGTCCGCGTATTCCTTCGAGCGCAAGGATATTTTATAGCGACGGTGCTCCACTTCCATGACCGAAGCCGCCACTTCCACCCCTTCCACGTTGAGCGGGAAATCGACGAAGCCTTCCGTCATGCCGTTATCCGCACCGCATTTTTCCATCATGGCGCGCGTAATCACGATCACCGCAAGGCGGTCTTCGTGGTAGTAGCGCATTCCGCTCATAACGAGCGAATGAAGCGCGGCGCGCGCTTTGGGTTGTCTTTTGAACAAATTATAGTTATAATACCGCACGTCCACGCCCGCGCCCGCGAGTCTTGCCGCGAGCGAGAATACCTCTTCCGTCACGTCGTCGTGCGCAAAGTTGCCCGAATCGGTCAACAACCCGATATACAAATATTCCGCCGTTTTCTTATCCAACGGCGCACCCATGTACGAGATGAGCGTGGCGATATTCATACAGTTCGAGGCACATTCCCGCATATAATTGAACTTGGCAAAACAGGTATTGGAAATATGGTGATCGACGTTCACCGTATCGATTTTTTTACGCGTTGCGCGCAAAAACTCGTCGGAAAGCGCGCCGAGGCGAGGTAGATCCGCGCAATCGACCGCTACGAGCAAATCGTATTCCCCTTGCGGGGCTTTCTTTACCTTATCGATCCCGTCGATAAACGCGAGGTTCGAGGGAATCCCCGTTTCCACGCATACTTGATTTTCGATCCCGAGATTATCGAGCGCGCAAGAAAGGGCAAGTCCGCTTCCGAACGCGTCCCCGTCGGGGCGCATATGCAAAAATATTACTACGCTTTTCGCGCTTTTGATTCTATTGGCTATCGTTTGCAAATTATCCATAATTTCAAGAAAGGGCAGGATCGTCCTGCCCTTCTCCTTTTTTAATTTTCTTCGTCTTCCGACGGTTCGTCGGGAGAGGTAGTATAGGTGATTTTTTTGAACAGCTCGTCCATTTTCGCGCCGTAACCCATACTGCCGTCCAAACGGAAGGTGAGTGCGGGAACGGTACGCATACGCATGACTTGGGAAAGCTCCTTACGGATAAAGCCCGCGTTGTTTTGCAGGACGGCGAGCGTGTGTTTCACTTCTTCTTCACCGCCCGCGCCGTAGATACTCACGTATACGTACGCCGTTTTCAAATCGGGCGCGACGTCCACTTCCGTCACCGAGATCAAGCCTTTCATATCGGGCGCGCGGTCTTTTACGCGCCGTAAAATCGAGCTGATTTCTTTTTGGTATTCGCCGTTCAGTCTTGACGTTCTCGATACTTTCATTACGCTTTGATTTCCTCCGTTACGTAACATTCGATAATATCGCCTACGCGGATTTCGTTGAAGCCGTCGATCGCACAACCGCATTCATAGCCGTAGTTGACTTCTTTCACGTCGTCCTTGAAGCGTTTCAACTGTTTCACTCCGCCTTCGCAAATCATGATATCTTCGCGGTAAATACGCAATTTCCCGCCACGGACGATCTTGCCGTCGATAACGTAGCAACCCGCAATCGTGCCCACGCCCGTAATATTGAACGTTTGGCGAACTTCGCATTTACCCGTAAGCACTTCTTTAAGCTTGGGTGCAAGCATACCTTTGAGTGCCAATTCCATATCGTCGAGAAGCTCGTAAATGATACGGTAGCTTCTTACGTCCACTTTCGAAGTTTCCGCAAGTTTCTTTGCCTTCGTATCCGGACGGACGTTGAAACCGATAATAATGGCGTTCGCACTTTCCGCAAGCATGACGTCGCTTTCGTTGATCGCACCCGCCGCCGCGTGAATAACTTTTACGTGAACTTCTTCGTTCGAGAGTTTTTCAAGCGATTGTTTTACCGCTTCTACGCTACCCTGTACGTCGCCTTTGACGATAAGGTTGAGCGTTTTGATTTTGCCCTCTTCCACTTGCGCGAACACGTCGTCGAGGGTAACGCGACTTTGCTCTTTGATCATGCTTTCGCGTTGTTTGTTCTTTCTCTCTTCCTGTACCTGCTTCATGAGCGCTTGATCAACGACCATGATGCTATCCCCCGCGTTGGGCACTTCTTCCAAACCGAGAATGGAAACTGCCATGGACGGACCAGCCGACTTCACGGCTCTGCCCTTATCGTCGAACATGGCGCGCACGCGACCCATGGTCGTACCGGAAAGGATATTGTCGCCCGTTTTAAGCGTACCCGTTTGTACGATAATGCTCGCCACGGGACCTTTGCCCTTATCGAGCTTCGCTTCGATAATCGTACCTTTTGCGGGACGGTCGGGGTTGGCTTTGAGTTCTTGCATTTCGGCAACGAGGTTGACCGATTCCAACAACTCGTCGATACCCATACCCGTCTTTGCGGAAACGGGCACGACCATCGTGTCGCCACCCCATTCCTCGGGCACGAGCTCGTATTGCATAAGCTCTTGTTTTACGCGATCGGGATTGATCTCGTATTTATCCATTTTGTTCATAGCAACGATAATGGGCACGTTCGCGGCTTTCGCGTGGTTGATTGCCTCTACCGTTTGCGGCATGATACCGTCGTCCGCAGCCACCACCAAAATAACGACGTCGGTAACTTGCGCACCGCGCGCACGCATTGCCGTGAACGCCGCGTGACCGGGCGTATCGATAAAGGTGATTTGTTTGCCCTTTGCCGTGACCGTGTACGCACCGATACTTTGCGTAATACCGCCCGCTTCGCCTGCCGTAACGGAGGTTGCGCGAATCTTATCGAGCAAGGAAGTTTTACCGTGATCGACGTGACCCATGACCGTAACGACGGGAGCGCGGGTAACGAGTTTGCTCGTATCCTCTTCCCCTGCCGTCGTATCCATAAGCACTTCTTCCGCCGTCTTTTCGGGTTTATATTCAAGATCAATACCCAAATCCATGGCGATCATGAGCGCGTTTTCGTAATCGATAGAATCGTTGATCCCTTTCATGATACCCGCTTTGAACAAACGCTTGGAAATTTCCACGGCGGACACGCCGAGCTTTTCCGAAAGCACTTTCAAGGGAATATCCTGCGTAGTAACGACCGCGTGTTCGATTTTTACCGTTTGGATTTCTTGGCGTTTTTGCTTCTTAGGCGAGCGTACTTTTCTATACCCACTCTTATCCTCGTCGAAGTCCTCCACCGTCATGCCTTGTTGCTTGATAAGCGCGCGCTTGGAAAGGGGCGCTTTCTTTTCGGTATACGTCTTTTCGAAGGTCTTTTTCTTTGCGGGCGCGGAGAAACTCTTATCTCTCGGGGGCATAACGGGCGCGCTAATCGGCGCACTTACGCGCGGAGTCCGCGTACCGCCTTGCGGGGGTCTTGCACCGCCCGTAAAGGGTTTATCGCCCACGGGGCGCACGGGTCTTTCGCCCGGCGTACGGGGACGGCGACCGGAGCTGTACGAGGTAGCCGTAGACGGGCTTGTCGTTTCCACGCCCGACTTCGCCACGTATTCGCCTTGCACTTGACCGTTACGGAAATAACGGGGAGCGCGGGGCGCGGCAGGTGCGGGCTTATACGTTTTAAGCTCTGGCTTCGTCGGCTTCTCCTCCGCCTTTTCTACCGTTTCTTCCGCTTTTTCTGCGGGAGCAGGGGTAGGCTCTTCCACCGTTTCCACCGTTTCTTCCGCTTTTTCTTCCGTCTTTTCTACGGGCGCAGGCGCGGGTTCTTCCGTCTTTTCTTCCGCTTTCTTGCGCGTAGTGCGTTTCTTCGGCTTTTCTTCCGTTTCCACGGTAGGCGTGGGTCCTTCTTTCACTTCGGGCGCGGATTTTTTAGCGGCTTCCTCCGCCGCCTTTGCTTCCGCTTTTGCGGCTTCCTCCGCGGCGCGGGCTTCCGCCTCTGCGCGTGCCGCCGCTTCCGCAGCGTCGCGTTCCGCTTTTTCCGCTTCCAGAACGGACAGATTTTTCAAAATCTCCGAAATATTTTTTTCCGTGGCGGACAGACGCTTCAACACACCGCCGAGATTATCTTCTCCCAACAGTTTGAGTACGTTCTCCACGCTTTCATATTTTTTCTTCTTTTCTGCCATAAGTTCAGTTGGTTCCTCCCGAATATAATTTGAATTGCGTATCGTTTGCCGTTTCACCAACGATCGCCAAGGCGAGGTTTTTATCGGTAATCGCCACCGTTTTCACGCCGATACGGTGCAACCGTTCGCCCAGCGTCCCCGCCGTCGCTTTGATCAGCGGACAAGCAAACTTTTCTTGCGCTTTGGCAACGAGTTTTTGCGAACTCGTTCCAAGCGATTCGTCGGCAATGATTAGGAAAACTCCCTTCTTCTTTTGCTCGACCTCTTCCGCGCCAAACACGATTTTCCGTGCGCGGATACAAAAACCGAGATAGGTTTCTATTTTACTTTTCTCCAAGGATATCCTCCTCTACGCCCCGATAGACCTCGGGCGCGATCTCCGAAGAAAAAGCCTTGTGCAACAGTTTCTTATCGTTGAGTTTTTTCATGCACTCGCTTGCACCGCAAATATACGCGCCTCTGCCCGCGGCTTTTCCCGTCGGGTCGGCGAACACTTCGCCCTCCGCCGTTTTTACCACGCGCGTCATTTCCTTTTTCGGCTTCATTTCACGGCAAGCGATACACATTCTCATAGGTACGGACTTTTTCTTCGCCATAATCTTTTTACTCCGTCGTTATTCTGCGTCTTCCTCGCCATCTTCGCTTTCCATGGTGGCAAGGATTTCCGCCGCCTCAGGCGAGGACGCGCTCTTCACGTCGATCTTCCAGCCCGTAAGGCGTGCCGCAAGGCGTGCGTTTTGTCCGTCGCGACCGATTGCAAGCGAGAGCTTGTCGTCGGGAACGATCGCGATTGCGCTACGCTCGTCTTTCGCCGTAACCGAAAGTACGGTCGCGGGAGAAAGTGCTTTGTAAATGAACGCGAGCGGGTCTTCGTTCCAAAGAATGATATCGATTTTTTCACCGCCGAGCTCTTCCACTACGGCGTTCACGCGCGCGCCTCTATTACCTACGCAAGCGCCCACCGCGTCCACTCTCGAATCGTTGGAGAAGATTGCCATCTTCGTTCTATGCCCCGCTTCACGCGCGATTTCTTTGATTTCCACGATCCCTTGTGCGATTTCGGGTACTTGTTCTTCGAAGAGTTTCTTCACCAAGCCCTGCGCCGTACGCGAAACGACGATTTGCGAGTTTTTACCGCTACTCTTTACGCGCTTTACGAACACTTTGAGTTTGTCGCCCACGTTGTATCTTTCGGTAGGTACGCGGTCTTGCGGAGGCATAACGCCTTCGATTTTCTTATCGCCGAGTTCCACGTAGACGTTGCGTTCGTCGATTTTACGAATCGTGCCCACCATGAGCTCGCCTTCCTTATCCGAGAATTCGGAAAGGGTGTTGTCGCGTTCCGTTTCGTGCAATTTTTGCAAAATAACCTGCTTTGCCGTTTGCGCGGCGATACGCCCGAAGTCCTTGGGAATAAATACGCGTTCGATCTTGTCGCCCACTTGATAGTTGGGATTAATCTCTTGCGCGTCTTCCAAAGAAATTTCCTTATCCTTATCCGTCACCTCTTCCACGACGTAACGGGTAGCCTTAAACTCAATCGTGCCCTTTTCCGCGTCGAGCGTAACGGTAATTTCCGCACCGCCGTCAAACTGCTTTTTATAAGCGGATGCCAATGCGTTTGCCAGCGTTTCGAGGAATGCTTCCTCGCTGATACCCTTTTCTCTTACCAAATCGGCAAGCGCCTCGAAAAACTCCTTGTTGTTCATAGTTTTCATTCTCCTGTCTGTATTTATGAATTATTTATTCTCTTATTCCAAACCGCTCATATCGATTGCGCGGCAAATTTTTGCTATCTTGGAAATCTCCAACTTCATGCTCTCGCCCTTTTCTTCAAGCTCGATACAGTTCCCGTCGTAACCAACGAGGGTCGCCTCGAAAAACTTCTTGCCTTTTAAGGGTGCAAACAGTTTCACTTCCACCCGTTGCCCCATGCACTTTTGGAAATCTCTTTCCGTCTTCAACGGTCTATCCAAACCGGGGCTGGATACGTTGAGCGTGTACGGCGCGCCGAAAGTGGGGTCAACCTCGTCCAAAACGGGATCGATCGCGCGGTGGAATTTTTCGCAAGTGTCAAGATCCACCCCGCTTTCCGTATCGATATACACGGTGAGCGCGGGTTCTCTGCCTTGCTTGAACTCCACTTCCACGATTTCAATTTCCATTTCGTCGGCGATCGGTTGCAACGCGTTTTGTATTTCTTCTATCGTCTTTACTTTCATACGACTCCTTTTCCAATAAGCCCGTTTACATAAAATTGAGAGTGGCTCGCACCACTCTCAATAACCTAAAAGCTTATTAAGTATCCTTATTATACCATTATTCTTTGAATAATGCAAGCGTTTTACACCCGTTTTTCAAATTTTTCGCTTAAATTATCCCTTCGCGGTGCAAATCCGCGTAAGCCTTTTTGACGATCGCAAGGTGTTCCCCGTCGAAAATCGCGGGCCAATTCCGCAAATGCATTCCAATCACGATAGAAACTTCGTTTACGGGGTCTACCATTAGGTAAGTACCTGCCGCGCCGTCCCAGCCGAATTCCCCGACGGGAAGCCCCCAATCGGTGGCGCGAATCCGCGTACGCACGCCCAAGCCGTACCCGTAATCCTCGCCCTGCACGCAGGTAAAGCCGTTCTTCAAGGACAGCCGTCCGCCGTTCCCCTCGCGGATTTTTTCGAGCGTTTGCTCTTGCAAAAGTCTATACCCGTTTCTATCCGTTCCCCCGCACGCAAGCGCGTCGGCAAACAGCGCGTAATCGCCCACGGTGGAAATCACGCCCGCGCCGCCGCTGTC
This sequence comes from Clostridia bacterium, assembly GCA_017415505.1. Classification (GTDB taxonomy): domain Bacteria; phylum Bacillota; class Clostridia; order Christensenellales; family Borkfalkiaceae; genus Scatosoma. The sequence goes on from JAFQGG010000035.1 coordinate 7,092, forward strand.
GTATTCGTCGCCAACGACGAGTTCGTTGCCTTTATCAAAGGGCGCGATCGTGCGCGAATCCTCGCTCCAATACTGCGGAGCAAGAACGCGCGTCTTTTCCAAGTGAAAGCCCGTATCGCGCATACCGAGCGGGTCGAAGATAAGCTCTTGCATAAAGCGAGAAAACCGTTTCCCGCTCGCCACCTCTATCACCGCGCCGAGGATATCGTGGCAAACGCTGTATTGAAAGCGTTCCCCGGGTTGAAAATCCAACGGCGAGGAAGCAAACGCGTTGACGATAGAAAGGGTATCGCAAATCCCCTTTTGCAACAGCTCGACGACGGGCGGACGGTAAATATCGTAATTAAATCCCGCCGTCATGGTCAAAAGGTGTTTTACCGTCATTTCCTCTTGCACGGGCGCACCGTCTTTTACGCGCATATTTGCAAACGCGGGAAGATACTTCTTCACGGGATCGCCTAGCGAAAGCTTACCCTCTTCCACGAGTCGCATAGCGCAAACGACGGTGAGCGGTTTCGTCGCGGAGTACAAATACAACAGCTCCTTGCCCGTACCCTTTGCCGTATACCGCAAAAGCGGTTGGTGTTTTTTCCAAACGGAAAAATCGAGAAGGGACAAACCCTTTTCTTTTGCGAGCGAATCCAAATATCGTTTTACTTCCCGTCCTTGCATTTTATATCCCTACTTTTCCTTTCTTTTTTACCATTTCCATAAAGCATTTCGCCGTCACGCAAGCATCGTCGAACGCGCGGTGGTGTTGGAATGTAAAGCCGTAATAATCGGCGAGTGAATTGAGTTTATAATTGGGCAACGCGCCCCGCAAGACCTCTTGCGCAAGCGTCAAAGTGTCGAACTGCCGTTGATCGAACATATACCCGTTTTGCTCCCCGTAATAGCGCACGAAGTCGTAGTCGAAGCCTACGTTATGCCCCACGAGGAACGCGCCGTCGGTGAACTTGAAAAAGTCCGCAATCGCCTTATCGATCTCGGGCGCGCCGACGAGATCGTTATCCGTAATGCCCGTAAGCTCGATAATCTCTTTCGAAAGCCGTTCTTTGCACGCCACGAACGTGGAGAACTTCTCCGTAATTTCCCCGCCCACGAGCTTGACCGCGCCGATTTCGATAATTTTGTCCATTTTTCCCATGGCGGGTTGGTGGTTCAAGCCCGTCGTTTCGAGGTCGAATACGACGAAAATATTATTCTTCAATTCGTCGGGTTTATCGAGCGAATCGAAAAAGCCCGCCTGCGTATAATCGATATACGGTTCGGGGAATACGGTGTGATAAAACTTCGGCACGGGTTTGCCCTTTCTCGCCACGGGAACGAAGTCCTCGGGCGGTGCGCCGTAGTTAATTTTCGACGCCTTGAAAGACACGCTCCCGTTGTACTCTTCCAACGCCCCGATAATCACGATTTTATCCCCCGCTTTGAGTTCGCGGATTTTCTCCACCGTCGCTTTTTTCGGGAAATAGGTCGTTCTAATATTGCCCGTACCGTCCGTAACCGACACGGAAAAACGGGATTTTTCCATATCCTCGCCCGTCTTTTCGTTGTGCTTTACGTACTGTTTTTCCTCGATATAAGTAACCGTTCCGCATACGGCGAACGAACCTTCCGTATTCATATAATCCGCCATGTACACGGCGTACTCGGGTACTTCGTCCGCACCGTCAATCTTTTCAAAATCGCAAATGGGGAAACGGCGAATTTCCGCGCCCACCGCCTCTTCCGTTTCGGGCAATTCTTCCAAGATATCGTCGCTCGGTGCTTCCTTTTCCACCACCCGCACGTTGCCGTAGAAAGTACCGCAAAAAATGCTTTGCAAATACTCGCTCACCTCGTCGAGAATCTTGCCCGAGGAGAACAGCGTTTGTTCGCCCGAGGCGATATCCACGAAGAAATGTGCACCGCTTGCAAGCAGTTCCACTTCGATATACCGCTCGTCTAAAAACGCGCCCGCCGCGGGGAATTTCGCGGTGACGAAATCGAGGATTTTGCGTTTGATCATTCCCTCGTCGGGCACGCGTTTGATAATTTTCATTTCCGCCGTAAAGGACGCGGGCAAATATCTTTGCGTAATCGCTTGCGCGTTCGCCTCGTCCATCGCCGTATACGTCTTATCCGTTACGAGCGAAAACTCCGCCACTTTTTTCCTACGGTATATCGTGATACCGTATAAAATGGCGTTTTTCAAACCGTCTATTTCCCGTATTTCCCGCAAATATTCTTCCGTTCTGCTCATTCGATCAACAACCTTATTTCCTTAAAAAATTCCTCTTCCGCTTCGCTTGCTTTTACTTTTTTATAAGCTTCGCCCTTTTTGAAGAGCAAACAGTATCCGTTCCCGCCCGCGATTCCAAGGTCGGCGTCTTTTGCCTCGCCCGGTCCGTTCACCACGCAACCCATCACCGCGATTTTTAAGCGTTTTTTGACGGGCGCAACGAACGCCGTCACGCGTTCGGCAAGCCCCATACTATCCCACGAGCAACGCCCGCAGGTGGGGCAGGAAACCACTTCCACGTAGTCCTTTTCTATCTCGCAAGCGCGAAGGATATTTTTCGCCGCGTATACCTCTTTCACGGGGTCGTCCGTAAGCGAAACGCGGATCGTATCCCCGATTCCGCCAAGCAACAAACTGCCGATTCCCACCGCGCTTTTCACGATTCCCGCTTCCGTCGTGCCCGCTTCCGTCACCCCAAGATGCAACGGCGCGTCCGTCCTTTGCGCGAGAAGCGTGTACGCTTTCACCGTGAGCGGAACGGACGACGCTTTCACGGAAATCACGATATCGTTTACGCCGTATTTTTCAAGGATTTGCACGTTATAAAGCGCGCTCTCCACGAGCGAAAATTCGTTTTTGCCGTATTTTTCAAGAAAGCCTTTTTCAATACTGCCCGTATTCGAACCCACCCGCACGGGAATCCCATGCGCTTTGATACAGTCGGCGACGAGTTTAATTTCCTTTTCCCCGCCGATATTGCCCGGGTTAATACGCACCTTGTCCGCGCCGTTTTCCATCGCCAAAACCGCAAGTTTGGGCGAAAAATGAATATCGGCAACGAGCGGAATCTTGATTTTTTCCTTTACTTTCCGCACGGCGAGCGCATCCGCTTCGTCAGCAATCGCCACGCGCACGATCTCGCAACCCGCGTTTTCAAGCGCGGAAATTTGCGCTACCGTCTTTTCCAAATCCGCCGTTTTCGTCGTCGTCATGGATTGAATTTTGATACTTTCCCCACCGCCGAGCGTTACCCCGCCGACGCATACCTTTTTCTTACTTCCCATACTTATTTCCGCGCGTCCTTATCCGCTTTCATCATTTGTTTAAGCTCTGCCATAAACGAGGATAAATCCTTGAACGAACGGTATACGGAAGCGTAGCGAACGTAGGAAACCTCGTCCACCTTTTTGAGCCGTTCCATGACCATTTCCCCAATCGCTTTCGTCGTGATTTCGCTTTCCATACTGTTATACACTTGCTTGGAAATATCGTCCACCATCTCGTCGATCACCGACATGGGTACGGGGCGTTTTTCGCACGATTTTATAATCCCGTTCCGAATCTTTTCCGCGTTGAACGATTGGCGCGTGCCGTTGTTTTTCACCACCAAAACGGGAATGACTTCTATCGTTTCGTAAGTGGTGAATCTGCGCCCGCAACCCGTACATTCCCGACGGCGACGAATGGCTTTATCCTCGTCCGCGGAACGGGAATCGATTACCTTACTATCCGTGCAATCACAATATAAACATTTCATTTTTTCTCTCCTTCAAAACGGTCTTACGACGAAATTTTCCAATTCCCGCAAACCGTAATCCGTGAACCACATTTTTTTTGCGTAACGGAACGTTACGAGCGATTCTCGATTCATATCGTATTCGTTATCCGTGAAAAATTGCATACATACGCTTTCTTTCGTTTCCGTATCGTAACGCCATATGAAATACGCCTCTTGTCCCGACATAATTCCGCCGTAGTCCCGCGCTGTCGTATAATAAATATACTTCCCGCACGATACGCCTTGCGGAATTTCTTCCGCCGTTTCGCTTTCCTTTGCTTTCTTTTGTTTTTTGAGCGTTTTTTCGTTAAGATTTAGCGTATAATTTTGCGATTCTATCCCGCCGTCGCCTTGACAGTTTCCGCCCTGCTCCACCCACTCGGCGTAGAACACGATTTCCCCTTCGTGCACGGAAAAGAAGAAAAAGTCCTTTTCCGCGTATTCCTCTTCAAAGCGGTACGCCTCTTCCGCCACGCCCGCGGTATAATCTATTTTATACAGCGTACAGTTAATCGCCTTCGTTTGGTGGAATTCCAACCAATTCGGGGAAAAGACTTGCGCGATCTTTTCAAAGATATTGTGATACGTGGGATTTTTCACGAAGTAGGTAAACGAAAATTCTTCCCCCGTCACGAAATATCCGTCCTTTACCGACGAACACGCCTTGCCCGCGTTGATATCGAGAAGAGTCGCCGTCGTGCCCTTTTTCATATCGTAATAATACAATCCGTGAGCGTTAGTTTTGCCCTTGGTGCGGAATAAAAAGCCCTCGCCGACAAGTTCTATTTTATCTAAATATGCCGTTTGACCGAGCGTGAGCATTTTTTTAAGTTCGCCGTCTTGCCAAGTGCAATAGAAAAGCTCCTTATTATACGATTTAATAATATATTCCTTATGTTCGCCAAGAAAGGTACAATCGGAATAGGCAATCTCGTAATCCTCCAACAAATTCCCGTCTAAATCGATTTTGAAATAGTAGGGCGTTTGTCTCCAACCCTCTCTTTGTAAGACGATATAGTCCCCGTGCACGGTAAAAATTCTTTCGGGCGACAAACCCTCCTCGTCGTAATAGACGACCTCGTGGGTTTGCGCGAGCAAATCGTATTCCACGAGGCAATTCAACGATTGCGTTTCCCCGTCCCCGTACGACTCCACGGTCAAGCACAGGTACGCGATATCGTCCAAGTACAGGCTGTCTTGCGTGGCTTGCACCTTATAATCCACGCCGTCGAGCGTTACGCTTTCCACGAGATATTCGTCGTCTTCGCCCGTCGTTTTACTGCGCGTATTATCGCGGTAGATATAATTTCCGTCCCAATCCCCGTACTCCTCGGGCGCGATCTCTTCGATCGAAGCACACCCGACGAGCGCGCTAAAAGAAAGCGCGCCGACCAAAAGCAAACAAATCCACCGTTTCATCTTCATTTTCATTTCTCCTATTATACTATAAAGGAATAAACCGAACTTGATTTTGAGCGCCGAATTTTGCGCTAAACTTCGTTAAAAGTCTTGATAAACGGTTTGCTTGTTCTTTGGCGTTCGCCTGTCTATCTCTAAAATTCGGTCGCTAAAAATTGCTTCGCACCTCAACGTGCGGATTTTTGAGCTATTTTTCGTGAGGAGAAAGCAATAATACTTGCCGTATTATAATGACGACGAACGGAAAAGAGCCGAAAAGACGTGCCTTGAGGCAGGTTCGTTTTATTCCTTTATAGTATACAACTTATAAGATGCTTTACTTTTGAAAATTACTCACCGTTTTTTGCCTTTTCTTTTCCGAATCTCCTTAACCTCGTTTTCGTAGCCGTTATTGCCCGGCGTATAATAAATTTTATCTTTGAGCGAATCGGGCAAATACTGCTGTTCCACGTACCCGCCGTAGTTATGCGGGTATTTATAATTCCCGCTTTGCGCTTTGTCCTCTTTGCTTCCGAAGCTGTTATCCTTTAAGTAGGGCGGTATGGAATCGTCGCGCACCTCTTTCGCGTCGGCAATCGCCGCGTACATGGCGTTGACGACCGAGTTACTCTTCTCCGCTTCACACACATAGATAATGGCTTCCGCGAGCGGGATTCTCGCTTCGGGATAACCGATTTTCTCCAAGGCGTACATAGCCGAAGTGGCGATTTGCAGAGCACGGGGGTCTGCCATGCCCACGTCCTCCGCCGAGTGTACGACGAGCCGACGGGCTACGAGCATGGGATCGCACCCGCCCTCGATAAGGCGCATGGCATAGTACAGCGCGGCGTTCGCGTCGCTACCGCGGAGCGATTTACAAAACGCGGACAAAAAGTCGTAATAGGAGTCCTCGTTATACGAAAGCGCCTTTCTTTGAATGGATTGCTCGGCGTCGGCAAGCGTGATATGCACCCTGCCCTCTCCGTCGGGCTCGGTCGTGAGCGCGGCAAGTTCCAACGCGTTGTACGCCGTTCTCAAATCCCCGCCCGCCATGCGCGCGATATGCTCGATCGCGTCCTCGTCCACGACGATATTTTGTTTACCCAAGCCTTTATGCCTGCTTTTCACCGCTTTTTTGAGCGCGTCGATAATATCCTCGTTCGTCAAACGGCGAAACTCGAACACGCGACAACGGGAAACGATTGCGGGTGTCATTGCCGCGTACGGATTCTCCGTCGTAGAGCCTATGAAAATAATCGTGCCCTGCTCGATTGCGGGAAGCAAGGAATCGCTTTGCGTTTTATTGAAACGGTGACACTCGTCAAGCAACAAATAGGTACGCTTGTTATACAGTTTCAAGTTTTCCCGCGCCGTTTCCACCGCCTTTTTTACGTCGGCTACGCCCGCGTTGACGGCGTTGAGTTTGATAAACTCCCCGTTCGTGCCGAGGGCAATAATATTGGCGAGCGTCGTTTTTCCGCAACCCGGAGGACCCCAAAAAATACAACTGCCGAGCCTGTCCGACGCAATCGCGCGACGAAGCAACGAGCCTTCCGCAACGATATGCTTTTGCCCGATAAATTCGTCCAGCGTGTTTGCGCGCATACGCTCGGCAAGTGGCTTCGCCGTTTCTTCGTTTCGGTTAAAATCAAAAAGATCCATAGCCTTTCCTTCGTTTATTTTCCTAACGCGTCCTTGATTTTTTGCGCGTTTGCTTTGCCCAATTTATACCCCTCTTCCAAAGCAAATTCAAGCTGTTTGAGGGAGTATTGGTTCATACTGCCAAGGGACGGTTCTAACCAAAAATCGATAATGGATTCCTGTTCCTTTCTCCGTATCGCCGTACGGTAATTGTCCATGATATTATACGATTCCAAGAGTACGGTGATCGTGCTCGGCTTTTTTTCCAGCGTGGCAAGATTGCCCAAAACGTCCACCGCCACCACGATATCCGCGCCCATGTTTTTGACGAATTCGCAAGGAACGCGAGCCAAAAGTCCGCCGTCTACGAGCAACATACCGTTCTTTTCCGTCGGCTTGAATACCCCGGGGATACTCGAAGACGCCACGACCCCGTCGATAACGCTTCCCTCGGAAAATTCCACGATTGATTGCGTGTAGAGGTCTACCGCAACGCAACGGAACGGCGTTTTAAGATCCGAGAACTCCAAATCGCCGATATATTGACTCAATATTTTTCGAATTTTTTTCGTTTCAAAAAGCCCGCCGGGGCGGTTGCCCCCGCTAAGCAGTTGCAAAAGTTTTAACTTCCGAACGGCTTGCTCCATAACCTCTACGCTCACGCCCGCCGCGTACGCACCGCCGACGATCGAGCCCATGGAACAGCCCGCGATATAGTCGGGTTTTATCCCCTCTTCTTCCATTGCCTTCAAAAATCCGATATGCGCGATTCCGCGGCTACCGCCCGCGCCCAACGCAAAACCAAGTTTCTTTTTCACCGTTTCTCCTTATTTTTTACCGCGCGCGCTTGGAAACCGCGCGCGTCTTATTCGTGCGTATACGAGCCGAGGAGTTTACATTCCAGCGTGCCCTCTTTCACCGCTTTGAGCATTTCCGTAACGCGCGGGGAAGAAAGATCGCAATCCGCTTCGATAAAGAAACGGTAATCCCCCGGGCGGTCCTTGACGGGACGGCTTTCGATTTTCGTCATGTTTATCCCGAACTTTGCGATAATTTGCAAAAGTTCGAGCAAGCTTCCCGGTCTATGCGGGCAAACGGCGGAAATAAACACTCTATTCCCCGAAGACGGCAACGATTTTTCGCCCTTTTTCACGAGCAAAAAGTGCGTGAAATTATTCTTTTCATCCGCGATACTTTCTTCGCTCATCACGAATCCGCGCCGAAGCCCCGTACAATGCGCGCCGACGATCGCCGCGCTCTTGCCCGTTTCGTCTTCCACGGCGCGCGAAAGTCCGAACGCCGTAGATTCCGCTTCGCGCAAGGAAGCGAACGGCATTTCTTTCGCCAAAAACGCCGCGCATTGGTCGAGCGCTTGACGGTGGGAATACACCCTGCCGATTTGCGAAAGCGTCACGCCCTCTTTCGTCACCAAACGGTGATCGATACGCACCACCGTTTCTTTCACCGCGTACAAATCCTCGAACGATTGCAACAAATCGAGATTTTGTAAGATTCCGCCCTGTAAACTGTTTTCAATGGGTACGGCGGCGGCGTCCACTCTACCGCTTTCCACCGCGGAAAACACCTCGGGAAAATTGCGGAAGGGAATACACTCGTCCGCCCAATTTTTTTCGTCTTTCGTTTCCGCCTGCAAAAACGATTGCGCCGCCAAATGCGAATAACTGCCCTCCGGACCTAAAAACGCTATTTTCATAACCTACCTCTTTCGTCTAACTCTTTTTATACCTGTTCGGCAAGGTCTAAAATCAACCGTTCGGTGTCTTGCCAACCCAAGCAAGGATCGGTGATCGAGCAACCGAACACCTCGTCGTGCTTTTGCGTGCCCTCGACGAGAAAGCTTTCAATCATAAAGCCTTTCACGATTTTCTTGAAATCGCCGTCGAAGCGACGGTTTTGCATGACCTCTTGCGCGATACGGATTTGCTGTTTGAATTTCTTACCCGAGTTGGAGTGGTTGCAATCGATTACGATCGCGGGGTTTTGCAAGCCCGCGTACATTTCCGCAAGTTGCATGACCGTTTCGTAATGGAAATTGGGCACGTCCGACCCCGAACCGTCCACACCGCCCCGCAAAATCGCGTGCGCGTACGGATTTCCGTTCGAGCTTACTTGATAGTTGCGGTATTTGAATATTTGCGGGCTTTGCGCCGCGAATATGGAATTGACGAGCGCGATAATATTCCCGCTCATCGGATTTTTCAAGCCCACGGGCGCGTCGATACCGCTCGCCACCTGTCTATGCAGTTGGTCCTCTACGCTTCTTGCCCCGACCGCGTGATAGGAAAGCAAATCTTCCACGTACGCCGTATTTTCGGGGTACAGCATTTCGTCCGCCGAAGTCAAACCCGATTCGTTCATGGCTGCAAGGTGTAACGCGCGAATACTGCGTATTCCGCGCGCGATATCCGCCGCCCCCTCGGGATCGGGTTGCAAGAACATACCCTTATAACCCACCCCTTTCGTGCGCGGTTTGTTGGTATATACCCTCGGCACGATCACGAGTTTTTCCTTGACTTTCTCGTTAAGTTTTCCCAAACGGGAAATGTATTCGAGCGTGGGCGCAGGCTCGTGCGCGGAGCACGGTCCTACGATAATAAGCATTTTTTCGCTCTTGCCTGAAATAACCGCGCGAATCTCCTCGTCGCGCGCTTTTTTAATTTTTTTAAGTTCCGCCGTCATGGGCGACTCTGCGATAAACTCCTCGGGTTCGGGAATAAAATATTGTTTTTCCAACATAAGCTAACTCTCTCCTCGTTCGTGTTTTTGCACTCTCCCGATATATTCTTCCACTTCTTCCGTTACGTAGTCCTTGATCGGCGTATGAAAATGCAAGCTGTTTCGCACCATACTCGAACTGATATGCAAGTATTCCTGCCGACAGGGCAAATACACCGCCACGAAATCGCTATCCAATTTTTTGCTCGCGTAAAAATTCGCGTTTTCAAAATCCAAATCGCTACCGTTGCGAATCCCGCGCACGTAAAAGGGCGTATTCTCCTTTTTCAACAGCTCCACCGCCGTGCCCTCGAACGCAACCACGCGCAAACGCGGTTCGCTCGGGAACATCAATCTCCACATTTCCGTCCGTTGTTCCACCGTGAAAAGCGGGGTCTTTTTGGGGTTGACGAGAATCGCCACCACCACTTCGTCAAACAGTTTAAGAGAATCCTCCACCGTCGCCTTATGCCCCAGCGTAGGCGGGTCGAACGTGCCCGCAAAGATACATTTTTTGCCCGTTTTTTTCATAACCGTTTCCCTTTACGACTTCTTAAAAAAGGTTAAATACGCTTTGCCGTATTTCCGTTCGTCGTATTTTTCCAAGCCTTCTATTTCGTATTCAAAAGGACGGTCGCGTTCAAACACCGCCACGCCGTTTTCCGACAAAAGACCTTTACTCCCCACCGTTTCCAACGCTTTCACGCCGATATCGAGCGCGTAAGGCGGGTCGATAAAAATTAAATCGAACGCCCCGCGAAGTAAGGAAAGGCAGGTTGCGTAATCGTAGGAATACACTTTCGCCTCTTCCCCGCCGACGGGGATTTTAAGCGCGGTGAGATTTTTCTTGATAATCGCCACGCTCTCTTTTGCCTTATCGTTGAACACGACTTCCTTTGCGCCCCGCGATAAACACTCTAAGCCGAGCGAACCGCTTCCCGAAAACAAATCGAGAACGCGCGCGCCGTATACCTTTTGCGACAAAATGTTAAAAAGCGATTCTTTCGCTCTGTCCGAGGTGGGGCGAACGTCGTTGCCGTGGAACTCCGCAAGCACCCTGCTCCTGTATTTTCCGCCGATAATTCTCATAGTTTATTTACGCTTTTTGGGTTTCGTACCCGGCAAACCGCCGTAGTTGATCTTCTTGGGTTTCGCTTCCTGCGCAGCCGCCGCTCTATCCGCCATTTCTTGCGCGCGGATCGTCTTATTTCTCTTCGCGTACGCGCCTATAATATAGAACACGCCCGAAATGATAATCGGCAGAAGCGCAAAGACGATGGATACGTAGTAGCTCACCGTAAATCCGCTACCGTGCAAATAGAAGAACGGCAATACCGACCAGCCCGAAAGGAGCAAAAATACGATTACCGTAACGCCGAGTCCCGTACCCCAAGTATCACCGCCAAACACGCCGTCGATACGCGCGCCGTTCACGCCGAACACGATACCCGCCGCAATCGTAAACAACGCGATATACGCACCGCTTACGAAGCCTTTCCAAGGACGGTATTCCTTGGCTTCCTTATGCGAGGAAATTTTGTAACCGCCCTCGAAATCCGCCGCGGACATACGCTTCATGTTCCCTGAAACGAGCATTTCGTACGCCGTTCCGCCCTGCGCGAAACCGATAAGTCCGTTATACGCGCCCGCCACCACGATACACACGATCGTCCAAATGAGCTTGGTGTTATCCCAAGTGTAGTCGGTGGCGCTGTCGCCTTTCATCGTGAGCATCCAAAGCACCGTACCCGCGCAAAAATACATAAGCGCGGCGGGAATACACGCCTTGAACAGCTCCCAAGCGTGTCTGCCAATTTTTTTCAAAACTTTCTTCATAATGTCTTCTCCGTTTTTCTTTTGCTTTATTTTTTACAAGCGTTGCGTTCTTATTACACGCTTGTCCGTTACGATATAATCTAACCGCTCGTCCGTTTCCTCGCTCGGCAAAAAGGGAAGCACTTGGAAATCAAAACAGTACCCGATCCTTTTGGCTTGTCCGTACTTGGACAAATACCGATCGTAATATCCACCGCCGTAACCCAGCCTGTTTCCCTTTTCGTCCACAGCCAACAAAGGCAAAATCACGATATCCGTTTCGCCCGTATACGCTTCGCCGATCGGTTCGCGAATCCCAAGCGGAGAAAGGCTTATATCCTCGCCCAATAAAACGGGTACGATTTCCTTTCCCTCTACCCTTGGACAGTAGACTTCAAAACCGCTTTCTTTCAACGCTTCCACCAAACCGTCCGTCGGTGCCTCGGAAGAATAGGACAGGTAACAAAACGCCGTTCGATGCGTACCTGCTCCCCATATTTCCCCTAAAAGTGCGAGCGTATTTTCTATGAGAAGCCGTTCTTTCATATCGCGGTTTTCATTGTCCGCGCGCCGTTTTTTCATGTACGCGCGCAGTCTTTTTTTCCGCTCCCGCAAATCCGTTTCTTCTTTTCCGACAATCTTGAACTTACTCGTAATCATACTCCGTTTCCGCCCGACGCGTCGCCGCGCAAAGCACTTCGTAGGGGATCGTGCCCGTCGCGTTCGCCGTAGCAAGCGCGTCGGTGAGTACGGGGATTTCCTCCCCGCGGATTCCCGTTCCCTCGCGCACGCAAGCGTCCATGCAAAGACCGTGCAAACAATTCTCAAACCCTATCGTGCCGTTTTCCTTCTTCCGCAAAAAACCGTCCGCGTAGCCGAGCCGAAGGGTGAACAGCTTGCCCTCTTTTGGGGGGTGTAGAAGGTTCTTTCCGTACCCCGCACCGCCCGTTTCGAACGCGCGCGAGGCGGATACGGGCGCGTATACGGTCATGGCTTTTTCCAAGGAAAGAACTTGCTTTGCCCCGTCGGGAAGATAGCCGTACAAGCCTATCCCCACGCGAACCATATCGTACGCGAACGCGCGCGATAGCGTCGCGCCGAGCGTCGCACTCAAATGCCTCGTCAAACGGGGAAAATACCCGCTCGCGATTGCAACCGCTTTATCAAACGCCCGTTTTTGTTCGTAGGCGATTTCTTCGCCAGCGTACAAGTGGGAATAAATCCCCTCTACGCGCACGCCGTTTTGCGATAAAAACCGACAAGTCTTTTCTACCGCCGACGCCTCTACGCCGTAACGGTTCATGCCCGTGTTCACTTTCAAATGTATACGAACGGGTAAGCCCCGCGCCGAAAGCCCGACGGCGTATTTCGCCGACTCCGTATCCGCGACCGTCCAAACGAACCCGTGTACGGAAGCAAGATACGCTTCTTCTTCGCTAAGGGGCGGAGTTAGAATAAGGATATCCTTTCCGCACGCCGTAAGCTTGATTTCCAACGCCTCGGATAAAAGAGCGACGGCAAAGCAGTCCGCAACCGCTTCGAGCGCGCCCACGACTTCTATCGCGCCGTGTCCGTAGGCGTTGGCTTTCACCACCGCGCACAGCTTCGCGCCCGTGTGCGCGGAGAACGCCCGCGCGTTTCTTACGATACTGCCCAAATGAATTTTCGCTTTGATTTTTCGCACGCTCTATTATATGCGAGCGGCGAAAAAGAGTTTACTTTTTCTCGAAGATAATTCTGTGACAGTTCGGCCCGTCGCACTCCCAACCGTTTGCGAGCAACGCTTTTGCCGCAATCGGCGGTTCCATACTGCAAAACGGACATCGCCCCGCGTACAGTTCTCCCACGATCGGGAAAATCTTCTCCTTGCGTTTGGTTTTGTATTTGGCAAGCAACGACGGTTCTACCGCTTCGCCCGCTTTTGCAAGCTCCGCTTCGAGCGGTTCGCGCTCTTTATCGACCGCCGCTTTCGCCGCTTTATAATTTTTAATCACTTCGGGCGCTTGCGCTTCCGCCGCCTTGATTTGCTTTTTGAGTTTTTGGTATTCCGCGTCCACTTCTTTAATCGAGGTGGAAAGCGTATTGATTTCCGCTTTGAGCTTTTTAAGCTTATCGACGAGCTTCAACGCTTCCTTTTTATAAAAGCCCACGTCCGCGCCGTCTTTGATCATTTCTTCCACGTTGTCAAATTCGCTCAAAGTGCTTTCCAACTGCGCGTACTTTGCGCTAAGCGATTCCGCTTCCGCTTTCAACGCCGTCGCTTTCGATTCGAGCGCTTCCAATTTTTCGGGCGCAGATTCGAGATACTTCTTAATTTTTACGTACTCTTTTCTCGCTTCGCTCCCCGCGAAATCGCGTTCCAACTTGAACAGCTTTCTGTCGATTTCCTGATAGTTCAAAATAGCTTGTAATGACATATAACACTCCTCCCGTCAAAGCAACTCGTATTGCGTAACGAACGCGCAAGGCACGTTCACCTGCCGACGGATTTTTTCGTAATACTTTTCAAACCCGTAATTTTCCGACGCGTAATGCGTGAGGGCTATTACGGAAAGCCCTTTTTCCATAGCAAGAGAAATTACGTGGTGCTTGAAATCGGAAGAAACCACCGTATCCGCGCCCGTGCGCACGGCAAACGCCACCGACTCTTCGTCCGCGCCCGAACCGCAAAAGCTCGCCACGCGCGAAACCCTTTTATTTCCCTCGCAAAAATATACGATTCTATTGCTCCCAAACACCGTTTGCATACCGCAAACCAAGCTCGAAAGGGTCGTTTCCGCAACGCCGTACGCCCTGCCGTAGCCACCGTTTTCTACCGTGTGCATAATCGCCGTTTCCACGATTGAACCCGTACCTGCCCCCGCCTTTTCGTTTTTCGAGGCGAGGATTATCCCCTCTTGCAAACTCTCGTCGATTCCGCCTTTTGCGCAGTCGAGATTCAAATGCATGGCAATCACGGAAATTCCGTGTTTTATGCACTTGACGAGCTTTTCGCCAAGGGGCGAAAAATCGCAAGCGCGGATATCGGAAATTTTTCCGTATATCGCAGGGTGGTGCGTAACGATTAAATTCGCGTTTTGCTTGATCGCCTCGTCGATGGCTTTGAAATTCAAATCCAACGAAAATACCGCGCCGCGAATTTCTTCGCCCGTATCCACCAAAACCCCGCTGTTATCGTACGCGCCGTATTTCGCGCAATATTCGTCGCTTATGCTTTTGGGCGCGACCGTATCTAAAATTTTGTAGAATTCACTTAATTTCACCGCGCAACACTCCTTGTAAGCGTTCTCTTTTTTCCAGCAATTCCAAACGGCTCGCTTCCTGCAAATTGGGGCGCGAAAGGTACGATTCGGTATTTTTTATCAATTTGCGGATACGCTCGACGAACGCCTTTGGCATGGTTTGCAAGTTCTCTTTGCCAAACTCCGTTTCCGCTTGCGTATACGACTGCGTTTCCCCCGCTTTTTTTCTTCTCCCGACGATTACTTCGTAAAATTTCCCGTCGGAAAAGGTGAAATCGCGCAAAATATATCCGCCGTGCGCCAAGAGATATTTACGGAGTTTTTCCCCGTCGTGCATGGGTTGAAACACGAACCGCTCGGGCAAAAAGCCGTATTTTTCATGCGATAAAATCGATACGATTTCGCACCCGCCCATGCCCGCGATCAATACCTGTTCCGTGTCTTTGGGCACGCCGTAAAAGCCGTCGCCGAGTACGCCTTTCGCCTTGCCCTGCGCAACGAACGGCGCAAGAAGCTTCTCCGCTTTGGCAAGACTGCCCTTACTCACGTCGGAAAAGATCACGCGTTCGCAAAGTCCGTTTTGCAAAACGAACTCGCTACAATAGCCGTGATCGCAACCCACGTCGGCGAACGATTCGCACTTTTCAAGCAACGCGCAAAGCGTATCTATCCGTTTCCCGTAGCCCATTATTCGATAAAGTCTTTAAGCTTTTTGCTACGCGAAGGGTGACGGAGTTTTCGAAGCGCTTTGGCTTCGATTTGGCGGATACGCTCACGCGTTACGTTGAACTCTCTGCCCACCTCTTCCAAGGTTCTGGGCTTCCCGTCGTCCAAGCCGTAGCGCAAACGAAGTACCTTTTCCTCGCGGGGCGTGAGCGTATCGAGCACGCCGAGAAGCTGTTCTTTGAGCATGGAGAACTGCACCGATTCGCTGGGCGTAATCGTCTTCTCGTCCTCGATAAAATCACCAAGGTGCGAATCCTCTTCCTCGCCGATCGGCGTTTCCAGCGAAACGGGATCTTGCGCGATTTTGAGAATTTCGTGCACGCGTTCTTCGGGTACGCCCATTTTTTCCGCGATTTCCGAAGGCGTCGGTTCACGACCGAGCTCTTGCAACAAAAGCCGTTGCACGCGCGTGAGCTTGTTGATCGTTTCTACCATGTGCACGGGAATACGAATGGTACGCGCTTGATCGGCGATTGCACGCGTGATCGATTGACGAATCCACCAAGTCGCGTAAGTGGAAAACTTAAAGCCCTTTTGGTAATCGAACTTCTCCACCGCTTTCATCAAGCCGAGATTCCCTTCTTGAATCAAGTCGAGGAAAAGCATACCGCGCCCCACGTACCGCTTTGCGATGGAAACGACGAGTCGAAGATTCGCCTCGGAAAGGCGTTTTTTCGCAGCGACGGCAGCCGCCCCGCCCTCTTGCATATGGCGAGCCAATTCCACTTCCTCGTCCGCCGTAAGAAGGGGCACGCGCCCGATGTCTTTGAGGTACATCTTGACGGGATCGTCCAAGCCGATATCCGCAAGCGCCTGTTCGAACAGTTCGCGGTCGCGTTCTTCTTCGTTTACGATTTGAATCCCCGCGTCGTTGAGCGTTTTATAGATAAAATCTATTTGGTTGGGGTTCGTGTCGTACTTTTCGAGAATGTCGAAAAGTTGGTTGGTGGTAATATTGCCTTTCTTCCCGTACGCCTCGATAATGCCGTCTAAAATTTCTTTGAGTTTTTGTTCGGATATATTCACCCTTTTATCCTCCGTTTATATGAAAATACGGATATTCCGTTTTTCTTTCGTTTTTTATTTTCTTATTTTGCTTTCCTGCTTTATGCGGTTTCGCTTTTGTATACAAGCGGTGAGCTTCACCGCAATCGCCTTGCGTTTTTCGTTGTCCGTTTCCGCTTTGTATTCGGCGGTGAGCGTATTGATTTCCGCTTCTATATCCTCGCGCTCAATCGTGCGTACGCTGTCGAAGAAAAACTTCTCGGCGACCTCGCCCGTCAATTTATCCCCGTAGCTCAAATCGAGAATCTCGTTTAGCTCGTTACTGTTTTCGTCGAGCAATTCGAACAGTTCGCTCGGGCGGATTCGCTCTCCCGCTTCCTCCCGTTCCGCGATATAGTTCGCCACGATAATTTGCGTTTCGTCGGAAAGGGAAAGCGTGCGTACGTCAAAGCCTTTTGCGTACGGCGCGGAAAACAGTTTTGCTGCCAAAATGAATCGTACGGCTTTATTTCTAGCGTCCGCGCCCGAAGCCGTTTCCGCGATTTGCGCGTGAACGGGCTGGGCTGGCTCGACGGGCGCGGGATTGTTTTTACTCGCAAGCATATCCCGTTCAAGCGCGTGATAGCTTATCCCCGTTTTATCGCGAAGTTTTTTCAAAAGGTCCTCTTTCACCGCTTCGCTTTCCGCCGTCGCGATCACCTGCAACGCCTCCGCCACGAACCGCCGTTTCTCGTCCGTTTGCGTGAGATCGTACTTCCGTTCCAAGGCGTGTATTTTATAATCGACGAGGGGCATTGCCGCGTCCAAGCATTTTTGATACGCTTCCTTGCCCTGTTTTGCCACGTCGTCGGGGTCAAGCCCGTCGGGCATGGGTACGACGCGCACGTTCAAGCGTTCGTCTTTGAGAATTTCCAAACCCCGAAGATCGGCGTTTTGCCCCGCGAAATCCCCGTCGTAGCTAATCATTACGTTATCGGTATACCGCTTGACGAGGCGCGCCTGTTCCGTGGTAAGGGAAGTGCCCATGGAAGCTACCACGTTCTCAAACCCCGCTTGATAGAGGGATATGGTGTCCATATACCCTTCCACCATGATTACTTCCTTAAACGATTTTTGCCGTTTGAGTTTTTTCAACAGGTTGATATTGTACAGCGTTTTGCGCTTATTGAACAGCATGGTTTCCCGCGTGTTTTTATATTTCGCAAAATCGGCTTTTTCCAAAATTCTGCCCCCGAACGCCACCACTTCGTCCATGGCGTTGATAATGGGGAATATAAGTCTACCCGCCTCGAAATCGACGAGTTTCCCGTTCTTCGCCTCTCCGACCGCACCGCTATCGAGTAGATCCTCTCTCGAATACCCTTTATCCATGAGATAATCGGGCAAAGAGAAAAAGTCGAGCGACGCGCCCAAGCCGAATTTTTTCACCGTGGTAGGCGATAATTTTCGGTTGGAAATATACTGCAAATGCGCCTGCGCGCGTTCGTCACCGCTATAAAGATTGGACAGATAAAACCGCGCCGTATCCAGCATGATCGCAGCTATGGTATCCCGTTTTTTGCGCAAACGGGCGGCTTGCTCGGTATCGAAATTGCTTTCGGGTACTTCCATTTTCGCCCGCGCCGCCAAAATACGCACAGCGCCCATGAAATCGGTGGATTCAATCTCTTGCACGAATCTTACTACGTCGCCCGAAACCCCGCAACCGAAACAATGATAAAATTGCTCCGCTTGATTGACTGCAAAGGACGGCGTACGCTCGTGGTGAAACGGACAGCACGCCCAATGCGTATTGCCCTTTCTGTCCAACGCGACGTAACTGCCGATCAAATCGACAATGTCGTTTTTTTGTTTGAGTTCCTGCATAAAGCGAGGATCAAACCCTTTGCTCACGAATTCATACCTCCAATGGAAAAGGTGGAAGGGATAAAAAGATTTTCAAAAACGCCGATTGCGTAGCGGTCGGTCATTCCCGAAAGATAATCGCACACGACGCGCTCCTTCCCGTCCCTTTCGAGAAGGCGCAAATACCCTTTCGGGAGTTTATCCACGTGCGAAGTAAAGTAAACGAACATTTGCGTAAGCATACGCTCCGAGCGTTCCTGTATCGATTTGTTCGCCAATTCGTACACCCGCTCGAACATGAACGAGCGAAGCGTGGAAATCGCCTCTTGCATTTCCTCCGACATTTGCACGCAAGGCTTTCCAAACGAACTGCGGTAAATATCGGTGATTGCCGTATTGATCCGCGTTTTCGTTTGTTTGCCGAGCACCGCAACCGCCTTTTTTGGTAAATCGCTCTCCTTTAATATCCCCGCGCGAATGGCGTCCTCGATATCGTGATTGATATACGCGATTCTATCCGCCAGCGATACGGCTTGTCCTTCGAGGGTGCAGGGCTTGCCCGAGCTTTTATGTTGCAATATTCCGTCTTTCACCTCGAAAGTAAGATTCAGCCCCCGACCGTCCTTTTCGATACATTCCACGACGCGAACGGACTGTTCGTTGTGAAAGAACCCGCCCTCGGCAAGCTTAGCAAGCACGCGTTCGCCCACGTGCCCGAACGGCGTATGTCCCAAATCGTGCCCAAGGGCAATCGCTTCCGCGAGATCCTCGTTGAGCGCAAGCGAACGGGCGATCGAGCGGGCAATTTGCGAAACGTCGAGGGTGTGCGTCAAGCGAGTGATATAGTGATCCCCCTCGGGCGCGAAAAACACCTGCGTTTTGTTTTTCAAGCGTTTGAACGAATTGCTGTAAATAATACGGTCGCGGTCGCGTTGAAAATCGGTGCGGAAATCGCAACGCTTTTCCTCCCGACTCCTACCTTTCGTATCCGCCGACCTCATTGCGTACGGCGAGAAAAATTTTTCCTCTTGCGCACAAATGCGGTCACGCACGCACGCGTATTCCGTAAAATTTTCCATGTTCCCCTTTTCCCTCGCTTTTTTCCCTCTATATTATATATTCGACAAAACTTTCGTATTTCCTCTTTTTTTTAGAAAAAAATTCGTATTTTTTCAATTTTTTCACCAAAACACGCACAAACGAGCTTCTTTCCCCGAAGAAAGAAGCTTGTTTCGTTGGTTTCTATTCTATTTATACCCGTTTTTTATTCTTTCAAAACGCAAAAGCCCGCAAAACGCGGGCTTTCTTTTTTTCGTTATTCTTTTACCGCATAAACGAGCGGTTCGCCGTATACCTGCTCGTACTTTGCCTTATACAGCGCGTACGCCTCGTCGCACATTTTTTGCGCGCCCACCTTTTCGCCGAGCGATAAATCGGGATAAATAGGCGGTAAAACGTGCAAAAAGTGCCGTTGCACGGGATAGCCGTTTTCGTCCAAGCGCGTTTCGTCGTGTTTGAGGGAAATGAAAATCGGCAATACGGGCACGCCCGCGCGGTAGGCAATTTTGAATCCGCCCACCTTAAAAGGACGGGGTTTTCTATAATTCCACCACATTCCTTGCTCGGGATAAATGAGGATACTCTCCCCGCGCTTTAATAGCGTTTGCACCGCGGACATGAAATTGATCATCGTTCTTCGGTTGGACGAAAGCGGGAGGGTGTCGCAATGTCGAAACAAAAAACCGTATAAGCCCGGGAAGTTCGTATAGTTCCCCTCGCGTATAATTTTGTACAAATATTTGAGCGGAAAATGCTTGCGCAAACAATGGAAAACGATATAGTTATCGAACGCGGAAAAATGGTTGCAGGTCAAAATTGCGCCGTTGGCAAGCGCGTGCAAATGCTCTTCCCCTTCCATACCGTCAATGACGAGTATCTCTTTTTTAATCAAGCGCAAATAGTAGTGATCGCCGACGAAATTGGCAATCCGCCGAAACAGCTTACTTGAAAACTTTTCGCACAAATAATCGACGTCCTCGGGTTTGAGCGGGGGTGCTTCGGGGTCGTTTTCCACGTCCTTGTCAAACCACCCTTTCGCCTCGTATTCCTTGATTCTATCTAGTACCTCTTGCCTGTCTTTGGACAGCTTCGTTTCGTCCATGGTATACCCCTTTCCTTATTTTTCTATATTTCCGTAACGCTTGCCGTACACCTTGAAATAGCCGTCCTCGCGCGCAATCTCGCTCCTTGCGAGCGCCTTTAAGTTTTCCTCGCAAGCCTTGTCTTTTTCCAAATCCGCAAACGAATAATTTTGCAAGCCGTTTTGCAGGTCGTTGAAAAATTCCGTCTTTTGCGCGTATTCCCAAAAATATTCTTGATAGGGAATATCCGCATAGTGCCAAGGTTTCCAAGTCATCAAATAGTGCACGATACGCAAGTCCTCGCGAGGCAAGATATCGGGCGCGACGGGCGTTTTATTCCACGCGCGAGGCAGGCGCAAAACGCGGTCTTGGCAAAGTACGTTGAGATAGTCCTCGTCCTGAATGAGGGAAAATTTGTATTCTTTGAGAAGCTTTGCAAAATTTTCATAAAAGCCCTCTTCGCGGAACGCTTTAAGATTCATTAAAATCACGCCCGCGTTGAAAAAGTAATCGGGATCAAGCCCGTCCACTTCGCGCACGTATTTTTTATAAATTTCAAACGAGTTGACCCCTTCGCAAGGCGCACCGCCGATCAAATTATCCCCAAGTTCGTACCCGTACAGCGCGCTAATATCCCCAAGGGCAACCAAGTCGCAATCGAGATACAGCGCCTTGTCAAACTGCGGGAACATTTCCGCGATAAAAATACGGAAATAGGTGGTGCAGGTGTAATAGTCGCGCATATGCAGGTGCTCGGCAATCTCTTTGAGCCGTTCCGTCACGTCCACGAAGGACACGCTGAACCCCTCGCGGGAATACCGCTCGATCGCTTCGCGGTACTTATCGCACACGCCCGAATGCAATACATATATTTTATAATCGTAATCGCGCGAAGAGTTTTCGAGAATCGATTCGAGCGTGACCGCAAGGAAGGGCAAATAGTTATTGTCCGTCGCAAAAAAGACGGGCACGATTCCCTTCTTTTGCGCAACCGTTTTCGCCTCGTCCGCAATCGCGTTCACACCGCGCATAGACGCGCCCACCTCTGCTTTTTGCGGGGTATCGAGTATCGAATCCGCCTCGTTCCAGCCTCTCCGCTTTATAAAAAGCCGTTTCTCCATAGTCGTCATAGTGTAAGTTCCTTTCATGATTTTTTCTCCAATTTCAATTTTTGACAAAAACGCGCTTTTGCATACCCACGCGAGCTTATAGCCCCGTTCCGCGTTTTCATTACCATTATTTTACTTACTTTCAACGAAAAAAACAACCTATTGCAGGCTGTTTTTCCTCTACTCGTTTTTTTTTGCACTCTACCCTTTCCCTCGCCGACTCTACGCAACGCAAAACTGCACTCTACTGGGAGTAGAATAGCAACTCTACTATTCGTAGAGTCGTTTACTTTCAAGGGATTGCGGGCATTTTCTCACGAAAAAACCGCCCGAGGGCGGTTCGTCTTCTTATTCCTTTGCCGTAGCGTTAAATTTCCAAAAGTATGGTTACGGGTCCGTCGTTATACTGCTCGATTTTCATATCCGCGCCGAAAACGCCCCTTTTTACCGTCACGCCGTAAGCGGAAAGCTCTTTCACGGCGTATTCGTACAACGGCTCGGCGCGCTCGGGGCGTTCCGCCAAAGTAAAGCTCGGACGGTTTCCGTGCGACGCGTCGCCATAAAGCGTAAACTGCGAAACGAGCAACACCTCTCCGCCCACGTCTTTTACGGACAAATTCATTTTGCCGTTCTCGTCCTCGAAAATGCGAAGCCCCGCGATTTTTTTCGCCAAATACGCCGCTTCTTTTTCCCCGTCGCCTACCTTAACGCCAAGGTACGCCACCAAACCGAAGGGAATCTCGGAAATCAATTCCCCGTCCACTTTTAGCGTGGTCTTTTTTACTCTTTGTACAACCGCTTTCATGTTTCTCTCCTAAAAATGTGTACAACGAAATACAGGATATACCTCTATCCTGCATTTCGGAAAATTTGCTCGTTTGCCGTATGGGAAAAAAGCGATTAAACGCGGCTCATGTATTCGCCCGTTCTCGTATCGATACGGATCGTTTCGCCCTCTTCTACGAACATAGGCACTTGAATGATCGCGCCCGTTTCCACCTTCGCGTTCTTCATAACGTTGGTAGCAGTGTTGCCCTTTACGCCCGGTTCAGCTTCGATAACTTTCAATTCCACGAAGTTCTCGGGTTCAACGGAGAACGCCTTGCCGTAAAGGAATTTCACGGTAACGGTGTCGTTTTCTTTGATATATTTCAACGCGTCTTCCACTTGATCGAAGGTGAGGTTTTCTTGGTTCCATTCTTCGTCTACGAATACGTAGAATTCGCCGTCGAAGTAGGAATAGGTCATCTTCTTCGTTTCTACCTGCGCCGTTTCAAGCTTGGTCGTGGGGTTGAAGGTTTCGTTAGACAAAACTTGTCCCGTAACCACGTTTTTAAGCGTACATCTTACGAACGCCGCGCCCTTGCCGGGTTTTACGTGCTGGAATTCGGTAACGGTGTAAACGCCACTCTTGTATTCGAAGGTTACGCCTTTACGAATATCGCCTGCCAAAATTTGTGCCATACAATTTATCTCCTTGTAACACTTTATATTATTTTTATTTTTTGTCTTTATAATACGATAAGTTTTCTATCCGTCTTGGACATAAAGCTTACCGCTTTGCCGTCTTGAAGCGTTACGGTGTCCTCAATACGGATTCCGTATTCGCCCTTTGCGTACACGCCAGGCTCGTCCGAGAATACCATGCCGTCCACGAGCGTCGTTTCGCCCTTGGGGCTAACGGAAGGAAATTCGTGAATATTCAATCCGATACCGTGCCCAAGCGAATGGGTGAACAGTTTCCCGTAGCCTTGCTCCGTCAAGTAATCGCGGGCAATCGCGTCCGCTTCTTTACCCGTCATACCGCTTACCAAACGCGCTTTCACAAGCTCGTGCGCACCAAGCACCGCTTCGTACGCCTTTTTGAAATCCTCGTGCTTTTTATCGTCCCCGAACAGGAAAGTGCGGGTGATATCTGAACAGTATCCGTTGATACGGCAACCGAAATCAATCAAGATTTCGTCCCCGAACGCAAGCTTCGCCGTACCCGTTTCATGGTGCGGAACAGCCGCGTGCGCGCCGAACGCGACGATCGTATCGAACGATACGCCTTGCGCGCCGAGTTTGCGCATATTGTATTCGAGAAGCGCAGCCACTTCCGTTTCCGTCATGCCCTCTTTAATATCGGGCAAAAGCTGTAAGAACGCTTCTTCCGCTATATCGCAAGCCTTGGCGATATTTTCTATTTCCCACTCGTTTTTCACGCTCATGGCGTTTTCAAACGCGGGGGTAGCGTCGATAAATTCCGCGCCCGTTTCGCTCAATTTGAGATACTCGGGATAAGAAGTTTGCGCGAACGGAATCGCTATTTTTTTATAGCCTTGTAAAACGTCCGTCGCCCGCTGTTTGCCCGTTTCCACCACGGTCACTTCCGTACCGACGAAGAGTTTTTCCGCTGCTTCCGTATACCGCGCGTCGGTGAAAAGCCTCGTGCCGTCTTTATCCACGAGCACGAAACCACCCTCGGTGAGAAAGCCCGTAAGATACCGTTTCAAATATTCACAGGTCGTAAACACGGCGTCCGCGCCGAGCAAATCGAATATCTTTTTTCCGTTCGTTTTAACCATACTGCTCTTCCTTACTCCTACTATTGTAGCAAAATTTTTGCTTTTCGTCAAGCGTACGACAATGCAATCTTGAAAATTTTCTCATTTTTGTATAAATTCGCCCGCCGTTTTCCCAAAGAGAAAAGGAGAAAAATTTTTCTCCCCTTTCCTTGTATAACGTAATTCCGTTTTTCGGAATTACGTTATACAAAAACACGGCGCAACCACAGGGTTACGCCGTGTTTTTGTATAAAGGCTACGAAAAAGATATTTTTCGAGGATTGCATTAAGGATTCGAACTCAAACCGATTTTAGTGAAATATTCGGCGTTGCCGAATGTGAAATAATTTCCTTACGGAAATCGTGAAATATCTCACTTTGTTCGATGTGAAATGAAATTCGCCTCCTCACATTTGCAAAGCAAATATTTCACAGCGAAGCTATTTCACTTGGCGAAGCCAAATTTCACTCGCCGAAGGCGAATTTCGTTGAAAAAACGACAGGTCGAAACCTGTCGTTTTTTCTGGTCGAGGCGACGGGATTCGAACCCACGACCTCTTGGTCCCGAAGAAATCTGAGCCGATTTTTTCCTTGATTTACAAGGCTTTTCGGGGCTTTCGTGTCCGAAAACGGTGCTAATGCGTGCTCTTGTCAACACTGTTTCCACGTAGTCCGAAGCCGTAGATGGTCAAAGATGTGGTCAAGCCACAATCCGAACCAACAAACCAAGCCGCGATTATAGCAAACTCATACCGTCAGGTGACTAAACGGTTCACCCGTGTCGAGTTTTTCTTCTGCCGTTAGTATACCATACTTCAGGAGATTAGTCAACCACCTTTGCTCAAAACGCAAAAATTGATGTGCAGTAGACGAAAGAAAACGCCTCGCAGAGAAAAGAAGGAAATCAATGCTACTGCAGCCGACCGAAGAAAGACTGTATCAAAACGCAAAAATTGCATCGCTGTAAGCAAAGAAAAAGCCCGACGAAAAAAGCTCGGATTTATTTTCGTAAAAGTGCTGGACTTTCTCTCTCTTCTGTGGTATGTTGTTGTGCTAACAGGAGGTACAACACATGAAAAGTATGATAAAAGAGCTATGGCACGGCAACATCATTCCGCAAGAGGACAGCCGAAACAACTCAAAGGAGATGAAGGAGCTACTCGGATACATGGCAAGGCATCACGAGGACTTGGCAAAGACCTTCACCGACGAGCAGAAGGAGATCTTCGAAAAGTTCCACGATTGCTGGGATGAATACGTAAGCCTTGCCGAAGCAGCCATCTTCGAGTATGCCTTCAAGCTTGGAGCGAGGCTGACAATTGAGGTGCAAAAGGACGAAGAATAATATCAAAACAGCGAATCAGGCATCGGTGAAATATCCGATGCCAAATTTTTTATCGTCGATCTCAAAAATGGCGAAAAACACTTGATTTATTCACAAATTAGTGGTATAATAACTCTGCTAAACTAACTAAATAGAGTAATGAACGCAAACAATTCTTTTGTTATTACAAGGGGATACTATACCCTTTTTGCGTTTCTACTTATTGGATTTGATAAAAATGCAGATTCCACTTGGTAGATACGCAGAATTGTTTCTGCTCTATTTAAGGTTAGTTTAGCGACTCGGAGTTTGCGTTTTTTGTGCGTGGCTTCGGTCACGCACTTTTTAATTTGGAGGGAAAATGAAAACTATTGTTTATACATCTAATACAGGACATACCGCTGAGTATGCGAAAATACTTGGTGAAAAAACGGGATTGCCCGTATATGCTTTGAGCGGAGCCCAAAAACAGTTGTCAAGCGGAACGGAGATTATATATCTTGGTTGGCTATTTGCCAACGGAATCAAGGGATACAAAAAGGCGGCGAAGAAATACAAGATTTCTGCCATTTGTGCCGTTGGTCTTTGCGATACCGGAACTGCCCTTGATGAAGTTCGTAAGGCAAACGCTCTTTCCGAAGAAATTCCGCTTTTCACTATGCAGGGCGGTATGGATAAGACCAAGCTCCGTGGAATCAATAAGTTTATGATAAATATGCTGACAAAAGGAATAGATTCCAAAAAAGATAGGACGGAAGAAGATGAGCGAATGCTTTATCTTTTGAAGAACGACAAAAACTATGTCAGCGAAGATAACACATCCGCTTTTATGGAGTGGTATTGCAAACAGTGAGGCGAAAAATGAAAAGGCTTATCGCAATAATTATATCAGCACTATTACTCGTGTGCTTTGTTGGTTGTGGTGATTCTACGAATACAAACGGCGTCCCCGATCCCGACAAAATCGTTCCAAAACGAGAAATTCTCATAGAAAATTTAGAAGATAAGGGCTATCAAATTAAAACGCAAACTACTGTTGAAGGCTCTGATTTGGTTGTTGACCGCGTTATAGCACAAAAAGAAAGCAAATTTATTGATATAGTATATGGACTATCTGCTGAAGATTCTGCGAAAATTTTTGAACTGTACTGTGAACTATATTCCGACGACTATTACATTCTTGCTCAAAACGGAAACTATGTTTATTGTGTTAGCGATAAAAAGACTTTCAAAAATGCAGGATTTACAACAACGGACAATGTTGGTGTTCAGTATATAAACAATTGACCTATATTTTCGGAGGTGATAGATTGAATCCATCAACATACATACCGATAATCTTCCTATGGATTATCATATTTATTCTGTTCCGCAATCGACGGAAAGCTGTAATTGTAAGAAAAATAATAGAAAAAAGAAAAACAGGAGGAAATATAGAAATGAAAGAGCTTGCAGCAAAATTTATTGAAAAAGAGTGCATTATCTCTTCTTTTGACGGAAGCCATCAGTATGGGGGCGTAATAAAAGAAGTTACTGATGGAGCAATTCTTGTGGAAAAGGACGGCAAGATTGAAGCTATCAACCTTGACTTTGTTATCCGTATCAGAGAGTATCCAAAAAATAAGAACGGAAAGAAAAAATCCGTAGTATTGGACTAATAAATTCCAAATTGACACGAAGGATGCAGAAA
>JAFQGG010000036.1 GCA_017415505.1 Clostridia bacterium
GCCTATATCTTTTTCTAAAAATTTTGTAAAAAGATATTAAAATGCTTGACAATGGGGGGGGGGGGGGGGGTGTGATATAATGTGAAGACAAAGTACATAGAATACTTTAATAATAATTTTTTTTGTAGGAGGTTTTTATGGCAAAAAATAAACGGTTGAAAGCATTGGTAATGGGCGCGGTCGCAATGACTTTGAGCTGTTCCATGCTTGTAGGCACGACGTTTGCTTGGTTTACGGATTCCGTAACGAGTAGCAATAACGTCATCAAGTCGGGCAATCTCGACGTGGAATTGGAATATAGAAATTCCAAAACGACGAGTTGGACGACGGTAGACGAGAATACGAACGTATTCCAAAGTGATTTATGGGAACCGGGACACACGGAAGTGGTGTATTTGAAGGTTTCCAACGCAGGTTCGTTGGATTTTAAGTATAAGCTTGGCGTAAACGTGGCGAGCGAAACGCCGTCCACGAACGTATACGGCGATCCGTTCGAGCTTTCCGACTACATATACTTCGACGTAGTGAACTCGGCGACGGAATTTACGTATGCAAACCGCGCGGAAGCAATGGCGGACACGACGGAAACGACGACGGTTGCCATGGGCTATTCCAACGCGAGCAGTCTTGAAGCGCAAACGAGCGAATACGCGACCTTGATCGTGTATATGCCCGAAACGACGGGGAACGTAGTTAACCATGCGAAGAACGCACCCGTTCCTACGATTAACCTCGGTATCAACGTAGTGGCAACGCAACTCGAAGCGGAAGAAGATAGCTTTGGTAACGATTATGATAAGGGCGCGAACGTTTCCCTTCCCATAAACGTAAGTACGGGCGAGGCTAAAAACGTAATTCTTGAAACGGAAACGGCGAGTGTTGAAATGCCCGCCGCGGTTGTGGGAAGCTTACCCGCGGACGTGACGAGCCTTACGCTTGTACATAGCGAAGCGAAAACGGACGCGACGAATAATGCGCTTACCTTCGAAACGGTGGAAATTCTCGACCAAAACGGTGAAATCGTTGATCTTTCGGGGAATGTTGCTGGTAACTTGACGATTACTTTACCCGTAGACACTTCCGTGTTTGCGAACGGTGAAACGGTGTACGTTTTCCATGACAGCGAGCTTATGGCTTCGGCTGTGGTTGCAAACGGTGAAATTACCTATACCGCTTCTCACCTTTGCGAAATCGTAGTAACGCAAATCGCGGAGAATGAAGAAGTAAGAAAATCTTTGGTGGATGTTTTGAAAGAAGGCGGTACGTATACCTTGACTTCCGACGTTAAGTTGGATGCAGACGAAACGATTACAGTTTTCGAGGGCGTGGAAGCAACGGTGGACTTGAACGGTTACTCGATTTTGGGCGTTTCCGACGATGCGGATAAGAATGACGATGGGAATCTCACGAGTGCGGATAACGAAGTTATGTTCGACGTTAGAGGTACGCTTACCGTGAAGAACGGTACGATTGCCTATGAGCACAAGGGCGACAACTTTGGTTGGAACGGTTGTACGGAAATCTTCTACGTGGCGTTTAACGGAACGTTGAACGTGGAAAACGCGAAATTGGAAAACTTCGGCGGTTCGGATATGGCGTATGCAATCGATCTTGTGAACGCTACGAACGTAACGTTGAACGTGACGAATTCGCACGTGAAATCTTCCTACATTCCCGTACGCGTGTTCAATAACGGTAGCGGTATGAACAACGTTACGATTGAAAACACGAAACTTGATGGTGTAAGCCGTGCGTTCTGGGTACACATCTACTCGGATAAAGATAATGGCAATAAGGGTGTGAAAGACGATACGTTGAATCTTAGCATTTACGGAAACGATAACGTATTTATTGCAAGCAATCCCGATAGAATTATCGAATTCGGTTTTGACGACGAGCTTAATTTTGACGCGAACGGTAAGTATATCGTAAGAAACAACGCACAATTTGCTAAGGTTATTGAGCTTGGAGAAACGACGATTCGCCTGTCTTCGGGTGATTTCATTGTTCCCTCGGCTGCGCAAGGTAAAACCTTAACGGTTGTCGGCAACGGCGAAACGAACGTTGCCGTAACGAAAGTAGGTACGGGCGGTGAAAACTGCGACTACGGCTTCGACGGTTCGACGGTAACTTTTGAAAACGTTACGATTACGACGAACAGCTCCACGTATATCGGTTACGCAAGAATGAGTGGGACGTACAACAACTGTACGATTAACGGTACGTATACCCTTTACGGGAACAGCACGTTCAATAACTGTACCTTCAACGTATCGGGCGACGTGTACAATATTTGGACGTGGGGCGCGCCCAACGTAACCTTCAATAACTGTACGTTTAACTCGGACGGTAAGGCGATACTCCTGTACGGTACGGTGGACACCAATTTGACGGTAAACCGTTGCGTATTCAACGATAAAGGCGGGCTTGCGGATTTGAAAGCGGCAATCGAAATCGGTAACGATTACGGCACGAGCTATACCTTGACCGTGACGAATACGAAAGTAAACGGTTACGAAATCAACGACAAGGGTATCAACACGGGTACGACGCTTTGGGCGAACAAGAACTCGATGGGCAAAGATAAACTCAGCGTAATCGTTGACGACGTTAAAGTATATTGATTCTCCTGCGGTTGAAAAACCGTAAAAGAATATTAGACGAAACGGAAGACGGAAGCACTCGCGTGCTTCCGTCTTTCGTTTCGTTATTTTTCTTCTTTTTTCTTCGTGGCTTTTTCCTTGATTTCTTCCGCCTTTTCCTTGGCTTTTTCTGCGGTCTTTTGCGCTTTTTGCGCGATTTTGTCCGCGCCGTCTTCCATGTCGCGGATTTTTTCGTCCATCAAAGCGTCCAGCTTGGCTTGCATTTCTTCTTGACCTTTGCGCACGAGCGTGCGCATTTTATAATTATTCGTCGCGAGTACCGCGCCCGCAAGCCCGCCGACGACGAGTCCGATTGCAAATTTTTCCATTTTTTCCTCCTACTTGGGAGCGTGTCCCGATTTTATAATTTCAGTATGCGAAAAAACGGCGGGAATATACGCGCGCGGGCGTTTTTCTACGAGAAAAAACGAAAAACGCCCGCGCAAACGATAGACGAGTGTTGCGTTTTATGGTATACTATTTATAGTATAACGACGGGGAGGCGCAGCAATGCGGGAGATAGAAAGCGGAATTTACAACGAAGTCGTGGAAATTATCCAAGCCGCCAAAGAACGCGCGTATCAAAAAGTAAACGAAGAGCTCGTTCTCATGTATATGCAGGTAGGGAAGTTCGTAAGCGAAAAGGCAAAAAACGCCGTTTACGGGGAATCGTACGTGCAAGGGCTTGCCGATTTTATAGGGAAAAGATACCCGCAATTAAAAGGTTTTACCCGTCGCGGGCTGTACCGCATGAAGCAATTTTACGAGTTATACAAAGACGAGGAAAAAGTGTCACCGCTGGTGACACAATTGAGTTGGACGAATCACTTACAAATTATGTCCGCATGCAAAAGTGCGGAAGAGCGGTATTTTTATATGTCGCTTTGCGTAAAAGAGCGTTACAGCAAGCGTGAGCTTGCGCGACAAATCGAAAGCGGGTATTACGAGCGGTATATGCTTTCTCAAAAGCCCGTGCCCGCGCAAATTTCGGGGGCAAAGCGCGCTACGGGGAATATCTTTTTGGATACCTATACGTTGGAGTTTTTAGATTTACCCGAAGCCGTTTCCGAAAAAGATTTACAGGCTTCTATCGTGCGCAATCTAAAAGATTTCATTTTGGAAATCGGCAAGGATTTTTCTTTCATTGGGCAAGAGTACCGCTTGCAGGTTGGCAATCACGATTACTACGTGGATTTAATGTTTTACCACAGGGGGCTTTCCTGTTTGGTTGCTTTTGAATTGAAAATAGGTGAATTTAAGCCCGAGTACGTGGGAAAAATGAATTTGTATTTGGAAGCGTTGGACCGAGAAATCAAAAAACCGCACGAAAACCCGAGCGTGGGAGTGATTTTGTGTGCAAAAAAAGACGACGAAGTGGTAGAGTTTGCATTGAGCCGATCGCTTTCCCCGACGATGGTTTCGGAGTACCAGCTCAAATTGATTGACAAAGAAGCGTTGCAAAGTAAGTTGAAAGAATACGTCGAGCTTGCGACGGAGCGCGTTGAGTAAAATGCAAACGGAGAAAAACGGAAAACGCCCGCGCAAACGATAGACGAATTTTCCGTTTTGTGGTATAATAGCAGTATGAAGAAAAGAGCGATTGCCTTTGATATAGGCGACAAAAGAATCGGCGTTGCCGTGTCCGACCCGTTCAACGAGTACGCAATGCCCTGCGAAACCTATTTCCGCACCAAAAGTTTTTGGGCGGACGTGGAAGCGGTGGCAAAGATTGCTTTGGACAAGGGCGCGGGCGTAATCGTGTGCGGTATGCCCGTCAACTTCGACGGTACGGAGAGCGTGCAAACGGTGAAAACGCGCGATTTTATCGAGGCGTTGAAGACGAAAACGGAGCTTCCGATCGTCTTGGAGGACGAGCGGTTCACCACCATGCAGGCGCGCGACACGCAAATCATGGGCGGGGTCAAGCGCGGGGATCGCAAAAAGACGATCGATTCCATCGCGGCTTCGTATATTTTAGAAAGCTATCTCGAAAGAGAGAAAAATAAAAGCAAAAAGGAGAAAAAAATCATGGCAAAGGACGAAATTTACGACGACGAAGAAGAGCGTATCATAGAATTGGAAGACGACGAGGGCAACGTAGAGAAATACCTGCATATCGCGACCATTGAATACAAGGGCGCAATGTACTGCGTATTCCAAATCGCTGAACCGGAAACGGAAGAAGAGGAAGACGAGGTTGTCATTTTCCTTTTGGACAGCGAAAACGACCTGCTTTTGCCCATCGAGGACGAACAGCTTCTCGACGAAGTGTTCGCGGAGTTTTGCAATCAATACGAAGACTTCGAGGACGCGGATCAAGCAATGCGCTTGGACGATTGATAAACTATGCCGTATTTATACTTGATAGGGGCGGTGGGATTCGTTTCCTCCGCCAATATTTTCGCATCTTTTTACAACCGCAAGCACGGGGATAAAACGGGTTTGTACAATCTCGTTTACGCAATCGTCGTTTGGTTGATTTGGACGGTGTTATACGCCTTCGATTTTTCCTTCGACGCGCGCGTGCTTTGGTACGCGCTCGGTTTTGGCGTTAGCTACGCCGTGGGCGTAGTGGGGCTGGTATACGCCTTGAAAGGTCCGGTTACGATCACCTCGCTGTTCGTGCAAACCTCGCTAATCGGCACGACCGTTTGGGGCTTTATCTTTTGGGACGCGAAATTTACCGCGCCCGTGGGCGTAGGGCTCGTACTCGTTTTTATATCGCTGTTTTTGTGCCTGTACAAGGGCGAGCAAAAGGAGGGCGAAGAGAATAAATTCTCTTGGGGTTGGTTGCTTTCCGCCGTTTGCGCGTTCGTGGGTAACGCGGGGTGTACGATTATCCAACGCTCCCAACAAACGGCGTTCGACGGACGGCACGGCAATATGCTTATGTCGTTCGCGACCTTGGTATCGCTCGCCGTTTGCGTCGCGCTGTATCTTTACGGCGACAAAACGGAGCATAAACGCGTTTTGCGCTCGCCGTCTATCGCGTACCCGATCGCGGGCGGGGTGAGCAATTTGCTGTTGAATGTTTGCGTAATGAAGCTTGCCACGAGCGTGCTTTCGCCCAGCCTCGTATATCCCGTAATCGCGGTGGGCGGTCTTGCAATCGTCACCCTGTTTTCCCTGTTCGTATTCAAAGAGAAAATGAAGTGGTGGCAATGGCTTGGAATCGCCGTGGGCGCGCTCGCAGTGGGGTTGTTGTCTATATAAATCCCAAAAAACGCTAAAAAAAGCGAAAAAATAGAAAAAAATAGGCAAAAAGCGTGCAAAATAGCTTGCCAAGCGTTGCGCTTTGTGCTAAAATAATATAGCTAAAAATTCACACTCGCTCATTGTGCGCAATCCGTGCCCGTAAATACTACTTTTCATGCGGGCGTCGTTGCGAGCCAAACGCAAGGCGAGGAGGTTAAACGGAGGTTTGAATTATGGCAGTTATCACTATGAAACAGCTTTTGGAAGCTGGCGTACACTTTGGTCATCAGACGAGAAAGTGGAATCCCAAAATGAAGAAGTACATCTTCGCGGCAAGAAACGATATTCACATTATCGACTTGCAGGTTACGGCAAACCTTATCGAAGAAGCGTACGCATTCGTATGCGAAAGCGTAAAAGCGGGCAAGAGCGTGCTTTTCGTCGGTACGAAGAAACAAGCGCAAGAAGCAATCCGCGAAGAAGCGGAGCGTTGCGGTCAGTACTACGTGAACTCCCGTTGGCTCGGCGGTTGCCTTACCAACTTTAAGACGATGAGAAGTCGCGTAGAACGCCTTGAAAAGCTCGAAGCTATGGAAGCGAACGGCGACTTCGAAGCGTTGCCCAAGAAAGAAGTTATGCTTTTGAAGAAAGAAATGGGCAAGTTGCAAGCGAACCTCGGCGGTATCAAGACCATGAAGTCTATGCCCGGCGTTATGTTCGTGGTAGACCCCCACAACGAAGATATCGCGATCAAAGAAGCGAAGAAGCTCGGTATTAAGATCGTAGCGATCACGGATACGAACTGCGATCCCGACGAAATCGACTACGTGATCCCCGGTAACGACGACGCTATCCGCGCGATCAAGCTTATCTCTTCCGTTATCGCAAACGCGGTAATCGAAGCGAACCAAGGCGAAGAAGCGGTTGCGCCTATCGCGGAAGAAGACAAAGAACCCGTTTCTATCGAAGAAGTAGTTGCTTCCGTAGAAGAAAACGCGTAACGAAAAAACACTCGTCCGATTGTCAAAATCGGACGAGCCTTTCAAAATATTATTATATAAGGAGAAAAATATTATGGCATTCACGGCAAAAGACGTAATGGCGCTCCGCGAAAAGACGGGCGCAGGCGTAATGGACTGCAAAAAAGCATTGACGGACGCTGACGGCGACATGGCGAAAGCGGCGGACCTTTTGAGAGAAAGAGGAATTGCGAAAGCGGATAAGAAAGCTTCCCGTATCGCTGCGGAAGGTATCGTGTTCAGCTATATCGACGGCAAAGTAGGCGTTTTGGTGGAACTTAACTGCGAATCCGACTTCGTAGCGAAGAACCCTCAATTCACCGAAATCGCAACGGAAGTTTCCAAAGTTATCGTAAAGGATAGCCCCGCGACGGTAGAAAGCCTTCTCACGCTCGCTTGCGCGGACGCGGCTTCCACGGAAGAATATTTGAAGAGCAAAATCGCAATTATCGGCGAAAAGATCGCGGTAAGAAGATTCGTTCGTTATGAAACGGACGGCTTCCTCGCAAGCTATATCCACCTCGGCGGTAAGCTCGGCGTAATCGTGGACATGGCAGGCGAAGCTACCGACGCGGCGAAAGAAGCGGCGCACGATATCACCCTTCAAATCGCGTTCACGAAACCCGCATACCTTTGCAAGGACGAAGTTTCCGAAGAAACGCTTGAAAAGGAAAAGGCTGTGTTGAAGCAACAAGCAATGAACGAAGGCAAGCCCGAAGCAATCGCGGAAAAGATGGTTATGGGCAGAATCAAGAAGTTCTACGAAGAGAACTGCTTGCTCGAACAAGCGTTCATCAAAGACGATTCCAAGAAAGTTTCCGACCTTTTGAAATCGGCTGGCACGAGCATCAACAAATTCGCGTTCTATATCATGGGCGAAGGTCTTGAAAAGAAGAGCGAAGATTTGAGCGAAGAAGTCGCGAAACAAGTAGCTGCGGCGAAAAAATAATCGAAAAAAAGGAAACCACCGTGGGCAAACCGCCCACGGTTTTCTTTTGGAAAAATTTTTCGGAAATTTCACCAAAAATTCCTTAAAAGTATAGCTTTCTTTGCAAAAATATGGTATAATAGATAAAATGAAAGATTGCGCGTGAAAAAAGGCGCGTAAAACGAGGAGGAAGGGACGAATGCAACCTATTTATAAAAGAGTATTGCTCAAACTTTCGGGCGAGGCGCTTGCGGGCGACGACAGATTCGGGCTGAATCACGAAGTCATTGCGCCCGTCGTGGAGCAAATCGTACAAGTTCATAACATGGGCGTGCAGGTAGGGCTCGTGATCGGGGGCGGAAACTTCTGGCGCGGAAGACAGGGCACGAACATGGATAGAACGACGGCGGACCACATGGGTATGTTGGCGACGGTCATGAACTCGCTTGCCATGATGGACGCGATCGAGCAACGCGGCGTACCCGTACGCGTGCAAACGGCGCTCGATATGGTATCGCTTGCCGAGCCGTTTATTTTGAGAAAGGCGCTTCGTCACTTCGAACAAGGCAGAATCGTAATTTTCGCTTGCGGAACGGGTAACCCGTACTGTTCGACGGACACGGCGGCGGCGCTCCGCGCGTGTGAAATTTCCGCCGACGTACTGCTCATGGCAAAGAACGTGGACGGCATTTACGACTCCGACCCGAAAACCAACCCGTACGCAAGAAAATACGAAGAATTGCGCTACGCGGACATATTGAACCGTGGCTTAAAAGTAATCGACTTCACGGCGGCAACGATGTGCATGGAAAACAACGTACCCACGCTCGCGTTCGGCTTGAACGAAGAAAACTCTATCGTGAAAGCGGTGTGTGGGGAGAAGTTGGGGACTATCATTAAAGTGTAAAACCGTAAAACTGTAAAACGGAGAATCCACTTCGCAATACGGCGTTGGACTTGCGTTTTTCCTTGCTCGTTTACGATTAGTAAACTCCCGTCGGAAAAGCCTCGTCCGCCTTGTCTTGCTCGTGTCTTGCACCGTTTTACTTCGCTCGGTTCGAAGTGTGTCGGTAAACGGGGCGCTTCGCGTTTCGTCGTCGAGCTTGCGTTTTTCCTTGCTCGTTTACGGTTGGTAAGTCTTGAAAATGTTCGTAAGAGCAAAAAAGCCGTCAAAACGGCGGTGTAGTACCCCGACCAAGAAGGATAGATAAAACTATGTGCAGGCTTAGCCTGCCTTGCACCGTTTTACTTCGCTCGGCTCGAAGTTGAGGGAAAACCCAAATATGGGTCAAGGGACGAAGTTCCTTGCGCGGTTTGGGCGCGAAGCCCAAGACCCGCTGTCAAGCGCGCCGATAGGCGAAGTAAACCCAAGTCAAGCAACCGCAGGTTGCGCCATATGCGGAGCGTTAATCCCGTCAGGGAAAGCCAAAAAACTTAACCATGGTTAAGTTTTAATGAAATTCGGCTACGCCGAATGAAATCCGCCCAACGCGGGTGAAATTGCTCCCGCAATGAAA
>JAFQGG010000015.1 GCA_017415505.1 Clostridia bacterium
GATTGTTTATGTTTTTCGGGTATAAACATTTAGACCGACGGGCGCATAGCGCAATCCGCCCTCTTTTCGTTTGCAATTTAATAGGAATAAATAAGCCATTTAGCGGTGGGCGTTTTGCGCCCGTCTGTTAAGTGGTTTTTTATTATATAAAAAAATTTTTTAGGAGATTTTATCTATGAAAAAATTATCTGTCATTCTACTCGCAATTTGTATGTGTATAACGGGTATTTTGTTTGCAGGTTGTAATCAAGGCAATCCGCCAGACGATAAACCAGGGCAAGATCCTAATCTTATCCCTGCAATGCCTTCCGTGCAAAGCGAAGGGCTTATTTATGAGTTAAACGAGGACGGCACTTCTTATATGATGACGGGTTGTGGAACTTGTAACGACGCGAATATCCGTATTGCTGACGAATATAAAGGACTTCCCGTTACAAAAATATCGGCTTCCGCATTTGCAATGACTCCACATCCTTATTTTGTAAGTCTTACGCTCGGTAAAAACATTAAAGAAATTGACGATTGGGCGTTTGATAATCTTACTTCCGAACATTTTGCTACGTTTTATGTTCCAGAAGAAAATACGGAATTTACAGTTATTGATAATACTTTGTACACCAAAGACGTTAGCCGTCTTATTCGGTACGCGCCTGGGCAAACCGAAAGTTCGTTTATCATTCCTGATAGCGTAACGGAAATAGAAAAGTTTGCTTTTAACGGAAACGTTTTGACGAATATAACGATACCCGAAGGCGTAACGAGTATTGGTTACCACGCTTTTTTGAATAGCAAAAATTTAACGACGTTGTCCATTCCAACGTCCGTAACCTATATTGACGGAAGAATTTCAATGTATAGTTCTATTAAAGAATTTCGCGTAGAAGAAAACAACGAAACGTACAAATCTGTTGACGGGGTGTTGTATTCAAAAGACGGTACGACTTTATTAGATTACCCGTGTGGCAAGGAAAATTCGTTCTTTGAAATCCCTTCGTCTGTAACAACGATTGCGGATAGCGCGTTTGAATATAATGAGAAGATAACGAGCGTAACTTTTGGTACGGGTGTAGTAACGATTGGAAATACTGCATTTAACTACTGTTCAAGTCTTACGGCGGTGGTATTCCCCCAAGGTTGGAATTGTTTGATTGAAAGTATTGGTTATTCTGCGTTTAGCAATACAGCATTAACGAGCATAGAATTGCCTTGGAACGTTGATGTTCTTGAAGATTTTACTTTTGCAGGCTGTTCTAATTTGACAAGTGTGAAATTAACCTTAAACTTAGAAGAAATAGGAGATTCGGTGTTCAGAGGTTGCGACCAGCTTACAAGTATAGATTTTGAAGGTTCTACAATCGACTGGACTGGTATAGAGAAAGATGAAGAGTGGCTGGTTTCTTCGAGTTTAACAAAAGTAACCTGCAACGACGGAGATATAATATTGTAAGGTTACGAAAATCTTACTAAACGTTATCGTTGACATAGTTTTTTCGTAAACGATAACGCTAAAAAATAGAAAAAGCCTGCTACGCGAACAACACGAACAGACTTGAAAGAAAAATACTGCGGTGCGCAAATCGTCCACCGCATATTTTTTTATTCATAACGTAAACGAAAGTAAACCCCTATTTTATGATATTACGGAAAAAGAAATGATATGCAAAGGCTGAAAAATCTAAACGTTTTTCGGGGGTTTTATGCGTTGGTCAAACACGCTTTCGCTACTTTATGTACGAAGTAGCGAACACGAACAAACGGGCTAAATAAAAACGGCTCTTTACATAAACAACTTAATAGTAACACGAACGCGTTTTACAAAAGACAAGTAAAAAGGTCTAACGTAAAACGCGTTTTTTTGCGTGCAAAAAATTCCGCGCAAAAGGCGTATAACCGCAGTCGTGCGCCCCCGTTTTGGGTTTGGAATCAATCAATTTCAAATCTAAAAACGGGAGCGATTTATAATGAAAACAATTCAATACAAATTTAACGACGGCACGACAAAAGAAATAAGCATTACGGACGAGTTATACGCTTTGCATTTGGAATTATTGCAAGAAGAAAAACGCAATCATTGGAAAGAAACGCGACGGCATATTTCGCTTGAATATCTTATGGAGCAAGGCGTGGATATAGCGGACCACGACAGCGGTGATCCGCTTTCCGCGTTTATAGAAAAGACGAACGACGAACGTATAAAAACCGCCCTTTCTTATCTTTCGGACAAGCAACGGGCTTTAATAGAAAAGGTGTTTTATAACGATTTGAGTTTACGGGAAATAGCAAGACAAACGGGCGTATCACACCAAGCATTATCCCAACAATTAGCGACGATTTACAAAAAATTGAAAAAATTTTTATAAAAAACCTTGCCACACCCCCGTTTTCGTGCTTATAGGTAGAGGCAAAAAAAAACTGCCTACTAAAAAACGGGGGTGCAAAACAATGAAAGTCAAAAAAGAACTGCTACAAGCCTTTTTAGACAAGTATTCGATTTCTACGGCGATATTAGCGCAAGAAATGTGCGTAAGTCAAGCGGAAATAGAAAAATTGTTGAACGGCGAAACGGTTAGCGAAGAAACGGCACGGCGTTTTGTCTATTATTTTGGCGCGGACGAATCCGCTAAAATGATAGATTGGTCTGCTATGGGCAAAGAAAATCCGTTTACGGAAAAGAGGTAAAGTATGGCGCAAGAGAATTTTCAAAAGGTTGCGTATATCGCGTTACGAAACACGGACGGCTCAATGATGATAAACGTTCCACTATACGTTAAGGTTAGTGAGTTGAACAAAAACGGTATGACGGACGAGCAAGAAAAGATAATCGAGCGCATAACGGAAACTATGACGAAACGGTATGAAAAACAAATAAGCGCGTATTTTACGGGCTTAAAAGAAAACAAAGAAAAAAATCAATTTGGGGGTATCTATGAATAACAACAAGATATACAAACAAAAATCACACTTTTGGAAATGGGCGGTATCGTTCACGCTTATTGCAACTTTAATGGTCGGTGCGGTTACGGCGTTATTTATGAACAAGACGGATAAGACGGAAAATGCGTTAGCCGTTCAAAACGAATTTACGGCTGAAATGGCAAACACGGAATACGTTATGCTGTCAATGCGTTCTTCGGCTACGGCGGTAGAAAATTCGGTAAGCAAAACGCTGACGGCTACCGTTTTACCCGAAACGGCGGAAAACAAAGCCGTCGATTGGTCTATTGATTGGGGCGACGACGGAAAAACGGAAAACGTAACGGACTATGTAAGCGTAACGCCTACGTCGGACGGGAGCAACGTTGCAACCGTAACGTGTTATAAAGCGTTTACGGGAACTATCGTTATTACGGCAACCACGCGCGAAAACGGATATTCGGCAACTTGTGTTGTAACCTTTGTCGGTATGCCTGCGGATATTGTGTTAAACGGCTCTATCTCTCAAACAAACGGCGAATATAAAGTCGGTATCGGGCAAACCTACACTTTCAACGTGTCGCTTACAAACCCTTTGGGGAGCGTTGGCAGTCAATTCAATAGCGTTTCGTGCGGTGTAAACGGTGTCGGCTCGGTTGTTCTCGGCTATATGGAACACTACAACGCAAGCGGTAACGATAAATGGTATGATACGTCTGACCAAACCGTAACGCTTGACAGTTTGAAAGACAATTTTATTACGGTTAGTTATTCGCAAGGCGTTTTGACGATTAACACGATTAAGTCAATCGAAAGTTATTACTCGTCCACTCAACGTATGGACGGTGGTCGTACAACCGCTTACCACGATAAATTCCGTTCGTTTGTTGACGATTGCTATTTCAAAGTGTGGGTAAAAGAAGAAACGTCGGGTTTAATGAAAGAGTTTAACGTTCGTTTTGACGACGGCGTTGTAACGGGCGTTAGTTTAGCCGAAAACGAATTAGCGTTTTAACGCCGTGCGTATTTGGGGGCAACAACTATGAAAACAGTAAAAATCATTTCTTACATTGTTTTAGCGTTGATATTTGTCGCCGTTTGCGGTTGTATCGTATATTTTACGGGCGGTTTTACAAGCGATTTCAAAACGTTTTACGTATCGGTTGACGGCAAGGATATTATGACGACAGCCAACGACTATAAATTGTCAATGGATATTCCAACGCAAGTGAACGTAAAATACACGTTCGGCGCATTGAATAAAGACATTTCGGGCTATTCGGTCAAGGTAATTCCTAACGCAATCGACGGCAAGAACTTTGATTTTACGGTGGACGGTCAAGTGTATTCCTATCAAGCGGAAAGCGATTTAACAAACGGCTTTGAAATCGAAGAAAGCGAAACGGCGTTTACGATAAAGCCAAAAGGCGGTATCAATCATATACTTGGCGCGATATATCCCGACTGTGAAATTAGCGATTGCCGAGATAAAGCGTATCAAAATATGTATTCGTTAGTGGTTACGTCGTATAACGGAACGGCAAGCGTAAAAATCAATTTTTCGATTGACGAGCCTTTGTACGATATAATTCTCGATAAGGGGGAAATCATATTTTGATTAAGGCAAGAAAACACAATTTTTTCTATGCCGTCCTTGCGTTTATACTAACTTTATGCACCCTTTTCACTTCGTTTGTCAATATGGGCGTTGCGCTTGCTTACGCTGATGACGGCGTTCATTTTGACAATACCGACGTTTTAGACGACTTGCGTTCTTCCAACGTAGGCGGAAAACCGTTCGACTTAAACGAATACCCTTTCGACAGTACGGGGCTTATAAAATCGCCTAAAATAATCAATTTCGTCGAATACTGTTATTCGTTCAAGGTCAATATGCAAGATAATTACGGGTTGTACGTGTATTTCTACAATCCGCAAGCCCTTGAACTTGATACAACAAACAAGGGTAACAAAATTCAACTTGCGGTAAAATACGACAGCGACGGAACGCCGACGAACTATGAAAAATTCGATTTGAAATTTTGCTCCGTATCAACCGAGCCGAATTATTATCGACTTTTTTATAAATTCAAAATCGTTGACAAGAAAGGCGCGGACGGGAAAACAATATTGCAACGTGTGAACAGTAACGAACGCCGTTACGATATATCGGGTGTGGAATTGGTAACGAAAGACAGTAAAAATGCCGTTGAGTACGCTGTGGGCGGTAGTTATAAGTTTAGCGGTTACGTTTCGGGCTACGGCGCGGACGAGAACGCGGAAAGCAATTTAACGTGTAGCGTTACGGAATTAGAAACGATAAGTCTTGACGTTCACAGTACGAATTTCCGTACACAATCAAGTTCGGCTGGCAAAGACCACCAAAACCAACTTGACAGCGTGTATTTTAGCGTGGATAATTCCTTACTTGAAAAATACGGAAAATTGCAAAAGATAAAAGCCGAGTGGTACGAATATAAAACCGCGCCTATTGTGGTTGTTTCGGATAAAGGCATATACGATACGTTAAACGGTTACGTTGGAAAGAATATCGGGGAGCATACGGACGGGTTACGTTATAGTTTGGGTTATGATAGAAACGTGATTTCTTCGCAGTATTCGACGATAATCAATTACGGTTGGTCGTACAACGTAGATTGCTATTCAAGTGTAGGTTTATCGACTTTTGTCGTCGATTCTGCGGATATATGTCCGCTGCTCCCTTACTTGTTCTATACGGGCGGTACGAGCGTTAGCGATTACAACATACCAACGGAAACGTTAAAACAATGGATATACACTTACGATAAAAGCGCAAACAACGGATATTTGCCGATTAAAAACGGACAAATAAGCGCGGATTTGTTTATGGATAGCGTTGATGACGGGCGAACACTCGGCTACAACTGCGTAGAGATAGACGCGTCGGAAAAATATGATTTATTGTCCTACTCACAAAATCACGGTTTTTGGGATAAAGTGTGCGACTATGGTTTCTTCTCTACGTTGTTTGGCAAAGTGCCGACGGATAATAACGTATATGGTATAGAGCCGATTTATGCGGTTAAGGACGAAGATATGTCCTATGACAATAACGGCATTTCAAGCACGTTATTAGTAGATAAAAACGACATTGACGGTTTCAAAGAATACTATAATACCGCAAAAGCGCAAGACAAAACAACGTTTTTATTTCGTTATGCGGTAACGGACTATTTTGCAGGTGCAGTTGATATTGACGACAGCCAAAGCACAAACGGCTTGCTTATAAAAGATAAGGCGTATATGGCAAAAGAAACGGTATTTATGGACTTTGACATTATTCAATTAACGTTTAACCGCGACGGCGTATATCACGTTATACCTGTTGTGTCTAACCCTATCGACATTGTAGGCGCAATTACACCGCCCGTAGAATTTGACGGCAATAATTGGTGGATAATCGTGCTTATATTGATTGTCGTTATAATAGCGTTGATATTGCTTGCGCCTATTTTGCCGACGATTATCGGGTTTTTAATTAAAGTAATTGTATGGATAGGCAAGGGCTTATGGTGGCTAATATGTGCGCCGTTCAAACTCATAGGGCTATTGATTGAAAAAATCAAGGAAAAACACAACTAAATATCATTTTTAAGATACCACCGCGCGGATCGGCGCGCGACATTCGGCGCGGTGTATCAAATATAATTTTTTCAAGGAGCATTAAAAAATGGAAAACTTAAACAAGGTAGTCAAGGAAATCAAGATTGTAGCAAAGCCGTCTAAACGTGGCGGTAAAAATCACTTTGTCCGTGTAGAACTTATTAACGGGCGTTCGGCTGACGTATGGTGTGATAAAGAGATTATCGAACTTATCCAAACTTGCACCGAACTTGGCGTTGAGCCGTTCAAGAGTTTTTCGCTCGAAAAACGTACAAGCGAAAAGAACGGCGCGGAATATATCGCGGTTG
This sequence comes from Clostridia bacterium, assembly GCA_017415505.1. Lineage (GTDB taxonomy): Bacteria > Bacillota > Clostridia > Christensenellales > Borkfalkiaceae > Scatosoma. The sequence goes on from JAFQGG010000015.1 coordinate 6,867, forward strand.
TGCTTACTATGTTTAACGACGACGAATACTTTTATTTCTTGCCACGCGCCATGAATACCATTGTGGAATTGCTTGTGGAAAAACTTGCGAAAGACGAAAAGACAGCAACTCTTGCAAAGAAAGAAAACTAAAAGGAGCGTAAAATATGAGCGAACAAAACAAACCTTATGTACCTTACACCACCGAGCAAAAACGAGAATATGCAAAGCAATTTACCCCCGACCAAATCAAGTCCTATCGTAACGGACAACGTAGCGCATACGCGCATATGGGGAATATCGGTAAGCGTAATTCGTTTTTTATTCACGGTAACTTGAAAAAGGACGACACGGCAAAGCCCGTTGCGCCACCCGTTAAAAAGCCCAAACGTGGGCGTAAAAAAGCGGACGATAAATAAACTCTTTTCGGGGGCGGGCTTTTGTCCGCCCCTTATTTCTTTTGTTTGGGGGTATTATGGAAAAAACCTATTATTTGACTTACGTTGTCGGGGAGCGCGGTGTTGGGAAAACAACCTTACTTGCACACTTTGCAACCGAGTATATGATACCGCCACGCGCTATACAAGATTTGTCTATTTGTAGAAAGGAAATCGAACGTTTACGGCTTGGCGGTTGGGATAATTTGAGCCTTGCTCCGCACGTTCAACACTTGGTTTACGTTGTGGACGATACCTTTATCGCGCAAGGGCTTGGCTATAAACCGCGCGTTTCTATGGAATTACAGTTTGAAAAAATAGGTCTATACGACGGAACGCACGAAGTTAGTTATTTGCTCCCGTATGCAAAAATCTTTTTGCCTGAAATACAAAGCAAGTTAGACAGTAGAAAGTCAATGACTGCGGAACGGGTTGCCGATTATTTTTTGCGGTATATCGAACGTCAAAGAAAAGTCGGCGTTCAAATGTGGGCTGACACGCAAATAGACGACAGCGCAGACAAACGCTTTCGTTCGCTCTCGGATAAACTCATAGAAGTACAAGGCAAAAAAGACTATTACGACGGCTATGGACGATTGACAAAAACGGTTTGGACTTGTTATGAGTTTTCGGGCGTTCGGCAATACGCAAGGTATAAAGATACGGGAAACGTGCGCGAAGCGACTAAAACCAAATACACGCATTACGGAAATATTTACAACTGCGTTGACAGTTATTCGGGCAAAGAATACTTTTATTACGGTATGACGGGTAACTATCATACAACGCTTGCCACAATCACGGGCAACGACAAAAAGGCTATGTTGGCGCGGTGCGAACGTTATCCGCTTTTCAAACAAGACGAAAACAAAAATAACGGGGTTGTGGACTTATGGAAAAATTAGACTTTATCGAATTACACAAGGAAAAATTAGCGGTTATTTTTGAGAATATCGACATACTTTCGACTATGAAAGAAAGCGACACGCAACTACCACCGCGATTTTTTAAGGAAATAACAAACGACGTGATTTTGGACTATACCGCAAAAATCCGCATCTTGAACAAGAACACGAAATTTGTTACAAAGGAACTTATGAAAGATTTTAGACTATTACGGCGCGAACAAAAGCAACGTCAAGCGGAAATACGAAGAAAACGCAAACGCGAAACGCTTATTTACGTTTTACCCGTTGCGCTCATCAACCCGTAACCACTACGGCAAACACACGGACGGCGACAGCCGTCCGTGTGCCGGTGGCGTTAGTATTACCACGCCACCCCGTAACAATGTAACACTTTTATACTTTTCGGGGGCTTTATGGACGATAAAATTAAAATTGATTTGTCCGTTACGGACGATACGAACGAAAACAAAAAGAATAGTCAAGCCCGTGATTGGTGTTTTACTATAAATAACCCCGTACAAAGCGAACAAGAATTTTTGGAATACCTTAACACCGTTACGGACTTGCGGTATGCGGTATTTCAACGCGAACGCGCTCCCGAAACGGGGACGGAACATTATCAAGGCTATTTTGAATTTACTCAACCTAAATGGTTTACTACAATTAAAAAGTGTTTATCAAAAGAAAATATCGGTGTGGACGCGCATATTGAACAGCGCAAGGGAAAACGCTCCCAAGCCCGTGAATACTGTATGGACGAAGAAACAAGAATAAGTCCGCAATACTACGAGTGGGGCGAATTTATACAAGACGGCGAACGCTCCGATTTAACCGATATTATGCACGATATTGAAAACGGTATGACTTTATACGACCTATCCAAAAAACACGGAAACCGTTTTATTAGGGTTATGAAATGGGCGAAAGAATATAGACAATCGCATTTGGAAAACAAGTTTAAGCGTGTATTTCGTAATATGAAAGTTTACTATATTTACGGCTCGGCTGGGTGCGGAAAGACAAGTTACGTTTTTAAGAAACACGGCTACGACGACGTATATAGAACGACTAACTATGAATTTGGTTGGATAGACGATTATAACGGCGAAAAAGTATTGTTTCTTGACGAGTTCCGCAGTTCGTTCAAAATATCCGAAGTCTTGGACTATTTGGACGGGCAACCTATACGAATACGGGGCAGACATTACAACCGCGTAGCGTGTTACGATACGGTTTATATCGTGTCAAATCTATCTTTACAAGAACAATATACAAACATACAGCAAAACGAGCCTAAAACTTGGGGCGCATTTTGCCGACGTATAACGGCGGTATATAACTTTGATGAAAGCAAAGAAATCCCCGTAAACAAAGTTACGGGGAAATTACAAACAAAACCTACGCTTATACCGATTGACGACGACAGCGAACTGCCGTTTTAATCTTCGGGTGGGTGCTTGGGTTGGGGAATAAAAAAAGACAATGCTTTACGCATTGTCTTGTTCTCTTTTTTGGGCAAAGCCTGCAACGCCGTTTATAAATATATAGCGTGTGTTCAAACTTTGCCGATTGTGGTGGGCAGAGGTGGATTCGAACCACCGAAGTCGAAGACGTCAGATTTACAGTCTGATCCATTTGGCCGCTCTGGAATCTGCCCATGTATTCAGTTTTTGTTGTGGAGCCGGTGATTGGACTCGAACCCACAACCTGCTGATTACAAATCAGCTGCTCTGCCAATTGAGCTACACCGGCAATTGCTTGCCTCTCGTACGAACCACGATGGGTGGTGCCTTGGGGCGGAATCGAACCACCGACAGGCAGATTTTCAGTCTGCTGCTCTACCGACTGAGCTACCAAGGCATTTGTGGCGACCCAAAACGGGCTCGAACCGTCGACCTCCAGCGTGACAGGCTGGCGCTCTAACCAACTGAGCTATTGGGCCACAACGCATCCGCACTAACAAGTGCCTGTATATAATACCTTATTTCAAGATATTTGTCAAGCGTTTTTTTCAACTTTTTACGGAATTTTTTTATTTTTTTTAACTTTTTTTTCAAACGCTGTTTTTTGGGGGCTATCGAGCACAAAAATCCCCTTTCAACTCGACCATGCCCCCTATCTTTTACTTTTTATACAGTTTTGCGAGTCCGCCTTCCGCCGTTTCTCGATACGAACGGTTAAGGTCTTTTCCCGTTTCGTACATCGTTTTCACAACGAGGTCGAAGGATATTTTTCTACTGTCCGACAAAAAATACGCAAGCGTAGAGGCGTTGATCGCCCGCATTGCCGCCACCGCGTTTCTTTCTATACAGGGAATTTGCACCAAACCGCAAATAGGATCGCAGGTCAAGCCCAAATGATGTTCCATCGCCACCTCGGCGGCGTACTCGATTTGCCCCAAGGAAAGCCCGCGAAGTTCGCTAAGCGCCGCCGCAGCCATACAGCAAGCGCTCCCTATCTCCGCCTGACAACCGCACTCCGCGCCCGAAATGGACGCGTTGGTCTTTATCAAATTCCCTATTACGCCCGCGGTGGCGAGGGCGTCAACGATTTGTCCGTCCGAATACCCCCAACGCTCCTGCGCGTATTTAAGCACGGCAGGCAACACGCCGCACGCACCGCAGGTGGGTGCGGTGACGATCGTTCCGCCCGAGGCGTTTTCCTCGCTCACGGCAAACGCGTACGAGCACACGATTCTATCCTCCCGCGTTTCCTCCGCCTCGTCGGGCGCGAGTCCGTCGTAGAGTATTTTCGCGCGCCGTTCCACCTCCAAACCGCCCGGGAGCACGCCCGTTTGTTTTACACCGCGTTCGACTGCCTCTTTCATCGTCGTCCAAACTTCCGACAAATACGCGCGCAGTTCTTCGCCCTCGCAAGAAAATGCGTAATCGTAAATCCGAGAATCGGTCTTTTCACAATGCGCGCGAATATCGGCAAGCGTTTCCAGTGCGTATTTTTCCGCGCCCTCCGTTTCCGCTTCGCCCTCCGTGCGAATCGCGCCGCCACCCACGCTATACACGCGCTCGACGGAAATCTCCCTACCGTTTTTTAACGCAATTAAGTCCATCGTATTGGGGTGGGGCGTATGCGTGTGCATATCGCAAACCACCTCTACGGGCGAAAGCACGCTCTCTATCACGCGCCCCGTGCCGTGCCCCTCGCCCGTCTTTGCAAGCGAGCCGTATAACACGACCTTGAACGCGTCCGCGTTCCCGTTTTTTGCCAAAAACGCCTTACACGCCCGTTCCGGTCCGATCGTATGCGACGAGGACGGCCCTTTTCCGATTCTGTACAATTCTTTTAACGATTTCATTGGTTTTTCCTTTTAGCGTGGAACGCCTGCGGAAAATTCCGCAGGCGCAATCTTATTTCGCTTCTTTTATCGTGTTTACAAGTCCTACGAGCCCCTGCAATTCGCTGGGAATAACAATCTTCGTCGCTTGCCCGTCCGCCATCTTTTCGAGTGCTTCCAGCTTCTTCAAAAGCAAATACGCTTCGTCGGGTTTCGCTTCATTGATAAGGCGAATAGACTCCGCTTGCGCTTCGTTGATACGCAAAATCGCTTCCTTTTCCGCCTCCGCTTTCAAAATCGCGGCTTGCTTCTCCGCTTCCGCCTTCAAAATCGCGGCTTCCTTTTCCGCCTCGGCTTCCAAAATTTGGCTCGCCTTTTTCCCTTCCGCAACGAGAATGTTGCTCGCCTTCTCGCCTTCGGCGCGAAGAATCGCCTCACGGCGTTGGCGTTCCGCTTTCATTTGCTTTTCCATGGCGTCTTGAATCTCCGCGGGCGGTTTAATATTCTTCAATTCCACGCGGTTGATCTTAATCCCCCAAGGGTCGGTCGCCTCGTCCAAAATCGAACGGATTTTCGCGTTGATCATATCGCGCGAAGTGAGCGTTTGATCGAGTTCGAGTTCGCCGATAATATTACGGAGCGTTGTCGCGGTGAGGTTCTCGATCGCCATGATCGGCGATTCCACCCCGTAGGCGTACAGCTTCGCGTCCGTGATTTGATAGAACACGACGGTATCGATTTGCATGGTTACGTTATCCTTCGTGATTACGGGTTGGGGCGCAAAATCGACCACCTGCTCCTTTAAGGACACGATCTTGGCGATCCTGTCGATAATGGGCACGCGGAAATGCAAACCCGTTTGCCAAGTTTCGTGATACGCCCCAAGGCGTTCCACGACGTACGCTTTTGCTTGCGGTACGACTTTGATTCCCGAAACGATGAGAATGAGCAAAATCACCGACACGATTACGATAGGAATAATAAGTTCCGGCATAATGTTTTCTCCTTTTTTATTTATTCTTTACTTACGAACGCTTTGTTTCCTTGAATTTGCTTCACGGTCACGAGCGTATCCTTTTCAATAATCTCCCCGTTTTCCGAACGCGCCGTCCAAACGAGTCCGTTAATCTTTACCGCGCCCTGCTCGAAATCGTTGTTGATCTCTTCCACGACGAGCGCCTTGTGCCCGATCACGAGCCCCAGATTCGTTTCCGTGTTTTTATTCTTTTTGAGTAGCCTTTTCACCAGCGGTCGCGTCGCCGCCACGAGCACCGCCGAAAGCGCCACGAAAATAACGATCTGCCAAACGATATGCAACTCGGTTGCAAGCCCCGCCACGACGCCAAGCACCAGCGCCGCCGCCGCAAACCATACCGCCACGAGATCGGTGGTAAACGCCTCTATCACGATAAATAATACCGCTAAGGCAAACCATATCCACATCATTGCGTTGTTCCTCCGTTGTTTATTCTATTCCGCTTCTCTTTTATTTTATCACAAATTCCTCCGTTTGTCAAGAGGATAGTTGCGCATATGCGCATTTGTCCGTATGCGCGTATTTACTTATATATAACCCGTTTTTTTGCTTTCTAATCACACGAAAGAATCGAAAGAAAGGTAAACGCAAAAAAACGCCCTTATGCCTGTTTCACAAAAATCGTTTACACGGCGCAAATTTCGCCCTTTTTAGACAACGGCGCGAGCCGACCTTCCCGTCGGCTCGCGCCTCTTTCCGCGTTCAACGCGTACCTGCCCTTTTCCTTATACCTCTTCCTCTTTCCAAAGCACGATTTCACCGTTTTCGTCGTAATGCCAATAGTTTCCGCTTTCCGTAGGCGCAGTTTCACTGTAATAGTATACGGTGCGCGAAGAATTTTCTAAATTATGTCCGCTAATTTTTTCCCAATCGCTCTGCGTGCCTTTATAATAAATCGTCGTCAACGCCGTACAGCCGTCGAAAACACCCGAGTAAATGCTCGTCACCGAAGCGGGTATATAGAGCGAAACGAGCGAAGTGCAGTTTTCAAAAAGGGCGGAGGATAAACTCGTCAAGGAATCGGAAAGTTGCACTTTTTTCAAATTCGTACAGCCCGAAAACGCGCGTGCGCCGATACTGCCCACCGTATCGGGCATATCTATTTCCGTAAGCGATTGACAGTTATAAAACGCGTTCTCGCCGATTCCCGTCATATGCTCGCAAAGGTATACGGTTTTCAAGGCGGTACAGTCGTAGAAAGTACTGTTTTTTACTTCTTCCCCGCCCGTAAAGCGTGCTTCCAGCAGGGTTTCTTTGGCAAAGTTTACGATATAGGACATCGCGAGCGCGGGTGCGGTCGCGGATTCCACGCCCGAGCAACCGCTAAACGCGTAATTCCCCACCGTTTCCAATTTCGGGAAGGTAGCCGTTTTCAATCCGCTACAAGATTCAAACGCTCCGTTGCCTACACGGTACACCTCAGGCGCGTCCAAGGCGGTTAAAAATTTACAATTATAAAACGCGTATTCGCCGATTTCCTTTACGGACTCGTTCAAACGGAAAGCGGTAAGAGGCGCGTCGCCCGCAAAGATTCCGCCACAACCGTAAAAGGCGTACGGGGAAACGGAATATACCGTCAAAAGCAAATCACAATCTTCGATAAAATACAGTTTTCCACCGTGACAAAGCGGGTTTGCGTTAGAAGAAGCAAACGACATTCCTTGCCAAACGTCGATATTTCTTGCGTACACTTTTTCAATAGCAGAACAACTGTTAAACGCTGCTGCACCCACCTGCGCGCAGCAGTTGACCGTAACTTTCTTCAATCCGTAATTACAATAAAAAGCTTGTTCACCTATATGATAAACGGTAGAAGGAATAACGACCTCGGTGATAGAGGCGTCTTCAAACGCACGCTCGCCTATTGAGGTTACACCCTCGCGCAAAACGAGCGTTTGCCAATCTTCCGTATGGTCGTTCCAATGGTCAATATCCCCTTTATCGGGAATATCCCCACTCGTAACCTCTAACGATTGAACGCCCGGTACGAGCCGAATGGCGGGAACGAGTTCCGCAACGACCGTTGCGGTTTTCAAATTCGTATATTCAAACAAGCCCTCGCTTGCAACGGAAAAATTGCCCTGCGCTTGTTCCAGCGTGAAGCTTTCCAAGTTTTCACAACCCGAAAAAGCGTTCGTGCCTATGTATACCAAACTACTCGGAAGGGTAACTTCCGTCACGCTATTACAACCCCGAAACGCGTCCGCACCTATGTAATGAATCCCGCCGAACGGCGTTTCCCAAAAATTGACTCCGCCGTAAGAAAAGTCTATACTCTCCAACGCGGAACAACAATAAAACGCCCTTTCCCCGATACTCGATACGCTGACGGGAAACGGAAAAGATTCTAACGAGGAACAGTTGTAAAACGCTTCGTTTCCAATTTCCAGCACGCAACCGTCAACTTGCACTTCTTGCAACGAGGTACAGCCGTAAAACGCTTTATCCCCGATTTTTTCTATGGAGTCGGGCAAAACTACGCGTTGCAACCACCAACAGCCCTCAAATGCCGACGGGATAATTTCCGTAACGCCGTAGGGCACGACGAATTCCGTCGTACTGTCGTCAAGACTCGCTTTGAAATTGCCGACGCTGTAATTAACCGCTTTTTGCAAGAATAGCTCGGAGTCCTTATACCTGCCGAGTGCGGTGAACGCTTCCACCGCTTCCGCGTAATTTCCCTCTGCCAAGAGCGTTTTCGCGCTTTCGTAGCGATTGGCTTTGAAAATGCCCGAACCTATCCACAAGCCAAGCCCGCCGACGATACAAACGGAAACTGCCGTGGCTATCAACGCGCGCTTTATTTTTTCCTTTTTGGAGTACCCGTATACGAGTTTAATGTCTTCGAAGCGGGGTTTTTCTTCCTTTAACTCCTTCGTTTGGTATTCGTCCACGAGCGTTTCCGCGTCGTTTTTGGAAAACTCCGCATCCCCGCTTTGCGTGCCGTCTAAACTGCGCGTATCCAAAGAATCGGATAATTCTTCTAATTCGACGCTATTGCCCAAATAGCTTTGACAGCGGGGGCAAAGCGCGGATCTTCCAATATAACCGCAACGGCAATAATACAGGTCTTTATAGCGGAAGGGCAAATCTTCGTCCTCTTGGGTCGGGGCAATCGTCCATGCGGAATCCTCGCTCGTCCAAACGCTTTCGTCTTCGAAACGGACTTCGGAAACGTGCGCGAAAAATCTACGCGCTTTGGGGGAAGCGATTTCAATCGCGTTTTCTTCCCCGAAGGACGCGTTGGGTTCGGCGTTTAAGTGGATATAATTTCGCTTTAAGCTCTTTACTTCCATGCCGTACGCGTCCAAAACGAAAAGGCGCACCTGTAAAAATACGATCGGTTTTTCTTCTAAATTTTTATACCGCAAACGGATATACGCCCGTTCACCCTCCAAAGAAAGCGTACCCGTTTCAATCAAAACGGGCGCACCCTGCATATACAGCGCGCTTTTTAGCGTGAATATTGTGTTTTGTCCTTCCTGCATATCGTTTCTCCTTGGTATCTATAAAGAAATAAGCCGAAAAGACTCGCTTTGAGGCAGGCTCGTTTTATTCCTTTATAGTATACAACCGTCTTTATCATTATATCACTTTCCATTGAATTTGGCAAGAATTTTACTAAGCATTTTGCAACAACGACAAAAACACCTGCGTTTTCCGCAGGTGTTTCGTTTTTGTGTAAGAACGATTATACCAATTCGATAATCGCTTTCGTTGCAGCGTCGCCGCGGCGTTCGCCGAGAAGGTAAATTCTCGTGTAGCCACCGCCTTGACCAAGCTCTTCCTTACGAGCCGCATATTTGGGTGCGATCTCGTTGAAAAGCTTATCCATCAAGGGATGTTGAACGGCTTTCGTTCTTGCTTTGAAGTCGCTCTTCTTTTCCGCGAAAGGCTTCACTTCGGGCAAATCGTAGGTCTTTGCCATGATTGCACGACGGGCAGCGAGCTTCTTAGGTCCGTCTTTTACGTTTTTAACCGTAATTTCTTTACCTTTTTCGTCTTTCTTCGTGGATTCGTATTCTACGTTATCGTCGTAGGTGTTCACCGCTTTCGTGATGAGCTTTTCCACGTAAGATTTCAATTCCTTTGCTTTCGAAACGGTCGTTTCGATTTTACCGTACCAAAGAAGTTGGGACGCAAGACCTCTCAAAAGCGCGTTTCTTTCTTTGGACGTTCTTCCCAATTTACCGGGCATAATTTTAATCCTCCTGTTGTCTTAATGAAAGGCCGTAAGAATCCAACTTTGCAATGACTTCGTCAAGCGACTTTCTGCCGAGGTTTCTTACCTTCAACATATCGTCTTCCGTCTTCTTCGTCAGATCTTCAACCGTGTGAATGTTCGCTCTCTTCAAGCAATTGTACGAACGAACGGAAAGATCCATTTCTTCAATCGCCATCTTGAGAATTTGTTGTTGTTTATCGTCTTCCGTCTTCACGAGAATATCCATTCCCTTGATCGTTTCGCTGAGGTTCACGAACAGATTGATGTGATCCTGCATGATCTTCGCCGCCAAAGAAATGATTTCTTTTCCCGAAAACGTTCCGTCCGTCCAAACTTCAAGCGTGAGCTTATCGTAGTCTACCGCTTGACCTACGCGCGTAGGTTCAACCGTGTAGTTTACTCTTTGTACGGGCGTGTAGATGGAATCTACCGCGATATAATCGACTATTGCCTTTTTGTTTTCTTTTGCAGGTCTATAACCTCTGCCTCTGCCAATCGTAATCTCTACGTCGAGCTTCGCGCCCTCGTCGATCGTGCAAATATACTGATCGCCGTTGATGACTTCGATTTCAGCGTCCACGTTGAGGTCTTTTCCCGTAAGCACGGCAGGACCTTCTTTCGTGATGTGCAAAAGTTTTTCGTAGTTCTTGTCGATTACCTTCGTTTTGATTGCAAGCGTTTTGAGGTTGAGAATGATCTCCGTTACGTCCTCTTTAACGCCCGCTACTGCGGAAAATTCGTGTTTTACGCTGCCGTCGGGGAATTTGATGCCTTCCACAGCCGCGCCGGGCAATGCGGAAAGAAGGATTCGTCTGAGGCAGTTTCCGATAGTAAGACCGAAACCTTTCTCCAAGGGCTCGCATACGACCTTTGCGTAAAATTCGTCGTTTTCAAGCACCTCGAGTTTGGGCATATCCATTTCGATCATTATGTTACCTCCTTATATTTTACAATTACTTGGAGTACAATTCGACAATCATGTGCTCTGCAATCTGGCTGTCGATATCTTCTCTGGTGGGAAGAGCTAATACTTTTCCTTCAAGTTTTTCTCTGTCAAACTCAACCCATTTTACAAGGCTGTTGTTTGCTTTCGTCTCTTTAAGAGCCGTGAAATATTTGTTGCCCTTTCTATTTTCCTTAACCGCGATTACGTCGCCGGCTTTTACGATATACGAAGGGATCGTAACCGTTTTGCCGTTTACCGTCAAGTGCGCGTGGCTTACGATTTGACGAGCAAGCGTTCTCGAAGGAGCAATGCCCATTCTGAACACTACGTTGTCAAGACGTCTTTCCAAAAGGGAAAGCATGTTTTCACCCGTAACGCCTTTCATGCGGTCAGCCATTTCGTAGTACTTACGGAATTGACCTTCTTGTACGCCGTAAATTCTCTTCGTCTTTTGCTTTTCACGAAGCTGCAAACCGTATTCGGAAACCTTCTTTCTGTCCGCACCGTGTTGACCGGGTGCAACCGGACGTTGGTTGAACGGGCATTTTTCCATATAGCACTTGTCCCCTTTGAGGAACAACTTTGCGCCTTCTCTTCTGCAAAGCTTACACTTTGCTTCTCTATATCTTGCCATTTTTTATTTGCCTCCTGATTAAACTCTACGACGCTTCGGGGGTCTGCATCCGTTGTGGGGGATAGGCGAAACGTCGGAAATCAACGTGATTTCCAAATCGCAAGCCGCAAGCGCGCGGATCGCCGATTCTCTACCTGCGCCCGGACCTTTCACGTATACTTCTACCGTTCTAAGACCGTGCTCTTTGCCCACTTTCGCTGCCGTTTCCGCTGCCATTTGCGCTGCGAACGGCGTGCCCTTTCTGCTACCTTTGTAGCCAAGCGCACCTGCGCTCGACTGTGCGATCGCGTTACCGTTCATATCCGTTACGGTTACGATCGTGTTGTTGAAGGTAGATTGAATGTGAACTTGTCCTTTGTCTACCTTTTTGATTTCTTTACGCTTACGAGAAGCGACTTTCTTTACTTGTGCCATAATTTATCGCCTCCTCAATTATTTCTTCTTGCCTGCGATTGCGCGAGCAGGTCCTTTACGCGTACGAGCGTTTCTCTTCGTGCTCTGTCCGCGTACGGGCAAGCCTTTTCTGTGACGGATACCGCGATAGCATCCGATTTCCATAAGGCGTTTGATGTTGAGGGATACTTCGCTACGAAGTTCACCTTCCACTCTCAAGTTATGATCGATATATTCTCTAAGCTTGGAAACGTCGTTCTCGTCGAGATCTTTTACTCTCGTATCGGGATTGATACCCGTTTCCGCGAGAATCTTTTTCGAGGTCGTAAGTCCGATACCGTAAATGTAGGTCAGACCGATTTCGACTCTCTTTTCTCTGGGTAAATCTACACCGGCAATACGTGCCATTGATTTCTGTCCTCCGTTTTTTTGTTTGTTTTTTATTTTTTTAATCTATCGCTAACGAGCAGGAAAGGTTTGCAGTGGAAAATGCGCCGCTTTCCTTGCCGTATTGTTTTTTATGCCTGTCCCAATCCGAAGATTTGGACGCATTTTCTACGCGTATATACGCGCACACGCGCGCATTTACACGCAACAAAACTGGATTTCCGCAATTTTTTACGGAAATTCAGCCTGATTACGCTATATTTTCGGGAAAATATCGGTTTTTTTTCGACATTCCCAAAGTACGGCATGATATTATTATATCATACCCCACCAAGGTATGTCAACTGTTTTTCCTATAATTTCCAAGAAAAATTTTTTAATTAGCCTTGTCTTTGCTTATGGCTCTTGCTCTTGGAGCAGATAACCATTACTCTGCCGTTTCTCTTGATAACTTTGCACTTGTCGCACATAGGTTTTACAGAAGGTCTTACTTTCATGATAGTTTCTCCTTGTTAATTAAACTTTTGTCGTCGTTACGACTTATTACGCCACGTGATTCTGCCTTTCGTCAGATCGTACGGGCTCATTTCCAATTTCACCGTGTCGCCTTCGATAATTCTAATATAATTCCTACGAAGTTGACCGGAGATATACGCCGTGATAATGTGACCGTTGGAAAGCTGGACTTTGAACTTTGCACCGGGCAACGCTTCAATAATTTTGCCTTCCGCTTCGATTACGTCGTCTTTGGACACAGAAATTTCCTCCGAAATTTTTTCGTTACGGTTTACACCGTGATTTTTACCTTTTACAGCGTGAGTATTTCCACGCCGTCCTTGCGCACCACCAAAGTGTTTTCGTAATGCGCCGCATACTTGCCGTCTACCGTCACCGCCGTCCACTCGTCGTCGAGAATTTTCACTCGCCAATCTCCGAGCGCGATCATCGGCTCTACGCAAAGTACCGTACCCTCACGCAAACGCATACCCGTACCCTTTCTACCGTAGTTGGGAACGGACGGGTCTTCGTGCATTTCTCTTCCGATACCGTGACCGGTATACGAACGGATTACGCCGTATCCGTGCGCCTCGGCGTGCTGTTGCACGCGATAGCCGATATCGAAAAGGGGTGTTCCCGCGCGCAAGCCTTCAATGCCCTTGAAGAAACATTCTTCCGTGACCTTGATAAGCTTTTCGTGTTCGGGCGCGACCTTGCCGATCTTAAAGGTTCGGCACGCGTCGCCGTGGAAGCCGTTTTTATACGCACACAAATCCACGCTGACGATATCGCCCTCTTTCAAGATTCTATCGTGCGTCGGTATACCGTGCACTACCGTTTCGTTGACGGATACGCAGGCGGAAGCGGGAAACCCGCCGTAGCCTAAGCAGGAAGGATACGCGCCCGAAGCGCGGATATACCGCTCTACGAGTTCGTCCACCTCTTTGGTGCTCATGCCCGCACAAATCTTCGAACCGACGAAGGCAAGCGTATCTTTTACGACTTTACACGCTTCGCGCATCAAATCGATTTCTTTTTCGCTTTTGGTATAGATCATGATGATTACTTACGAAGTGCGTTGAGCTTTTCCGCAACCTTTTCGAAAACGTCCTCCGGCGTCGTACTGCCGTTCACGTTGAAAATTTTACCTTGTTTCGTATAGTATTCGATAAGCGGAGCCGTTTGTGCGTTATATACGTCCAATCTACTTTGTACCGTTTCGGGATTGTCGTCCTTTCTTTGGTACAGTTCTCCGCCACAGCGAGAACAGGTCGTCGCGCCGTTCAAGCGGGTGATATGATAGCTTTCCCCGCAATCTTTGCAAACGCGTCTTCCGCAAAGGCGTCCCATCAAAAGGGAGAAGTCTACGTCGATATTGATAACGAGTTCTACGTTCGTGATCTTATCGAGCGCTTCCGCCTGTGCGTTCGTACGGGGGAAACCGTCGAGCATATACCCGTTTTTGCAATCTTCCCGCGTAAGTCGTTCTTCTACGATTTGGCAAGTAACCTCGTCGGGTACGAGCTGTCCTTTATCGATATACGATTTGGCAACCACGCCGATCGGGGTTTGATTTTTGATGTTTTCTCTAAAAATGTCGCCCGTGGAAATATGGGGCAATTTGTATTCGTCTACGATTTTCGACGCCAAAGTGCCTTTTCCCGCGCCGGGCGCGCCAAGCAAAATAATATTCATACTTCTCTCCTTGATGATAAATGATAAGTACACCGAAAAATGCTTTCGTCCGCGCGTTCCGTAATTTTTCTACGGAACGCGCAAACGGATTTGCTTATTTCAAGAATCCTTTGTAATTTTTCATCATGAGTTGCGCTTGCATTTGTTTCTCGAATTCCATTGCCACGGAAACCACGATTAGAATACCCGTCGTAGAGAATACGTTGACGAGATCCAGCGAAGCCCATGCGAATGCAACGGACGGAATGAACGCAACGAGCGAGAGATAAATTGCACCGAACAGCGTGATACGGTTGGAAATCTTTTTGAGATACGCTTCCGTCGCTTTACCGGGACGAATACCTTGGATAAAGCCACCGTTTTGTTGAATGCTCTTAGAAATGTCTTCGGGGTTGAACTGCATCTGCGCGTAGAAGAAAGAGAACGCGAAGATAAGGACGCAAAGCACGAGCGCGTATACGACTGCACCCCAGCCTTCCGCGGAAGCGGACATCCAATTCGTCCAGAATCTGTTGAAGCCGTTGTCACCGCCGTTCACCATGCTTGCAATCAACTGCGGGAAGCTAAGAATCGAGAACGCGAAGATGAGAGGCATAACGCCACCGCCCGAGATTCTAATGGGAATCGAGGAGGATTGACCGCCGTACATCTTTCTGCCCTTGATTTGCTTCGCGTACTGTACGGGAACTTTTCTTTCGGAAAGGTCTACGTAAATGATCGCAAAGAAGATGATTGCCGTTACGATTGCGAACGCAACGAGTTCCCAAATCGCCGCCGTTTCACCGCCGAAGATTTGACCGAATTTAGCTACGATAGAGCTCCCGCCGGTGGCAAGGATACCCACGAAAATGATCATCGATTGACCGTTGCCTACGCCGTAGTCGGTGATTCTTTCACCAATCCACATAACGACAAGCGCACCTGCCGTGTATACGGTCGCCATGAACACGCCCGCAAGCCAGGTCTGATCGAAGAAGAGGGACGTTTGAATCGCGTTTTGCTGATTACCGAACGTCACGATAATACCAATCGACTGCACGATTGCAAGCAGAATGGTGACGTAGCGCGTATATTGCGCAATCTTCTTTCTGCCTTCTTCACCCTGTTTGGACAGTCTTTCAAGCGCGGGAATACCTACGCTCAAAAGTTGCATGATAATGGACGCGTTGATGTACGGTCCAATACCGAGCGCAAAGATCGTACCTTGCGAAAGCGCGCCGCCCGTGATACTACTCATGAGCGTGAGGAAGTCGTTCCCCTCTACCGCCGTCGAAAAGGTATCTCTGATCAAGCCCGGAACGGGAATGAAGCAGCCGATACGGAAAATCAAGAGCAAAAGGAGCATCATGTATACCTTATGCCGAATTTCCTTTACCTTAAATGCATTGATAATAGTTTGTAACATTGTTTTCTCCGTTTATGAGTTTCTGATTGCTCCGCAATCGACCGTTTACGGCGCGTCGCAGAACAACGAATAACGCTCACGCGTTAAGGGGAGAAATAACGCGAACTACGGAAAACCGCCTTTTTCGGCAGTTTTCCGCATTACGGTTCTATTCGTTAAAGGGTCTCCGCCGTTCCCTTAGCAGCTTCAATCGCCGCTTTTGCGGATGCGGAGAATTTTGCCGCTTTCACGGTAAGCGCAACGCTGAGTTCGCCTTTTCCGAGAACTTTAAGTCCGCAGTTATTTTTAACGGCTTTCGCAAGACCGTTTTCCATAACGAATCCGTAATCTACGACCGTTCCTTCGGGAAGATCTGCAAGATCTTCAATGTTCACGATTACGTAGTACTTCTTTGCGTTATGATTAAAACCTCTCTTGGGAACGCGACGCGCGATAGGCATCTGACCGCCCTCAAATCCGGGACGAACACCGCCACCGCTACGAGCCCATTGACCTTTGTGGCCCTTACCGGAAGTCTTACCCGTGCCGGAACCGATACCGCGGCCAAGTCTTTTAACCGCTTTGGTTGCTCCCTCTGCGGGAGAAAGAGTATCTATTCTCATGGTAAATCTCCTTAAACGTTTTCTACTTTGACGAGGTGCTTTACCTTCGCAATCATACCTTGGATTGCAGGCGTATCGTCAAGTTCTTTGGAAGAACGGATTTTCTTCAAGCCGAGCGCCGCTACCGTACCTTTTACGGAATCAACTTGCCCGATCGTGCTCTTTACGAGCGTTACTTTAATTTTTGCCATTTTCTTGTTCCTCCGTCAATTAGCTACGAATTTCTTCTACGGTTTTACCGCGAAGCGCCGCAACTTGTTCTACCGTCTTAAGCTCTTTCAAGCCTTCGATCGCCGCCTTTACGCAGTTACCGGAATTTTGGCTACCGTGGGATTTCGTACGAATGTTCTTAATACCTACGGCTTCCATAACCGCACGGACGGGACCGCCCGCGATTACACCGGTACCTTCGGCTGCAGGCATCATAAGCACTTTGCCGCGACCGAATACGCCGATAACTTGGTGGGGAATGGTACCGTCTACGATGGAAACGGCTACCATGTTCTTCTTTGCTCTCAAAGTTGCCTTCTCGATTGCTTCGGGAACTTCTTTCGCTTTACCCGTAGCTACGCCGATCTTGCCCTTGCCGTCGCCTACGATAACGAGCGCAGCAAAACGCATATTCTTACCGCCTTTAACAACCTTCGTTACGCGATTGACTTCGATAAGTTTTTTAATAAGACCGTCGTCTTCTGCTTGTCTTCTTTGAGGT
The DNA here is from genome assembly GCA_017415505.1 of Clostridia bacterium. Classification (GTDB taxonomy): domain Bacteria; phylum Bacillota; class Clostridia; order Christensenellales; family Borkfalkiaceae; genus Scatosoma. The sequence goes on from JAFQGG010000015.1 coordinate 24,015, forward strand.
CTTCTATCTCTTTTTTCGTCTGCCATGGTACCCACTCCTTAAAATTTAAGTCCGGCTTCTCTCGCGCCGTCTGCAACTGCTTTTACACGACCCGTGTAAAGGTAGCCGCCTCTGTCAAACACGACTGCTTGAACGCCTTTTGCCATCGCTCTTTCCGCCGCAACTTTACCTACGACTTTCGCCGCGTCCGTCTTGCTAAGACCTGCGATTTGTTCTTTCACCGCTTTGTCCATCGTGGACGCCGCCGCGATCGTTACGCCGCCTTTTACGTCGCCTGCTCTATCGTCGATTACCTGTACGTAGATGTGGTTAAGACTTCTGTACACGTTCATGCGGGGCGCTTCTGCCGTACCGATCACCGTCTTTCTGACGCGCGCATGGCGTCTTTGTCTGACTGCATTTTTATCAATTTTCGTAATCATACTTTAACGCTCCTTATTTCTTACCTTTACCGGAAGTCTTACCTTCTTTGTGCTCTACGACCTCGCCCTTATAACGGATACCGTATCCGTGGTAAGGTTCGGGCAATCTGATCTTGCGAATATTCGCAGCGACTTGCCCCACGAGCTCTTTGTTGATACCGGAAACGTTGACTTCGGTCAAAGTGGGGCACTCGAACTTGATTCCCTCGGGTGCGATCACTTCTACGGGGTGGGAGAAACCTACGTTAAGCACGAGCTTATTGCCCTGCACCGCAGCTTTCCAACCTACGCCTTTTACTTCCAACGACTTCACGAAACCTGCGGATACGCCGACGACCATACCGTTCAACAACGCGCGGTACAAGCCGTGCTTCGCGTTCGTTTCGCTCTTTTCGTCCAACGCTACCACGAGAAGGTTCGTGCCTTCCGTTACGATTCCAATGTTGCCTACGATTTCGCGCGTCAAAGTGCCTTTCGGTCCTTTTACCGTCACGATACCGTCCTTAAAATCTACCGTTACGCCTGCGGGAAGCGCGATGGGCAATTTACCGATTCTCGACATACTGCCTTACCTCCCTTACCAAACGTAGCAAAGGACTTCGCCGCCAACGTTGGCCGCCTTTGCATTCTTGCCCGTCATGATGCCCTTGTTCGTGGAAAGGATAACCGTTCCGAATCCGCCAAGGACGCGGGGCATATTCGCAACGCCTGCATAGGTACGCAAGCCGGGCTTGGATACTCTTTGCAAACCGCTGATTACCGATTTCTTATCGATATATTTGAGGGTGATTGCGATTTTGCCGTTGTAGCCGTCTTCGACGATCTTCATATCCTTAATCCAACCTTCGTTGAGAAGGATTTCGGCAATGGCTTTCTTTTCGTTGGAAGCGGGGATTTCCACCGTTTCCTTCTTCGCCGTAATCGCGTTTCTAATTCTTGTAAGCATATCTGCGATAGGATCTGTCATTTCTTTTACCTCCTATTACCAGCTCGACTTCTTAACGCCGGGAATTTCTCCCTTGTAAGCAAGGTTACGGAAGCAGATACGGCATACCCCGTACTTTCTCAAAACCGCGTGGGGTCTTCCGCAAATCGTGCATCTCGTATAAGCTCTCGTAGAGAACTTGGGCGTCTTTTGCTGTTTATTGATCATTGACTTCTTTGCCATAGTTCGTTTCTCCTTACTTCTTGAAAGGCATACCGAGCGCTCTCAAAAGCTCTCTTGCCTCTTCGTCCGTTTCTGCGGTGGTGACGATTGCTACGTCCATACCTCTGATCTTTTCTACCTGATCGTACGTGATTTCGGGGAAGATCAGTTGTTCTTTCAAACCAACCGAGTAGTTGCCGCGTCCGTCAAACGCTTTGTCAGATACACCGCGGAAGTCGCGAAGTCTGGGAAGCGCGATGGATACGAACTTGTCGTAGAAGTTATACATTCTTTCACCGCGAAGGGTTACTTTAATACCTACCGTTTGTCCTTCTCTTACTTTGAAGTTTGCAACGGATTTCTTTGCCTTCGTCAAAATCGGTTGTTGACCGGAAATGAGTTTGATTTCGTTTTCCGTCGTTTGGATCGACTTTGCGTTGTCTTTGATATCGCCAAGACCCGTGTTAATAACGATCTTAACGAGTTTCGGGCATTGCATTACGGATTTATATCCGAACTTTTTCATAAGATAAGGCACGACTTCTTTTTCGTACTTTTCTTTTACTCTGTTTTTATACACTTTTTCTGCCATTTCAACTCACCTCGTTATTTGCTCTGCGTGGTCTCGGTTTCTTTTGCCGCGCGCTTTCTCGTTCTCTTCTTAGGTGCTTCTTCCGCAGCGGCAGCCGCTTTTGCAGCAGCCTTCTTGGAATACGCTTTATCGAGAACTGCGCCGCAAGCGCATACTCTCACCTTCTTACCGTCCACAACGGCGTGCTTTACTCTCGTTGCTTTACCGCACGTAGGGCAAACCACTTTTACGTTGGACGCGTCGATGGGACCGGGTGCTTCCACGATCTTGCTCGTTTCATTTGCTCTTCTTGCTTTCTCGTGCTTCTTTTGCACGCGAACGCCCTCAACGACTACCGTATTTGCCTTAGGGGACGTGGCAAGGACTTTTCCCTGTACGCCTTTGTCTTTACCGGCAATTACAAGTACGCTATCATTTACTTTTACGTTCATTGTTTTAGTCCTCCTGACAAATTACAGAACTTCGGGAGCAAGGGAGATAATCTTCATGTAGTCTTTATCTCTCAATTCTCTCGCGATCGGCCCAAAGATACGCGTACCCTTGGGTTGTTTTTGGTTATCGATAATGACGGCTGCGTTTTCGTCGAATTTAACGAACGTACCGTCTGCACGTCTGATGCCGCTGGCGCTTCTTACGATGACCGCTTTCACAACGTCGCCTTTCTTTACCGCGCCGCCGGGGGTAGCCGACTTAACGGACGCTACGATTACGTCGCCAATGTTGCCGGTCTTTCTGAAGGAACCGCCCAATACTCTAATGCACATCAATTCTTTTGCGCCGCTGTTGTCCGCGGCTTTAAGTCTCGATTGAGGCTGTATCATATTCTTCGTCCTCCTTGATTACTTCGCCTTTTCGACGATTTCAGCAACTCTCCAATTCTTGTCCTTGCTGAGCTTTCTCGTCTCTACGATTCTGACCGTATCACCTACGCCGCATTCGTTGTTTTCGTCATGCGCTTTGATACGCTTACTCTTCGTGATGGTTTTCTTGTAAAGCGGATGCTTGCTCTTATCGCTGATAAGCACAACGACCGTTTTATCCATTTTATCGGATACAACAACACCCGTTCTTTCTTTTCTCAAATTTCTTTCCATGATTGTCGTCCTCCGATGTTACGCTTTGAGTTCTCTCGCGCGGATTTCCGTATTCACGCGGGCAATGTCTCTTTTGCAGGTTCTGATGGAAACGGGGTTATCGAGCTGTCCGGACGCTTGACGGAAACGAAGATTGAAAAGTTCGCTCTTGAGTTCCGCAAGCTTCGCTACGAGCTCTTCACTCGTCATTTCTTTTACTTCTTTCGCTTTCATTATTGTTCACCGCCTTCTGCCGTTTCAGCTTCCGCCGTTACGACTTCTTTCTTAACAAACTTGCACTTTACAGGCAATTTGTGCGCAGCAAGACGCATAGCTTCTCTTGCTACTTCTTCGCTTACGCCCGACATTTCGAACATTACGCGACCGGGTTTAACCACGGCTACCCAATATTCTACCGAACCTTTACCGGAACCCATACGCGTTTCCGCAGGTTTCTTCGTGATGGGCTTGTGGGGGAAGATGTCGATCCATACTTTACCGCCACGCTTAATGAATCTCGTCATTGCGATACGCGCCGCTTCGATTTGGTTGGATTTAATCCAGCCAAGCTCTTCGGATACAAGACCGTATTCGCCGTATGCGATTACGTTACCCTTCGTAGCCTTACCTTTCATCGTACCGCGATGCTGTCTACGTCTTTTTACTCTCTTGGGAATTAACATTACTGTTCGCCTCCTTCATTTGCGGGCTTTTTCGCAGTCTTGATCACTTCGCCTTTGTAGATCCAGCACTTAACGCCGATCATACCGAAGGTGGTGTGCGCTTCCGCGAAGCCGTAATCGATATCCGCACGAAGCGTTTGAAGGGGAATAGAACCTTCGTGATAATGTTCGCTTCTTGCGATTTCCGCGCCGTCCAAACGACCGCTAACCATCATTTTGATGCCTTTAACGCCCGCTCTCATCGAACGACCGATTGCTTGCTTCATGCAACGACGGAACGACATACGCTTTTCAAGCTGTGCCGCAACGCCTTCCGCTACGAGTTGTGCGTCGCAGTCGGGCTTTCTCACTTCCGTGATGTTGATGCTCACCGCTTTGCCGTTCGTAAGCTTTGCAAGTTCTTTCTTGATAACTTCTACTTCTGCGCCACCCTTACCGATGATTACGCCGGGACGAGCCGTGTAAATGGTTACGACGATTCTCGAAGCCGCTCTTTCAATGAGGATTTTGCTTACCGCAGCCGTATAATACTTCTTTTTGAGGTAGGTACGGATTACGTTATCTTCTTTGAGGAATTTGGAGAATTCTTTCTTGTCTGCATACCAAGTGGTATTCCAATCGGCGATTACGCCGACTCTTAAACCGTGAGGATTAACTTTTTGTCCCATTGTTTATACTTCTCCTTCCAATTTCTTGACGTCCAAAATAACGGTGATGTGGCTCGTTCTCTTCAAGATTGCGTGCCCTCTGCCTTTGGATACGGGTTGCATTCTCTTCAACATTTGACCGCCGTCCGCGAAACACTCCGCAACGTACAAATCGTTTCTGTCCATGCCCATGTTGTGTTCTGCGTTCGCCGCAGCGGACATAAGCACTTTCTTCACGGCAAGCGCGCTGCCGTTTACGCTGTAATCGAGAATTGCTTTTGCTTCTTTATAGCTCTTCCCGCGAATCAAAGCGAGAACCGTTCTCACTTTGTAAGGGGAAACTCTGATATACTTCGCGACTGCATACGGGCGCTTTTCTCTAATTTCCGCAACCCTTGCCGTCTTTTTCTTCATATTCGTTGCCATATTATCTCTTCTCCTTATTTACCCGGGCTGGTCGTTTTCGCGGTGTGACCGTGGAACGTTCTGGTGGGCGCGAACTCACCGAGTTTGCAACCGATCATATCTTCCGTTACGTATACGGGCACGTGTTTACGGCCGTCGTAAACGGCGATCGTGTGACCGACGAAATCGGGGAAAATGGTGGATGCTCTCGACCAGGTTTTGATTACTTTCTTTTCATTCGATTCATTCATCGCTTGAATTCTGCTCAAAAGCTTTGCTTCGACGTAAGGTCCTTTCTTAACGCTTCTTGACATTTTTCAATTCCTCCGATTAGTTAATTCTCTTGAGAATGAACTTGTTGGTTGCATTCTTCTTCTTTCTCGTCTTGTAGCCGAGAGCGGGTTTACCCCAAGGCGTCAAAGGACCAGCGTGACCGATCGGAGATTTACCTTCACCACCGCCGTGGGGGTGATCTACGGGGTTCATTACCGAACCTCTCACTTCCGGTCTTAATCCGAGGTATCTTGCCTTACCTGCTTTACCGAGGGATACGAGTTCGTGGTCAACGTTGCCCACTTGTCCGATCGTCGCACGGCATTTGAGAAGGATATATCTCATTTCGCCGCTCGGCATACGGATGGTGGCGTACTTGCCTTCCACAGCCATGATTTGCGCGGAAATACCTGCGCTTCTTGCGATTTGACCGCCTTTACCGGGCGTAAGCTCGATGTTGTGTACCATCGTACCTACGGGAATGTTTTCAAGGGGAAGGGTGTTCCCTACTTTGATATCCGCGTTAGGACCGCTCATTACCTTATCCCCTACGTTCAAGCCTACGGGCGCAAGAATGTAGCTCTTTACGCCGTCTGCGTATACGAGGAGCGCGATGTGCGCGCTTCTGTTGGGGTCGTATTGAATGCTCTTAACCGTCGCGGGAATATCGTCCTTGATTCTCTTGAAATCGATGATACGGTATTTTCTGCGGTTGCCGCCGCCGATGTGTCTGGTGGTGATTCTACCCATATTGTTGCGACCGCCGCTGTGGCGTTGGTCGTGCATAAGGGATCTTTCGGGCTTCGCGCCGGGCGTAAGATCGTCGTTGGTAAGCACCGTTACGAAACGACGGCCGGCAGACGTAGGTTTATACGATTTAATAGCCATTTTTCTCTCCTCCTATTAGGTCAGCGACTCGAAGAACTCGATAGCTTTGCTATCCGCTTTCAAGGTGACGATCGCTTTCTTACGGTCGGGCGTGTAACCTTCGTTTCTGCCCATTCTTTTAAGCTTACCCTTGCAGGTAATCGTGTTCACCTTCGCAACCTTTACGCCGAAAATCTTTTCGACTGCCAATTTGATTTGGGTTTTATTCGCGTCTTTCTTTACGTAGAAAGTGTATCTCTTGTCCGCGATCCCGTCGTACGCCTTTTCGGTGAGGACGGGTTTAATGATGATATCCTCTGCAAACATTACGCGTTTACCTCCTGGAATTTCTCAACCGCAGCCTTCGTCATAACCACTACCGCGTTCGCAACTACTTCGTAGGTGCTAAGCTGTGCAAGGGGAAGCGTCGAAAGCTTAGGAAGGTTCGCCGCAGCACGGATTACGTTCACGTCGTCGTTATCCATTACCACGAGCGCGGTCTTGTTCAGGTTCAAAGCCTTTGCGAAAGCCGCCATTTCCTTCGTCTTGGGTGCGGAAACTTTCAGCTCGTCCACCACGATGAATTCGCCGTCGGCAACTTTCTTGGAAAGCGCGGACAAAAGCGCAACTTTCTTCGCCTTCGCGTTCATCTTCTTGGAGAAGTCGCGGGATTTGGGTGCGAATACTACGCCGCCCTTAATCCATTGCGGTGCGCGAATGGATCCTTGACGAGCACGACCCGTGCCCTTTTGTCTCCAAGGCTTAATACCGCCGCCGCGAACTTCCGTTCTCGTGAGGGTGGATTTAGTTCCCTGTCTTTCGTTCGCAAGACGGGTAACGACTGCCTGATGAATCAGAGATTCTTTATATTCGACGCCGAATACGTTATCGTTGAGTTCGATCTCGCCTACTTCCGCGCCGCTCATGTTCAAAACTTTAATAGCCGCCATTTGTGTTCACTCTCCTTATTTGCTCTTCACGCTATCCGCAATGGTAACGATGCTTCCCTTAGGTCCGGGAATCGCACCTTTGATAAGGATTGCGTTTCTGCTTACGTCCACCTTGACGATTTCAAGGTTTTGGATCGTAACGTTTTCCACACCGTACTGACCGGCGAGGTGCTTGTTCTTGAACACTCTCGAGGGAGCACTGATGGGACCCATGGAACCGGGTTCTCTGTGTACGGGGCCGGTACCGTGCGTCATCTTCAAGCGGTGTTGATTCCAACGCTTGATTACACCCGTGAAACCGTGACCCTTCGTCACGCCCGATACGTCTACTTTGTCCCCTGCCACGAACACGTCCGCTTTCAATTCGCTACCTACCGCGTAGGTTTCCGCGTTTGCCACTCTGATTTCTTTCAAAACCTTGTGGGGCTTCACGCCAGCTTTTTTGAACTGTCCGAGTTCGGGCTTCGTCAAAGCCTTTTCACTCACTTCGATAAAGCCGAGCTTCAACGCGGCGTAACCGTCGTTTTCCACCGTCTTTACCTGTACTACGGGGCAGGGACCTGCCTCTACTACCGTAACGGGAATCATTTTCCCGTCTTCCGCGAAGATCTGCGTCATGCCGACCTTGCGACCGATGATTGCTTTATTCATAGATAAAGTTCACTCCTTAAAATTTTTTATTCTCGAATACCTTTGAAAGTATTTCTCGGCTAATTGATCGTTTTCCCTATCAAAGCTTGATCTTGATGTCCACGCCTGCGGGGAGGTGAATGGTGTTCAAGAGGTTCGCGTTGGGGGAATAGATGTCAATGATTCTCTTATACGTTCTCATTTCGAACTGTTCGCGGGAATCCTTGTACTTGTGCGGGGAACGAAGAATCGTTACGATTTCTCTTTCCGTGGGAAGGGGGATAGGACCGGAGATCTTTGCTCCGCTCTTCTTCATCGTTTCAACGATACGGCTTGCCGCTTCGTCTACGAGTTCGTGGTCGTACGCCGCCAACTTGATTCTGATTTTTTGTACTGCCATTTCTTTGTTACTCCTTTCTGTTTATACTAACATTTTATTTTACTGTATCAACTCACCCGTGTGTATCGAGGTCACCCGCAAAATAAAAACACTCTCTTTTTTCCGAGCGTTTTTACGCAAAGCCTCGGTTAGTCGCAGGAATCGAGTTCCCACTTTTGTCAACGGAAATTATCTGTCAAGACGGCTTTTGCCTTGAATTTTCAGTAACTTCCCGCATCAACCCATACACCGCGTTTTTACACAGCCTATATATAATATCAAATTTCAAAAAGTAAGTCAAGCGTTTGAACGAAAAAAATTGAAAAAATTTTAAGTTTTTTGAAAAATTTTGAAAAAGCCGTTTTTATCTTGATTTTTCCTATTTTTTATACCCTCTTTTCCCGCTTTTTATACGCTCCCCTTTGCACTTCCTTATTATTATATACGCGCGCGTATATAACAACCAAGGGTTTCCCCTTGGATGGTTACACCCGAATCTTCCTTAAAGTGAAGATTCGGGTGTGCAATCAATTTCTTTTCTTTACGAACGCTTTTACGCCTTCTTTTCTTTCGCACGGGCTTTCGCTCTAAGTTCCGCGTCCAAAATCCGCTTGCGGATACGCAAGGTTTTGGGCGTTACCTCCAAAAGCTCGTCGTCCGCGATAAATTCCAAACATTCTTCCAAGCTCATTTTTGCAACGGGAATGAGCGTGAGCGCGTCGTCGCTACTCGACGAACGGGTGTTCGTGAGGTGTTTGGTCTTGCACACGTTGACGTTGATATCGTCGGCAAGATTGGTATATCCCACCACCATGCCTTGATATACGGGCGTGCCCGGCGTAATGAACAGCGTACCTCTGCCTTGCGCGTTAAACAGCCCGTAAGTGACCGCCTCGCCCGTTTCGAACGCCACGAGCGAACCCGTGTTTCTACGCGACATATCCCCTTTGTACGGTTCGTAGGAATAGAAAATCGTGTTCATGATTCCCTGTCCTTTCGTATCCGTCAAAAACTCGCTCTTATAACCGAACAATCCGCGCGAGGGAACGGCGAATTCCAAACGCATACGCGCGCCGATTGCCGTCATTTGCAACAGCGTACCCTTTCTATTCCCCATTGCGGAGAATACGGGCCCCGTCATATCCTCGGGTACGTCCGCCACGAACAGCTCGATCGGCTCGTGACGAACCCCGTCGATTTCTTTATACAATACTTTCGGCGTGGAAACTTGGAACTCGTAGCCCTCTCTTCGCATCGTTTCAATCAAGATGGAAAGGTGCATTTCCCCGCGCCCGCAAACGCGGAAACTGTCCGCGTAATCGGTGTCGGAAACGCGCAAGGAAACGTCGCGCAAAAGCTCTTTATACAGTCTATCGCGAAGTTGGCGGGAGGTGACGAATTTTCCCTCTTTGCCCGCAAACGGGCTGTCGTTGACGGAGAAAGTCATCTCCACGGTAGGGTCTTCGATTTTTACGAACTGCACGGGTTCAACGCAACTCGGCTCGCACACGGTATCCCCGATATTCAATCCGTCGATTCCCGAGAACACGACGATATCCCCCGCCTGCGCCGTGGGGACAGGTACGCGTTCAAGCCCTTCGATTTGATACAAATTGGCAATTTTACAATTCGTTCTAACCTTATCGGGTTCGTTATAATTACAAATGGTCACAGGTTCGTTCGCACGGATCGTACCCCGCTCGATTCTACCGATACCGATACGCCCCACGAACTCGTTATAGTCGATACACGACACGAGAAGCTGTCCCGCGCCCTCCGTATCCATATCCATGGCGGGGATCGTTTCCAAAATGGTATCGAACAGGGGGTTGAGGTTTTCTTCCTGCTTATCAGGCGAAAGGGAAGCCGTACCTTGACGACCGCAACAATACACGATCGGGCTTTCTAACTGCTCGTCCGTCGCGTCCAGCTCCATCATCAAAAGTTGCATTTCTTCCACGACTTCGGCAATACGCGCGTCGGGGCGGTCCACTTTATTGATAACGATAATCGTTTTCAAGCCGAGCGCAAGCGCCTTTTGCATAACGAAGCGGGTTTGAGGCAAAGGTCCTTCCGCCGCGTCTACCAAAATCAACGCGCCGTTTACCATTTTGAGCACGCGCTCCACCTCGCCCGAGAAATCGGCGTGCCCCGGCGTGTCTACGATATTGATTTTCACGCCCTTATAGTGGGCGGAAGTATTTTTCGCAAGAATGGTAATCCCGCGCTCCCTTTCAAGATCCCCCGAATCCATTACGCGGTCTTGTACCTGTTGATTGTCACGGAATACCCCGCCTTGGGCGAGCATTTCGTTGACGAGCGTGGTTTTGCCGTGGTCAACGTGCGCGATAATCGCCACGTTTCTCAAATCGTTTCTAATCATTTCTAAACGCTCCTTTTCTTCTGAACTTTTTTAACTACACTATTTTAATACTTTTTTCTTGAATTGACAAGGAAAAACGCGTCTATTTTTCACATTTTTTCTTTTTTATCGCATTTACCGCGCTATATATACGTTGGCAATCGTTGGTAAGCACCGTATCGATTCCCATGTCTAAATATTCGTTCGCTTCTTTCGGGTCGTCCGAGAAAAACAGATTGCAAAGAATCCCGTTCTCGTGGGCAAGTTTTACCGTTTCCGCGTTAAAATACGGCTTGAACAGTTGAATTTTCTTCACCCCGAGCGCGATCGCGCGTTTGGGCATAGACAAAGGATCTATGTTTCCGTCCCACCCCAAACAAATAGGGATATCGGGCGCGTACGCTTTCACCTCGCGCGCAATCTCGTCGCGACAGCACATCAAATACACGTGGCGCGCGCAGTCGTATTTACGAATCAAGCGGATAATTTCTTCTATCATCGGGTCGGGCGTTTGTACTTCCCACAATTTTACGTGAATATTCATAATCACGCGCCCTGCGAACTTTTGCAAAATCTCCTCGAACAGCGGAATTTTCAACCCCGCGAATTTCTCGTCCCACTTCACGCCGAAGTCAAAACGCAACAGTTCCTCGTAGGTATAGTCCCCGATTTTTCCTTGCCCCGTGCTTACCCGTTCCAACACCTCGTCGTGACAGGAAACGAGTTTTTTATCTTTCGTCGCCCAAATATCAAATTCGATTTCTTGCACGCCGATAGCAACCGCCGCCCCGTACGCGGGCAAACTGTTTTCGGGCGCAATCGTAGAAAACCCTCTATGCGCGCAAACGCGGGGATACGGCATCGTATCTTCGAACAGACAAACGGACGCCCCGCCGTTTCTGTACGACCACGGTCTTCGCCCCTCTTCCATATATTCGTAATGCGCTTTCGGCTCTCCGCCGAACCCCGCGGGTTTATAGTGCTTGTTCTTGGGATCGATTTCGCAAATCCCAAGCCCTACTTTACTCTTCATGTTGACGAGTTCTTCGCCAAACGGCGAGATTACCGAACTGCAACCGCAACGCAAAGAATCCTCGCCCAAAGACACGGACGCGCGTACCAGGTACGCGTTCGTTTGATAGCAAAGGAAACGGTTAATAATGGAAAGCGCGTCGTGCGAGTCCGTTCTTTGCAGCGAACAGCCGATAATAATATCCAAGTTCTCCCGCGCCAAAAGCGGAAAGCGTTCGTAGAAATAAAAATCGTAGCAAGTCAAAAAGCCGAAGCGCAAACCTTCGATTTCCAAAACGAACGGCGATTCGAACGCGTAGCTGTACGCAACGTCCAAACCGTGCCCGCCCTCTTCCGCGCTCCGCACCTCGCTCGGCGCGGGGTGCGATTTGAAATATTTTCCAATCTCCTTGCCACTTCTATCAAACGCGTAGGTCGTGTTTCGATACCCGTTTCCCGCGTCGTACATGCCGTTTACGAAAACGAGCGCGTTGCAACGCTTTGCCGTCGCACGCGCTTTCTCAATCAAGAGTCCGTTGTACTCCTTTATCGCGTTTAGAAAATCTTCCTGCTTGGTAATATTCGCCAAATTATCGCTATATTCCGGCAACACGATTAAATCCAACGATTCGTCGCACTCGTCCAAAAGCGAAAAGAGTTTTTCCTCGCAAAACCGCAAATCCTCTCCGCGCATGGAATAGGGCGGTTGAATCACACAAACTTTCATTTTTTTCCTCACAAAGGTCGTACGCAAGTATTTTTGTAGGTCGTAAAACGAATCTCGTAACCGTTGTCCTCGATAGGCTCGCTCTCGTAAACGAGCTTGAAATTTTCATTCTCGTCAAGGTTGGGGAAGAACACCGTCGCCCCGCCGATACAGTCCACTTTCGTCACGAGCGCCTCGTGGCAATAGGGCAACAGCGCTTTATAGATCTCGCCCCCGCCAATCACGAAAACCTCTTTATCTTCCCTCTTTTTCATCTCCGCTTTCAATTCCTCAAAGGAACGCACGATTATACAGTCGTCGCGTACCTGCCCCCTTGAAAGCACGATATTTTCCCTGTTTTTAAGCGGTTTTCCGTTCGGGAACGAACGCAGGGTGTTCCCGCCCATGACGACGGTATTTCCGCTCGTCGTTTCACGGAAAAACTTCATATCCTTGGGAAGAGAAAACATCATGTCGTTATCCCGCCCGATTCCCCATTCCTTGTCCGCGTGTACGATTGCCCTAATCATATCGCCACCGGAATTTTCTTGTCCAACTTTTCGTACTCGTAATCGACGAGCTTAAAGCTGTCCACCGTGAAATCGTAGAAATTCGTAATAGAAGGATCTACGATAAGTTTGGGCGCTTTGTGGCGGGGGTTGGCAAGCACCTCTTTCACGAGCGGTATATGCCGATCGTAGATATGCGCGTCGGCAATCACGTGTACGAGCTCGCCCGCTTTCAAACCCGAAACTTGCGCGAACATGATAAGAAGCACCGCGTACTGCACCACGTTCCAATTATTCGCCGTGAGCATATCGTTGGAGCGTTGGTTCAAAATCCCGTTGAGCGTATCGCCCGATACGTTGAAGGTCATAGAGTACGCGCAAGGGTACAAATTCATTTCGTTCAGGTCTTGGAAGGTGTAAATATTCGTCATGATACGACGGCTTGCGGGGTTGTTTTTCAAATCGAAAAGCACCCTGTCCACTTGGTCGAACTCCCCTTCCTTGTATTTGTGTTTCACGCCGAGTTGATAGCCGTAAGCCTTCCCAATCGAACCCGTTTCGTCCGCCCAGCTATCCCAAATATGCGAGTTCAAGTCGTGGATATTGTTGCTCTTTTTTTGCCAAATCCAAAGCAACTCGTCCACGCACGATTTGAACGCCGTACGGCGAATGGTGAGAATGGGAAATTCCTCTTGCAAATTATACCTGTTCACGATCCCGAATTTTTTTACGGTGTGCGCGGGCACGCCGTCCTCCCAACGGGGACGAACTTGCAAATCGGTATCCCAATACCCGTTTTCCATGATGTCCGTCATGTTTTGCGCAAAAATCTCGTCTGCTCTGCTCATAGTAAAAACCGCCTTTCGTTTATTTCCGTCTTGTATTATACCATATTCACCCCCCGTTCGTCAACGAATGGGGTGAAAATTTGGAAAATTTCCCCGAAAATAAAATCTTTTTTTTAATTATTTTTCTAAAAAGTTGACAAAAGGGAAAAAATTGGGTATTATATATAAGGTAAAAAAATTATTTTAAGGAGATTTCTATTTTTATGAACAAGAAAACCGTAAAAGACATTGAAGTCAAAGGCAAAAAAGTTCTCGTTAGATGCGATTTCAACGTTCCCATGAAGGACGGCGTTATCACCGACGAAAACCGTATTATCGGCGCGCTTCCCACCATCCAATATCTTATGGAACAGGGCGCGAAAGTGATCCTTTGCTCGCACATGGGCAAGCCCCATAACGTATTCGACGAAAAGCTCGAACTCAATAAAAAGGAAAAAGCAAAGATCGCCGCGCTTCCCGAAGCGGAACAAGCCGCGGCTACGGCGGAAATGCTTGAAAAAGCGAAAAAGGACGTGAAGAAGCTTTCGCTTGCACCCGTTGCGGCAAGACTTAACGAACTCCTCGGCGGTAAAGTAACCTTCGCGACCGACGTTATCGGCGAAGACGCAAAGGCGAAAGTAGAAGCTTGCAAGGAAGGCGAATGCGTGCTTATCGAAAACCTCCGTTTCCACAAGGGCGAAGAAAAGAAATTCCCCGAATTTATGAACGCCCTCGCTTCGTACGCGGAAGTGTACGTGAACGACGCGTTCGGTACGGCGCACCGCTCCCACGCTTCCACGGCAGGTATCGTAGAAGCTGGCTTGGTACAAACGGCGGCTTGCGGTTTCCTTATCGAAAAGGAACTTTCCGTTATGGCGGACACGCTGGAAAACCCCGCGCGCCCCTTCGTGGCTATCCTCGGCGGTGCAAAGGTTGCGGACAAGCTTAACGTTATTTCCAATCTCTTGGAAAAATGCGACACGCTCGTAATCGGTGGCGGTATGGCGTATACTTTCATCAAAGCGCAAGGCGGTGAAATCGGTACTTCCCTCGTAGACGACGAAAAGATCGGCTACTGCAAGGAAATGCTCGCGAAAGCGGAAACGCTCGGCAAGAAGATTTTGCTCCCCGTAGATACGGTTGCGGCGTACGCGTTCCCCAACCCTATCGACGCGCCCATCGAAACGACGGTCGTGCCCTCGAATGCGATCCCCGCGGATATGATGGGCTTGGATATCGGTCCTGAAACGAAAAAGCTCTTCGCGGAAGCGGTGGCTACGGCGAAAGCGGTGATTTGGAACGGACCTATGGGCGTATTCGAAAACCCGATTCTTGCGGAAGGTACGAAAGCGGTTGCGCAAGCGCTCGCGAACGCATACGGCAAAGCAACGACGATTATCGGCGGCGGCGACAGCGCGGCGGCGGTTCAAGTACTCGGCTTTGCGGATAAGATGACGCACATTTCCACGGGTGGCGGCGCTTCCCTCGAACTTTTCGAAGGCAAAGTTCTTCCCGGTATCGCTTGTTTGAACGATAAATAAAAAATACGGCAAGAGCGAACGCGTTTCGCTCTTGCCAACACAAATTATACATTAAGGAGTTTTTAATTATGCGTAAACCTATTATTGCAGGTAACTGGAAAATGAACAACACCGCTTCCGAAGGCGTTGCGCTCGTAAAAGCAATCGCCCCCCTCGTAACGGAAGCAAATTGCGACGTCGTCGTATGCGTTCCCGCGATCGATATTCCCGCGGTGAGCGAAGCGCTCAAAGGCACGAATATTAAGCTCGGCGCGGAAAACGTACACTTCGCGGAAAAAGGCGCGTACACGGGTGAAATCTCCGCGGCAATGTTACTCGAATACGGCGTAGAATACGTCATTATCGGACACAGCGAACGCCGTCAATATTTCGGCGAAACGGACGAAACGGTGAACAAGAGAACGCTCACCGCGCTCAAAGCGGGGCTTACGCCTATCGTTTGTATCGGCGAATCGTTGGAAGAGAGAGAAACGGGCAAAACGGAAGAAGTGCTCGCTACGCAAATCAAAGACGGCATGAAGGATATCGAAGATATCACGAAGATCGTTATCGCGTACGAACCCGTTTGGGCGATCGGCACGGGCAAAACGGCTACGGCGGACCAAGCGAACGAAACGATCGCGTTTATCCGTAAGACGGTGGGCGAAATGTTCTGCCCTAAGTGCGCGGAAAAAGTTCGTATCCAATACGGCGGAAGCATGAACGCGGGCAACTGCAAAGAGCTTATGGCGAAAGAAGAAATCGACGGCGGTTTGATCGGCGGAGCTTCCCTCAAAGCGCCCGACTTTGCGGCAATCGTAAACTTCGATAAATAATTAACACGAAAGCGGACAAGGGGTAGAACGGCGTTCCACGCATACCTGCCCCTTTCTTTTCGTCCGCAAAACAAAATGCAAGGAGTATAATTCAATGGCAAAAAAAGTACCTTACGCCATCATTATCATGGACGGCTACGGCATAAACCCCTCCCCCGTCGGCAACGCGATTGTCCAAGACGGCAGTAAGTTCGTCAACGAACTGAAAGCGAAATACCCCTCTGCGCAACTCGGCGCGAGCGGTATGTCCGTAGGTCTTCCCGACGGACAAATGGGCAATAGCGAGGTAGGACACCTCAATATCGGCGCGGGAAGAATCGTTTATCAAGACTTGACG
Organism: Clostridia bacterium; assembly: GCA_017415505.1. Taxonomy (GTDB): domain Bacteria; phylum Bacillota; class Clostridia; order Christensenellales; family Borkfalkiaceae; genus Scatosoma. The sequence continues at coordinate 40,191 of JAFQGG010000015.1, forward strand.
AAAATCACGAAAGACATTCGAAACGGCGCATTTTTCAAAAACGCGGAGCTCCTCCGCGCTATGCGCACGGCAAAGGAAAACGGCAAGAATTTGCACCTGTACGGACTCGTTTCCACGGGTGGCGTGCACAGCCATACCGAGCATTTGTACGCGCTCGTAGAAATGGCGAAAAAAGAGGGTTTGAATACGGTGTATATCCACGCGTTCACCGACGGGCGCGACGTTGCTCCCACTTCGGGCGCGGAGTTCTTGAAAGACTTGCAAGCCAAGCTTGACGAGCTTAATTTCGGAAAAATCGCCTCCGTTTCGGGCAGATATTACGCTATGGACCGCGACAACAATTGGGATCGCGAAGAAAAGGCGTACGACATGCTCACGCTCGGCACGGGCGTACAATTCGAAGGCACGGCGGAAGACGCCGCGAAAGCGTCGTATGAAAACGGCGTAACGGACGAATTTATTTTGCCCACCAACCTCACCGAAAACGGCAAACCCGTCGCGCTCATTCAAAAGGGCGACAGCATTATTTGCTTCAACTTCCGTCCCGACAGAGCGCGCCAAATTTCGCGTATGTTCTCGCAGGAAACCTTCCCGTTCACGGACGCAAAAACGGGCGCGACGCTCGGTTTTGAAAGAAAGACGGGCTTCCTTGCCCCCACCTACGTGGGCTTTGCCGTATACGATTCCTCGTTTGAAAACGTCGGCGTGGCGTTCCCGCCCGACGAGATCACGAATACCCTGCCTCAATATATCGCTTCGCTCGGTTTGAAACAGCTCCATATCGCGGAAACGGAAAAATACGCGCACGTGACCTTCTTCTTCAACGCGAAGTTGGAAGCGCCCGTCGAGGGCGAAACGCGTATCGTGATCCCCTCTCCGAAGGTTGCCACCTACGATATGCAACCGGAGATGAGCGCGTACCCCGTCACCGAAAAGGTACTCGAAGAGCTTGACAAGGGCGAATACGACGTGGTGATCCTCAACTTCGCAAACTGCGATATGGTAGGACACACGGGCGTTATGGACGCGGCGGTTAAAGCGGTGCACGCGGTAGACGAATGTGTGAAAAAGGTAACGGATAAAATTTTGGCGATGGGCGGTAGCGCGCTCGTTACGGCTGACCACGGCAACGCCGATCAAATGATCGCCGACGACGGCGTAGGCGCGTTCACCCAACACACCACCTTCCCCGTACCCGTAATTCTCGTGTCCGAGGAATATAAAAACGCGACCTTGCGCGAAGACGGCGTACTCGCCGACCTTGCGCCCACGCTTTTGGATATAATGAAGTTACCCAAGCCCGCGGAAATGACGGGCAATAGCCTCATTAAATAAAGAAAAAACTAGGATTTACGGCATTTTTCAAAAATTTTCCGAATTTTCCGTAAAAAACAGTTGCGATATTTCTTTAAGTGTGCTATAATCAATTAGTATTTGAAGAAAAGATAAAAGGATTGAAACACCATGTTGAACTTATTCGCTTTATTAGTACCCGCAAAAAACGACGCCCTCTATTCGATTTATTTCGGGTTAAGCCTCACGATGATCATTCTTATGTTGGTTTCGGCGATTGTCGCAATCGTGCTCGTGCTTTTGCAACCGAGCAATTCCAGCGGTATCGACGCGCTCGGCGGTTCGAGTGAAACCTTCTTTGGCAAAAACAAAGGAAAGTCTATCGAAGCAAAAATGAAAAAATGGACTTGGATCTGCCTTGCAGTCCTCGTCGTTTTCGCGATTGCTTTCTACGTTTTGCAACTCGAAACTCTTTGGGCGTAATTTTCGAGGATCTCACATCGGCGGCTTTACATAGAGCCGCCGATTTCTTTTTTCAACCTCTTCTACATAACACTCGGAGGTGATTGCACATGAGCGCAAAAGAGCGCGTATACGAAAAATTCCTCGACGGTACGCTGGACGGAAAGCATATCGATACGATTTGTAAAATTTTATCCATTCCCTACCGCGAGAAAAAACGGCTCGAAGGTTTGCTCCACGAGCTTTGCAAAGAAGAAAAAATTTATAAAACGAACGACGGCTGTTTCGGAACGGCGGAGGGCTTGGGGCTTATCCGCGGAAAAATCGTCGGCAACGAACGGGGTTTTGCCTTTCTCGTACCCGACGACAAGGAAAAATATCCAAACGATTTCTTTATCCCCCGCAAGGGGCTTTGCGGGGCGTACCACGAAGACGAAGTATTGGCGGAGCTCGTCTACGCCACTTCCGACGGAGAAACGCGCGACGAAGTGCGCGTGGTAAAAATCCTCTCCCGCGGTTTTACGCAAATCGTAGGCACTTTCCGTCGCGACAGGCGCGCGGGGTATCTTTACCCCGACGACAAACGGTATTTTAGCGAGATTTATATTCCGCTTTCCGACTGTTTCCAAATCAAAAACGGCGTGAAAGCGGTGGCGAAAATCACCTCGTACCCGTGCGGGCGTTCCCCCGGCGGGGAGATCGTCGAAGTGCTCGGCGACGAGGACGATTTCTTCGCGGAAGAACTGTCCATTATCCGCTCCTATAATTTGCGGGAAGAATTCCCCGAGCGCGTAGAAAAAGAGGCGCGCGCGGTGAGCGCGCGCGGAATCACGGTCGAGGATTTACAAAACCGCCGAGATTTCCGCGACAAGCTTATCGTCACGATCGACGGGGAAGACACGCGCGATATCGACGACGCGATCTCTTTGGAAAAGGTGGACGGCGACTATCTTTTGGGCGTGCATATCGCCGACGTTTCCCATTACGTTCAACCCCGTAGTGCGCTCGATACGGAAGCGTTCGAGCGGGGCACGAGCGTATATTTTCCCGACCGCGTATTGCCCATGCTCCCCCGCCCCCTCTCCAACGGCATTTGCTCGTTGAACGAGGGCGAAGACAGACTCACGCTTTCCTGTCTTATGCGTATCGACGCAAACGGAAAAGTAAAGGAAAGCGAGATCGTGGAAAGCGTCGTGCGCTCGGCGTATAAAATGACTTATACGGAAGTCACGAAAATCTTAGACGGCGATAAAGAAACGCAAGACAAATACGCGCTCGTCAAAGACACGGTACACCTCTTTGCCGAACTAACCCGTATTTTGCAGGCAAAACGGAGCAAGAAGGGCAGTATCGCTTTGGACGTGAAAGAGGCGAAAATCCTCTTCGACAAGGAAACGAACGAAATCACGATTCCCGATTACGAACGCGCGTTCTCTTATCAAATTATCGAAGCGTTCATGGTCCTTGCCAACGAAACGGTGGCGGAATATATGTGCGGAATCGAAACGCCGTTTATCTACCGCGTACACGAAAAACCGACGGAAGAAAAGGCGGTCGCGTTTCGCGCGTTTGCGCAGACCTTGGGGCTTACCGCGCGATTCAACGCGACGGACGTCAAGCCGTACGATTATCAAAATCTACTCAACGGCGCAAAGGATTTGCCCGTATACCCCGTCCTCAACCGCGTCATGCTCCGGTCCATGCAAAAGGCGCGCTATTCCCCTCAAAACGCGGGGCACTTCGGTTTGGCGAGCGAGTGTTACTGTCATTTCACCTCGCCCATTCGCCGTTATCCCGACCTTTGCATACACCGCATTATTAAAGAGGTATTGAACGGGAAGTACGCCGAGGCGGTGGAGAAATACGCCGATTTCGTGGACGCGGCGGCGAAGCGTTCGTCCGAGCGGGAACGCCGTGCGGCGGACGCCGAACGGGACGTAGACGATTTGTATAAAACCATGTATATGAGCGAGCGAATCGGCGAGCAATACCCCGCCGTAATTTCGGGCGTAACCTCGTTCGGGTTATTCGCCGAACTCCCGTTCGCCGTGGAAGGGTTTATCCCTCTCGAAAGCTTGCGGGGCGTATTCACTTACGACGCCGACAAGTTCCGTTTATACAACGGAAAAACCTCGTACACTATCGGCGAAGAGGTGTTCGTGGAAGTGACGGACGTCGATTTTTATCGGCGCAGGACGGAGCTTCGCCTAATCAAAAAATCAACGGAGGCATGAGAAATGAAAATTATCGCGACGAATAAATCCGCTTCGTTCGAGTATTTTATCGAAGAGAAATACGAGGCGGGAATCGTTTTGGAGGGCAACGAAGTCAAGTCTTTACGACAGGGCAATGTGAACATGAACGACAGCTTTTGTTTCCTCCGCGAAGGCGAAGCGTGCGTAAAAAATATGCATATCGCGCTCTACGACAAGTCGGACGCGTTTAGTACGCGGGACACGCGCAGGGATAGAAAACTGCTGTTGCACAACCGCGAGATTGCCAAAATCGCGGGAAAAATCAACCGCCAAGGCTACACGCTCGTACCCTTAAAGCTGTATTTCAAAGGCTCGCTCGTAAAAATCGAAGTCGCGCTTTGCAAGGGCAAGCACACCTTCGATAAAAAGCAAGCGATTGCCGAACGCGATACCAAGCGTTCGGTTGCGCGCGATATCAAAAACGCAGGTTTTTAAGTCGTCAACGCATACCTGCCCTATGCTTTTTATAAAAACCCCGCCGCCTCGTTTCAACGAGGTGGTATTCTTTTTTGGGCGTAAAGCAAAGCGAGAACGGGCTTTGCGGGGAAGCGCAAACAATACTCCCCGAAATATCCGCGACGGCGGAATAGCCCGTCGAACAAAACGCAATCGGCACGCCGTAACAAAACGCGTGCGCGCGCAGGAGCGCCGTTTCCACCTCGTCCGCTTTGGAGAACGGACAAACGGCAAAATCGCTTCCGCAAAGCGCAATCGATTTCATAACCTCGGGAAAATACAAATCTTCCGCCACGACGACGCCCATACGACCGAGTTTGGTTTCGTACACGCGAATCGCCGCACCGCTACCCGTTTCCCCGTCCACGACGTTGAGCATATCCGAAACGCCGAGCAATTTCCCCTCCTCCGCCACGACGGCGGATTTTCGTTTATGCCCGCGCGTATCCGTTACGCACCCGCAAACGACGACCGCGCGCGCCTGTTTGGACAGGCGCGCCGTTTGTTCGAAAAAGCCCGTTTCCCCTTTCAACTCCCGCTCGTAGCTCACCTCGCCCGCGCCGTTGAACCCGAAGAGGATCAAATCCTCTTCGCAATCGCAACCCTCGCGACGCGTTTCCAAATATCCGCTAAGCGTACCGCGACTTACAAAACGAATTCGCATATCCACCTCCCGTTCACCCGCCTTTTACCTCACGACGAGTCATTCTTTACAGTATACGCGAGCGCGCAAAAAAAGGTGCGCTCGGCGGTTTAACCGCCGAGCGTTTTGGCTATACTTAGGATATGTTTATATTCGGTCTTATCACGGGTTTCATACTCGGCGGGAATCTCGGCGTATTGTTTATGGCGCTGTTCTGCCACCAAAAAACCCGGCGGGAGAATCCTCCCGCCGATAAATCTTAACTTTAATATTTTTCCACGATCGCCTGCATTTGATCGAGCTTTGCAACCATATCCCGCGCCAAGGTCAAGTGACACTTTGCGCGCGCAAGGTTTTGATCGGGGTAATGGATACGGAAATATTTATCCCCGTCGAGATAGTCGGTCAAAAAGCGTACCCCGCATTCCGTCGTCATTGCCACCGCGCCGAGCGCAAGCGACCGTCTTTCCTCCTCGGAGGGAATATCCCCGATCGCGCGCACGAATCCGCGCGTAAACGCCTCGTATTTTTGCAAATCGATCGCTACTTTGGAAAGATCCTTTTCGTCCTCGTCTACGGTGGAAGCCGCCACGCGAATCGCGTCCCCGAAATCGAAGGCGATAAGCCCCGGCATTACCGTATCGAGGTCGATTACCGACAGCCGTTCGTGCGTTTCCTCGTCGAAAAGCACGTTGCTCGTTTTCGTGTCGTTATGCGTTACGCGGAGCGGTAAAACGCCCTGCCGTTGCAAACGGTACGGTTTCGTCGCGATCTCCTCCAACGCCTCGTACCCCTCGATCACTTCCCGTACCTGCGCCACTCTGCCCGCCTCGTCGCGCGCAATCGAAGCGCGGAAATTGTCGTAGCGGGAAATGGTGTTATGGAAATGCGGGATAACGATATGCAATTTTTCCACGGGGAAATCGGCGAGGTGGACTTGAAATTCCCCGAACGCCTTGCCCGATTCTTCAATCACTTTCAAATCGTCCGTTTGCATGAACGACACCGAGCCGTCGATAAATCGGCAACAACGCCAAAACCCGCCGTCCTCGCTATACGTATAATACGCGCCGTCCGCCGTTTTTGCGTAATGCAAAACGCTACGCTTGGCGGAAACGCCCGTCGCCTTAATTTTCGCGCGAATGTACTCCGTCACGGCAGAAATATTCTCCATAACCGCCACGGGGTCGCGGAACACGTAGGTATTAACCCTTTGTAAAATGTAATCTTTCAGTTCGCCGTTTCGCCAAAAATACACCCGATAAGTGGTGTTAATGTGCCCGCTGTTCACGATTTCGTAGCCACGGTATTCCCCGCGAATCTCGAACTTCGCGCACACGCTTACGATAAGTTCTTCTTCTCTACCCATCAATTCGTCCTTCCTCGTTTATTACAACCGCGATATTCGCGCCTGCTCTTTTATGCTATGCGCAAACGCGAATTTTTGTTTTCCCATTTCATAATTATACCACTCTACGGCAAAAAAGTCAATGCTTTTTCCCTTTTTTGCCGATATTTTTATATTTTCGTTCAAAAACGCCCATACTTCTCGTATGTCAAACCGTCTTTTTACCGCTTTCGCCTGCCTACTTACCCTCGCGACCTGTTCTTTTTGCGCCTGTGCGCAAACGGAAATTCCCGCGCCGATTCCGCCGTCCTCTATCGAAGAATCTTCCGTTGAACAAATACCTGCCCCCCTCCCGCAAGAAATTTCCCCCTTTTGGAACGACGCGGGCGTAGACCTTTCCAAGGTACGAACCGAGCGAAAACTCGTCGCGCTCACCTTCGACGACGCGCCCCGCAACAAACTAGAAAACCTGCTCGCCGTTTTCACTTCTTTCAACGAAAACAATCCCGACTGCCACGCAAGCGCGACCGTTTTTTGCAATGGCAATCTTTTGGACGAGCACGCGCGCACTTTATTACACACCGCGCTCGTCGCAGGCTGGGAGCTTGGCAATCACACGCAAAACCACCTCGATTTGACCGCGCTCTCCACGCAAGAACAGCGTTTTGAAATCGATAGTACGGACGCACTCTTGCAAACCGTGGACGGCAATGCACGGCACTTACTTCGCGCACCGTTTGGAAGAATCGACGATCGGATACGCGCTCTTGCGAACGCGCCGATTATCGATTGGACGGTCGATACGCGCGATTGGACGGGCGTTTCCGCCGAAACGATCGTACGAGAGGTGCTTTCCAAGATATACGCGGGCGCGATCGTACTCATGCACGACGGGTTCGAACAAACGGTGGAAGCGGTAAAAACGCTTTTGCCCGCGCTGAAAAGCGCGGGTTATCAAGCGGTGAGCGTTTCCGCTATGGCAAAGGCGCACGCTTGTAAATTAAGAAACGGGAGCGTGTATATCCGCGCAAGAAAACGCGGGAAAGCGTAACGCTTTCCCGCGACATTTTATTTCTTCACCGTCACCAAATACAAAATATTTTGACTCTCGGGGGTAATTTTTACCTTTTCCGAAATCTCCACTCCGCAAACGGCGTACACCTCGCCCGCGCCGTCGGCAAGCACCGGCAAAAATTCCCGCTCGGCGACGGGGATTTTTTTCTCGTTGAAAAACTTTTTGAGCGTTTTACGACCGCCCCCAAAGCGTTCAATCGTATCCCCCTCTTCCCGAAACCGAAACAGGCAATCTTTGGGCAATTTGTCCTGATCCAAACGGAGGATCTTCCCAAAACACGCGGGAACGCTCGGCAACGCCGTGTACACGCTCACCTCGTACCTGCCCCCGTCGAACCCCGACGGTGAAAAGGGCGTTTCCCCGTTTTTTTTCTCGCAAAAGCCGTCCTTTTCCCGCGCGCGATACAGGGCAATTCCCCCTTCGCGCTTTTCCGCGACTACGCCCTCGGGCAAGCTAACGCGCGCGCCCCGTTGACAATCGAACAAAGCAACGAGCGATTGCAAATGCGTATAGGTATAGTCCTTTTCCACGCCCAATTTTTTGAGCGCGGTAAGAAACGCCCGCCGAAGCAACGGCTTTCGCGTATCGTGCGCCACGAACAAAATTCGCCTTGCCCCGTCGCGATCTTCTTTCAAAAGCGTTTCGCTCATTTGATACAGACACTCGTCGTCCTCGCCCGCAAGCAAGGCGAACCGCGCGATATTTTCTTCCGCGCCCGTCACCGCTTTTTTCAAGGCGGGGATTACCAAGTGGCGCAGTTTATTGCGCGTTGCGTCCGTTTCCCCGTTGGTGGAATCCTCCCGCCACGAAAGTCCGTTCGCTTGGGCGTACGAAAGAATTTTCTCTTTCGACCAACCCAAAAAAGGACGGATAAACGCGCCGTTTTGCCTGTCTATCCCTCTCACCCCCGAAAGGGAAGTACCGCGCGCGATTCGGAACAGCACCGTTTCCACCTCGTCGCCAAGGTGATGCGCCGTCGCGATAAAATCCGCTTTTCCCTCTTCGAGCAAGCGCAAAAACGATTCCCTGCGGAAATTCCGCGCCGCCGTTTCCAAACTGCATTTTTCCCGTTTCGCCCGAAGCGGACAATCCTCGCGGAAGATATACAACGGAATATTCCATTTCTCGCAAAGCGATTGCACGAACCGCATATCCCCCACGCTCGCCTCGCCCCGAATCCCGTGTTCACAATGCACGGCAACGAGCGTGTAACCAAGCGTTTGCGCCTGCGCGTTCGCATAGTGTAAGAGCGCCGTCGAATCGACGCCGCCCGATACCGCTACGCAAATTTTTTTTCCGTGGAGATTTTCAAACGCTTTCATACCGTATACTATAAACCGAATCTGATTTTTGAGCTATTTTTCGTGAGCCTGTTGTTTTTTCTTTTATAGTATAGCACAATCGCAAAAAGAATGCAAGCGTTTTTTTCCACGCTTATTTTTCCGCGTTACAAGTTTCCTTTACGCCGAAAAAGTGTACCCCGATCATACCCGGTCCGGTCGTCGCGCCAATCGTTGGACCGACCTTCCCAAGGCGTACGTCCGCGCCCAATTTCTCTTTCAGGATATCGCGCACGTATTCCGCGTCCTCTAACGAGTCCGCGTGCGATACGAATACGGGGTAATCGTTTTCCAAATACCGTTCTTCCACCCGTTCGATCAAGCGAAGCAACGACTTCTTTCTCGTCTTTACCTTTTCAACGGCGAAATTTTGCCCGATCGCGTCGCCGATAATAATGGGTTTAATATTCAATAGACCGCCGAAAAACGCGCTCGCCGCGTTGACTCTTCCCGCTTGGCGCAAATAGGTGAGTTTATCCACCGTCGCTTCCGTGTGCGCGGTGAGTTTATTCTCTTCCAACCACGCGACCGTTTCTTCCAAGGTACTCCCGTTATCCCGCATTTTTGCCGCCCGAATCGCAAGCAAGCCCTCCGCGTGACAGGAACGCAAGGAATCCACGCAACAAATCTTTGCAGACGGGTGCGTTTTCATCACTTCCTCCCGCGCCACGCACGAGGCGTGAATGGACGAAGACAGTTTCGACGAAGCGGAAAGATACAGCACGTCGTAGCCCTCTTCTATATACTTAATAAAACCGTTCTTGAACGATTCCGTATTCACCTGCGCCGTTATAAACCGCTTCCCCGCGCGCATTGCGTCGTAGAAATCCTTAAACGAACGGTGTTTCCAATCGAGATCCGCTTCAAACCCAACGCCGTCCACCGAGTAACCCATGGGCAAATATTCCACGCCGTACTCCTCGCGAAGCGAAGCGTCTAAATCCGAACAAGTATCCGTAATAACCACGAACTTTTTCATTTGTAGCTCCTTTATCATAATATTTTTATTATACAATAAAATTGTAACATATTTTTATGACAAACGCAAGCGAATTACACGATAAAAACGAATAAACCTTCCCCGCCACGAAAATTTTCGTGGCGGGGAAGGTTTGTTCAATCCACTAAACCCAATAAATAATCGGCGGTTTCGTCAAAAAAACGAGCAAGCGTAATAATCGCCGTGGCAGTCGGCTCGGTTTTTCCAAGCTCCCATTTTGCTATTGCCGATTGACTAATCCTCGTCGCAAGAGCCAAATCCATTTGACTCATATTTTTTTGTATTCTCAATTCTTTTATCCGTTCACCGAATTTCATAATTATATTATATACTTTTTAAGTCATAAAATACTTGACAAGTCTTAAAAGACTTGATATAATAGAATTACTATATTTTTTGGAGGTGTTCTATGAAAAGAACGAAATTTCTAATTCAATCCATTTTTTTAACCGTTTTAACTTGCTTAACGCTTCTATTCGCTTCTTGCACGGGAAAAATAGAAGGAACGTATAAATTCGATAGCATGACGTACAATCAAAACGGCGTTTCTATCAAAATAAAAGTAGGTGAAAAGTTTATGGATATGATGACGCTCTCCGAAGACCTCATGAAACTTACATTAAACGAAGACGGAAGCGCGATCGTCGTTGATTCTTCTGGAAATATAAACTTTAACAATCCTGCTTCTTCCATCGGGAAAAATATAGAGCCTGAAATTTTTTTAGGTTCTTGGGCTAAGGTTGACGATAAAGAAATCGCTTTAACCTTTAATTATACAAAAATATGCGAGTGTAACGGAAGAACAATAAAACTTGAAATTGAAGGAATAGAGTATATTTTAAGAAAATAATACAAAAACCCGTCGCAACGATTGCGACGGGTTTTTGTTATTTACCGTAATACGCTTTCAAATACATTTCTTTGATTTCTTCCACGAGCGGATAGCGCGGGTTTGCGCCCGTACATTGGTCGTCGAACGCGTCGTTGCTCATAGAATCGAGCGAGGACAAAAACTCCGCTTCCGTTCCCCTTTCCCCGATCGCCTCGCGGACGGTTTTGGGCATTTGCAATTTTTCTTGCAACTTTTCGAGGGTCTTTAACAAATTCTCAAAACTCTCTTTATCCGTTTTTCCCGCCACGCCCAAACGCTTGGCAATTTCCGCGTAGCGCGCCAAGCAGTCGGGGTAGGCGTACTGCGGGAAAGTACCCATTTTCAGCGGGTTTTCCGACGCGTTGAATTTCATGACTTGCGGGAGCAAGAGCGAGTTTGCCAAGCCGTGTGGTAAATGCCAATACGCGCCCAATTTATGCGCCATGGAATGGCACACGCCCAAAAAGGCGTTGGCAAACGCGATTCCCGCCATGGTAGCCCCGTTCGCCACCTTTTCCCGCGCCAAAATATTCGCGCTTCCCTCTTCGTAGGCTATGGGCAGGTATTTGACGAGCAAGGAAATCGCCTCGAACGCAAGCCCGTTCGTATAGTCGGAAGCCATCACGGAAGCGACCGCTTCAATCGCGTGCGAGAGTGCGTCTATTCCCGCGTACGCCGTTAATTTTTTGGGGATATCGAGCATGAGTTCCACGTCGCAAATTGCCATATTCGGCAAAAGTTCGTAGTCGGCAAGCGGGTATTTCGCACCCGTTTTTTCGTCAGTGATAACGGCGAACGGCGTGACCTCGCTCCCCGTACCCGCCGTCGTGGGGATCGCCACGAACAACGCCTTTTCGCCCATTTTCGGAAAGCCGTACACCCGTTTTCGAATGTCCATAAACCGCATGGCAAGATCCTCGAATTTTGCCTCGGGGTGTTCGTACAGCACCCACATAATTTTCGCCGCGTCCATCGGCGACCCACCGCCGATTGCCACGATTACGTCCGGTTCAAACGCCGTCATGCGCCTCGCCCCTTCCTTTGCACAAGCGAGGGTGGGATCGGGCGTGACCTCGTAAAACTCCGTATGCGCAATCCCCAATTTATCCAGCTCGTCCGTCACCTTTTTTGCCATACCGCTCTTATAGAGGAACTCGTCGGTGACGACGAACGCGCGTTTTTTGCGGTAGACTCCACGCAGTTCTTCCAACGCCGTAGCAAGACAACCGCGCTTAAAATACACCTTTTCGGGCACGCGAAGCCACAGCATATTTTCCCTGCGCTCGGCGACCGTTTTGATATTGACAAGCTCTTTGATCCCCACGTTTTCGCAAACGCTGTTCCCGCCCCACGAACCGCAACCGAGCGTGAGCGAGGGGGTCAAGCGGAAGTTGTACAAATCCCCGATCCCGCCTTGGGAAGCGGGGGTATTGACGAGGATACGGCAGGTTTTCATGCGGTCGCAAAACGCCTTAAAGCGTTCGTGCGCCGTGCGCTCGTCGATATACACCGAAGCGGTATGCCCCATGCCCCCGCCCAAGACGAGCGCGTCCGCTTTATCCAGCGCGTCCTCGAAGCTCTCCGCCTTATACATAGCGAGCACGGGCGAAAGTTTCTCGCGGGCAAACGGTTCGTCCTCGCCCACCGAGTCCACCTCGCCCACCAACACCTTCACCTCGTCGCGAAGGGGGATATCGCAAAGCGAAGCGATTTCTTTCGCCGTTTTCCCAACGATTTTCGCGTTCAAGTGCCCTTCGCCGAACATGAGCGCGCGCATTTTTTCCTTTTCCGCGTCGGTTAAAAAATACGCGCCCTGCGCTTTTAACTCCGCTTTGAACGGCGCGTAAATCTCCTTTGCCACGATCACCGATTGCTCGGACGCACAAATCATGCCGTTATCGAAGGTTTTGGAGTGGAGCACGGAAGAAACGGCGAGCCGAATATCCGCCGTCGCGTCAACGACCGCGGGCGTATTGCCCGCGCCCACGCCGATCGCGGGTTTTCCCGACGAATACGCCGCGCGCACCATGGCAGGACCGCCCGTCGCAAGAATAATATCAACCTCTTTCATAAGCCACGCGGACGCTTCCACGCTCGGGTTTTCTATCCACCCGATAATATCTTCGGGCGCGCCCGCTTCCACCGCCGCGCGCAGTACCGTTTTCGCCGCTTCTACCGTGCAAGACTTTGCGCGCGGGTGAGGCGACAAAATAAGCCCGTTCCGCGTTTTTAAGCAGATCAGGCATTTGAAAATCGCCGTCGAGGTGGGATTGGTGGTGGGAATCACCGCCGCCGCAACCCCAATCGATTCGGCTATACGCGTGTAACCGCCCGCTTCGTCCCGTTCGATCACCCCGCAAGTTTTTTCGTTTTTGTAACGGTTGTAAATATATTCGGCGGCGTAATGGTTTTTCAAGACCTTATCCTCGAAAACACCCATTCCCGTTTCTTCCACCGCTTGCTTTGCAAGCGAGATTCTCGCGGCGTTCGCCGCGAACGCCGCCGCCTTAAAAATCTCGTCCACGCGTTCTTGCGAAAATTTAGCAAATTCCGCCTGCGCCGCGCGCACCCTTTGCAACAAATCCTTTAACTCTTTCATATTCCTCCTCGGCAACGCCAAGGAAGAACAGGCGCGCCGTTACTGCTCGCCGCCCCGTTTATACAGCTTCCCCGCAAGCATGGCAAGCGAAGCCGCCAAATCCTCCGTTTTGAGTACGATATCCTTGGGCACGCGCAAGGGTGCGGGCGCAAAATTCCATATTGCTTGAATACCTGCCCCCACCATTTTATTCAAAACCTCTTGTGCCGCGTGCTTGGGTACGGTAATAATCCCTATGCGGATTTTATGCTCCGCAACGAAACTTTCCAGCTCGGAAAGAGGCAAAATCTTCTTTCCTGCCACGCTCGTTCCAATCCTCTTTTCGTCCACGTCGAACGCCGCGAGAATTTGCAAACCGTTGTTCTTGAACCCTTCGTAGCCCAAAAACGCACGACCCAAACCGCCCGCCCCGACGATAATGGCGTCGGAAAGATTATCGTAACCCAAAAATTTTTCAATATCCACGATCAAACGGCTAACGGCAAACCCGAGCTTGGGTCTGCCCGCCTCGGAGGACACGAGCGCAAGGTCCTTGCGCACGAGTACCGACGATACGGAAATATTTTGCGCAATAACCGTCGAAGAAATGTATTGCGCCCCCTTGGAATTTTCTTCTTGTAAAAAATGCAAATACAACGGCATACGCGCCAGCGTTGCCTTGGATATCCCCTTTTCCGTCGTCTTTTCCATTTTTTCTCTCCTTGTTTTGAACTCGATACCTTTATTATATACCTTTTTATCGATAAAATCAAGCGAATCGGCGAGGATTTTTCCTCGCCGATAAAAAATTATCTTTCTTTTTTCAAAAGCACCTGCAACAGTTCGTCTTTCCCCGCGCTTTTTTCGCCGTAAGGCGTGGGGAACGCCGAGCGCGTAGGTCGATAATCGTATACGATTTTTCCTTCGTCCAACACCACGATTCTATGTCCGATCATCCACGCCTCTTCGATATCGTGCGTCACCATCACCGCCGTGCGGTGTTCCTCTTGCCAAAGCTTGGCAAACGCACCGATAAGGCGTATTTTTAACGCCGTATCCAACGACGAAAACGGTTCGTCAAGTAGCAACAACGGCGCATTCGACAAGAACGCGCGCGCGATCGCCACCCGTTGTTGCTCCCCGCCCGAAAGCCGTCCCGCGCGCTTGTCCTTATACGCGTAAATCTCCGTCTTTTTCATAATTTCTTCTATCCTCGGCGAATCCCCGCAGGCAAAGCGCAAATTCTCTTCCACGGTAAGGTGGGCAAGCAAGCGCGGTTCTTGGAATACGAACGCCGAGTGCGCGGGCGCGTCTATCTCGCCCTCGAAATCGGTCAAACCCGCAAGCGCGCGCAAAAGGGTGGTTTTCCCCACTCCCGACGCGCCGAGTACGCACGAAATCTCCCCCTCGGTTATCTCCATAGAAAGGCGGTTGAACACCGTCCTCTCGCCGTATTTTTTCGTCAAGTTCTCTATCTTCACCGCAACCTCCTTTCCGCCCACGAGGCAAGAAGCGCGCCCAAGCCTTCGAGCAACAGCCCCGTCGCTATCACGAGCAGGGTAAGTGCGAAAGTCCTCGGCGTATCCAAATAAATTTGGGAAAGTTGCAATATCCCGCCCACGCTTATATAGGTACTCGCCAAAATCTCCGCGGATACGACGAGTTTCAACGCGAACGCCGCGCCTCCCGCCGCCTCCCGCAAAATATACGGCAACGCCACGGGCAAATACATTTTCCATATCCGTTTCCAAAAGGGTATTTTATACGCCTCGCACATTTCGACGAGCTTACTATCCACCGTGGAAAACGCGTTGCGTATGCCCGTATACAAAATCGGGAACAGCGCGATAAACGCCACGGTCACGGGCGCGCGCGCGGGTGTGGACCATATCAACAGGATCAACACGATCGCCAAGGTCGGCAACGCGCGAAGCGCGGTCACGAGCGGAGCGAGAATCTTTTCCAAAAGCGGAAACGCTTTTGCAAGCGCGGCGCACACCGCCGCGCTTAAAAAGGAAAACAGGAACGCGCGCACCGCCCGCCAAAGCGTTTGCAAAAACGCGGAATAGAAAAACGCGTCGCTAAAAAGCTTCCCCATTGCGCGCAAAATTTCTAAAAGCGAGGGAAAAATATAATCGTTTCTAACCGCTCGGCAAACGAAAAACCAAACGAGCACGAACGCCAAAGCGTACGCCGCGTAAAACGCGGCGTGTTTCAACGCCCTCTTCCATTGTCCTCTCGTTGCCTCCGTCATTATTTACGCTCCCTGTGTATACGCAAGATCGTACTTTTTCAAAATCAATTTCAAGGTAAGCCCCGGCACGTTCTCTATTTGAATCGTACCGATCCGCTTGCCCGCCAAGCCCTTCATCGCCTCCGCCGAATCCAAAGGCGTGGGATTGGTGGACAGCAAGTACAAATTCCCGTGCGTTACCGTACCGAGCATGGTGTACGCCGTACCCGTGCCGAGCAGTTTGCTCGCCGCGTTCAAGGGCAACACGCAAAGCTCCGCCTCGGGCGATTCTCCCGTCACGAAAGTCGCGATCGTGCCCGCGTTTACCACGTGGAATTCGCACCCGTCCATCTCCTCGCTCATGAGTTTTGCCATCGACAGCGCGGGCGCACCGTCGGGCATATAAATATCCACGGATTCCGAAAGCACCGTCGCCTGCGAGAACCCCTTTTCTTCGTAGAAAAATCCGTCCGCAACCGCCTTTGCCGAATTTTCACTCACCCCGATAAGCTCGGACAAAAACGCGTTTACCGCCGTCTTATTCTCCGACGCTTTCACGAACCGCACCCCGCTGTTGGCAATCACTTCTTTCGTGAGGTTGACTTCCGTCAAAGACGGGGTCATGCCCTCCGTGAGGTTCGTCGCCACCGCGTTCACGATCGTGGTAATCTCCGTCGTTTCCGCCGTAAGCCAAGTCGCGGACCTTGCTACTTCCGCCGTGAACGATTCCACCCACGCGCCGTTTTCTTCAAGGAAATCGTTTCTCGCCACGAGCACCGCTTGCGGATATCCGTTCTCCCCGCCGTACAGCTTTTGCAAATCGCCGACGATATGCAAGGGCATCGACGTGCCCGCCGTACCCTTTACTTTCGCGCTCGCAAGCGGTTCGGCAACCAAGTAATAATCGTAGCCGAGCGCGGGACTAACCGTTTTAGGATCGGCAATCGGCACGAGCGTCACGCTCTTTTCCTCGACCGACGAATCCCCTCCGCACGAAGCCAGCCCGAGCGTCGCCGTCAACGCCACCAAAAACGCCACCGTTTTCACAACAAACTTCTTCATAATAAAATCTCCTTTCTCACATTTTCCCGAATAACGCTTTCACCGCCGCACCCGGAATCCGCCCGAGCTTCCCCGTCAACGCGTTCGTCACTTCCACGGGCGCGTCCAACACCACGGAAAGCACCGAAACGCCCTTTTCCTTATACGGTATCCCCATTCTACCGAGAATATACTCCCCGTACGCGGACAACAGCGCGTTGATTTTATCGCAATTACTCCTGTCCGTCACGATAATACTCACCACCGCAATTCTCGTTTCTTCCATAAAAAATCCTCCTTTGCCCACGGCAAAGGAGGTAAAAAGCCAAATTTCGCAAAAGCTTTCGCCCCGCGTTTTTTCGTTCGGATAGGTACTCCCGTCCGTTCGTCTTCTTTCTTTTCCCTTTCGCCGTTAGAATCTCTTTCGGTTTAAGCGTCTTTATTATACTATATAAATACTACCCTGTCAAGCATTTTTTGCCTATTTTGGAAAGTTTTTAGGACTCAATCCTAAAAATAGCCTCTACACGGTGGATAGGCAAACCTCTTTCCACCCATTTTTGCTCGTATTCGGTGACGATATTCCATTCGGGGTTGCCGTTTTCGTGCAAGTCGTAAGAAATATTTTCCAAGGCGAATCCGCAAGCTTTGTATTCTTCCAAGGAAAACTCGAAAAAGTCCCTATCGTCCGTCTTTTGCACGATTTTACCGCCGTCTTTTAAGAGCTTTTTATATTTCTCCAAAAAGTTTCTGTGGGTAAGCCGTTGCGTGGCGTAACCGATTTTGGGAAGGGGCGTGGAAAAATTCAAATAGATCGTATCCAAGCTGTGCTCGGGAATATAGCAGGGCAAACACTCGGCGCGGATATTCAAAAATCGGATATTGGGAACACCGCGCTTTTTCACCTCTTCCATGGGCGTTAAAATGACGTTGCTCATCTTTTCCAAAGCGAGGAAATTCACCCCTTGCTCTCTTTCCGCCAAGGCAATCACGAACCCGCCCTTTCCGCAACCGATTTCAAGTGCCACGGGATTATCGTTCCCAAACGCCGTGGAAAAATCAATTAGCGCGCGGTAATTTTCCGCCGCCTCTTTCATGTTCAAGATTCCGTTCGCGCCCTTGGCAAGAAGCAAATCCCCGCACGATTCCATTCTCGCGTCGAAATTACGCTTTTTTCTCATTCTCATTGACATACAAACACCTCGTCAACGCGTACACGGTACGCTTATTTTCTACCCGTACTCCCAAAACCGCCCTCGCCTCG
Organism: Clostridia bacterium; assembly: GCA_017415505.1. Lineage (GTDB taxonomy): Bacteria > Bacillota > Clostridia > Christensenellales > Borkfalkiaceae > Scatosoma. The sequence continues at coordinate 58,050 of JAFQGG010000015.1, forward strand.
AACGGTGGAAGAAAGCTCGTCTTTTTCCTCGTATTCCGCGTGCAGGAAGGGCGCGATCACGAGTTGCGCGATACGCTCTTTGGGCGCGATTTTTTGTTCCACGGCGGAGTGATTATGCAACGCCACCATCACTTCCCCGCGGTAATCCGCGTCTACGACCCCGACCTTATTGGCGGGCGCGAGTCCGCGTTTGGAAGCAAGCCCGCTACGGGCGTAAATGAGTCCGGCGTACCCCTCGGGAATCTCCAAGGCAAGCCCCGTACGGATAAGCTTGGTTTCGCCCGGTTGGAATACGGTTTCCTCCTCGCAAAGCGCGTAGAGATCCGCACCCGCGGCGAACTCCGATCCGTAAGTGGGGAGCACGGCGTTTTCGTCTAATTTTTTCACGGCAATTTTCGGCATAATACACCTCGTTTTATTTCTTTATAGTATAACAAGTATACCAAATTGTGAAAGAAAAAGCAACGGTTTTCCTATCTTGCGCCTCAAATATTTATAAATCCGCGCAAAATAACGAAAGCGGGCAAAAAGCCCGCTTTCGCCTATTCCGTTTCCACCCAGAAATAATCGTAGAGCGGTTTGTAACCCGTACTCAAATACGAAGGCGCTATCTCGTCCCGCTTGAACGTCAGAAAAAGCGTGACGGGATCTTCGTAGGTGCTTTCGTAATATTCCTTAACGATTTGCACCCGTTCGGGAATAGACAGCGAATAATCCACCGTATACGGCGGAGTTTCCGAACCCGTAGGGCGCATAGTGTACTGCAAGTAGAAAGCCAATCCCGTGCGAATAGACTCCACTTCTTGCTCGTATTCCGATTGCAACGACGCGCAATACGCTTCCCAAATGCCCGAAAGAAAAATCCCCTGCCCAATAAGCCTGTGCTTTTCGTCCAGCTTCTTTTTCTCCAAGCTCCACGACAAGCGATTCTTTTTGAGTTGCGCTTCCTGCACGGCGACGATTTGTTCTTCGGAAAGTTTTTCGTACTGTTCTTCCGTAAGCGTAATAATATCAATCGTCATAGTCTACCCCCTGCAACCGCTCGGTAATCGCCGTCATACTTCTTATTTCCGCGCCCTGCTCCAACTGCAAAAACACGGAAAATTCCCAACCGCGAAGATAAATTTTCGCGCTTGCGTTCTTCGAAAAATCGAGCGCAAACAGTTTGTTTTTTCTGCCGTTGGAAACGCCGAGCGTCACCTTTCCCTTGCCCGTAAACGACAGGCGTTTGAGCGTTTTGAGCCCCGCCCCGAACGGTTCAACAAAAGCAAACTTCCGCTTTTCGCTATCCGAAGGCAGTTCGCCGTTCTCGCAAAACTCGCGCAAGGCAAGCGCGGAAACGCAAAGCACGCTCGAACGGTATTCGCTCAATCCCTCTACCGTAAAGGTATCGTAGCCCTTACCGCTCTTTCCGTCCAAGACCACGGTGCGTATTTCCCCGTCCTCGGTGGAAAAACCGCAAATATATTTCCCGTTGAATACGGCTTTACCTCGTACACGGGTGGGGCGTTTTGAAAAATCGAGATTTTCCCCAACGCGCTCCGCGCCCGATTTTTTATACTTGTAAAACCCGTCTTCCGTCAAGAAAAATATCCCGTCGTCGCCCGAAGCCACGGAGCGCGACAAAATTTTTCCGCCGTGATACTCCATAGCGGACACGGAAAACGCCCGCGGCGAACCGCTCGGCGCGAGCACGGATACGCCCCGTTCGTAGAAGATATAAATTTCCTCCGCAAACGGAATCAACGCCACGATTTCACCCTTATCGCTCGGCAAGACGATTCTCCCGCCCCCGTGTAACGACTCGCTCAAATCGTAAGGCTCGAACGCCGAAGAATACGCAAGCGTACGCCCGTCCAAAGCGAAAAACAGTCTACCCATGAAAGTGCACGCGACGGGCAACGCGCTTTCCACTCCACAAAACGCCCGACCCGATTGCGTTTGACGGAACACGCCCGCACCGCCGATATAAAAAGTATGAAACGCGCCCGTTTTATCCACCGCCGTCACCGCTTTCATTTCCGTGGAAAAGGACTCCTCTTTCACCCAAACGGCGTTATCCTCGTCGTAATAATAAGGCGTGCCGTTCGTGGACATGAACCCTCTTTTTCTAATCGAAGTGCCGTTCGCGTACGGGAAAAACTCGTCCGCTTCGGGCAAGTTCGCGGGCACACCGATTCCGCCCTCGAACACGGCGTAATCGCGAAGCCCCACACCGCAACGAAGCACGCCGTCCGCGCAGTCGCAATTTTTCGTATCGCGGGAAACGAGCGTACCCGCCCCGCCCGTTCCGCCGACGGAAAAGCGGTTAAACGAATAAAGTTTTTCTCGCGTTTTCGGCGCGAACGCGCCTTTTTTTATCGCCACCGTCATACCCACCGCCTCGACGCAATTCTCCCGCCTCGCACAGAGCGGTACGCCGCTTTGATCGCGTCTTTATATTTTTTATCCCATACGGCAGAGTCCTCGAACGCCCCGACGGCAAGTTGATACTCCGAAGCCATACCGTACGCCATCAAGCGCGGGGACACGAGCGTTTGAAAATCGCTTTTGCCGTCTATCCCCTTTTCCGCGGGCGTGTAGGTGTAACGGACTTTCACCCTACCCGAAGCCGTTTTCAAATATTCGGGAAACAGCTTAAACGCCATCGGAGTTTGGGTTTCGTCTAAAACCCGCAAAATCCGCACGGCGGAGCGGGAAAGCTCGGAATAAAAAATCGCGCCCGTTTGCGTTTCCAATTCGTCCTCGGCGTGCAGGGGCAAATAATCGAGCGCAAGCTCGTTCTCCACCGTGTTAAAACAGCGCAAGAGCGCCGTCGTTTCCGCTTCCCCTTCCGTCGATTCGCCGTCCAAATACGCGCGTACCGTTTCCGCTACGCCCAAAAGCTCCGCCGCGCCCAGCACACATTCTTTCACCGTCATAAAAACCTCCTTAAAACCCTTTTATTCCCCGCCCGCTTTCGCGGGCGGGGTTTCCCTTAAAAGCTTACGCTTCGGTGATGCCCGAAAGCATACCTTGACCGTTGGGACGGTCGCACATAAGCTCCGCGTATTTCACGAGCGTCGCCGTATACACGGGCTTGCCGGGGATTTGTTTGAGGATCTTGCCGTCCTCACCCTCCAACCACTTCCAATCGCAAAGTTGGTGGATTTTGAAATCCTCGGTATTGAGCAAATACATCGTTCCCTCGGGACAGAATCTATCCGCCACGAGCGGAATCCCGTTAAAGCTCACCGCCGTAAACCCGCCGTCGAACTGTACCGTAGGCAACACGGCGGTAAACTTTCTGTAATATTCGGTAAGCGCGCGTTTTACGCCCCAAGAACAAACGATAAAGTTGACTTTGCTACCCGAATTTTCCTCGATCGTATCGATTGCCTTTTGAATCTTGTTTTCGGTGATTTCTCCTACTCCCGTTTGCACGTACGGACGCATCATGGGGGAAACGCTTCTATCTACGCCGTAGAGTTTTCCTTCCCCGAAGATTGCCTGCAAGCCCGTCAATTCGTAACCTTGCGAACCGCGAAGATACAATTTTCCCCCAATGGGCATGCTGTCGGAGATCTCTTCGCCCTTTCCTTCAAACTTAACCGTATTCGTCGCTCTATCCACGCTCTTGACGCGGAACGCACCCGCTTCGGGAATGATATTGCCGTCAGGGTCGGCGCACTCCACGTACATTCCCTCGAAAACGCCTTTCGTAGACGAAAGTATCGCCTTATTCGGATCGTTGTCGTCGAACTCCATTATATACGCAAGATAGCCTGAGCCGTCGCCGTATAACATTCTACCGAAGTTAAAGGTCGCGCTCTTGATCAAAGACTGCATTTCGTCGTTGAGCAAATTGACGAACGCGCCTTCGTTGTTCACCGACGCGCGAATCGCCTTGTCGGAAATTTCAATCGTACCGTAAAGGTTCTTCAAAGACGAGGTAAGCACCACGCGCTCGCCCGAAGACGCCTCGGGGAGGTCCCCCGTTTCGCTACCCGCGGAAATACCGCCGTTCACGCCGAATTTCACGAGTTTCTTTACGTCCTTGCCCACCACGTCCGAAGTGGAGCGTTGGATTTGCGCGAGCAACGGGTTAATTTTGAGGTCGAGCGCCTCCGTCACCGCGTCCAAATAAAAAGATTTCAATGCGTTATCTGCCGTTTCAATCGTAACCATAAATTTTTCTCCTTTTTTTCGCTTTTTATTTTAGGTTTTTACTTTTTCGTTGCCGAGATTCACTTTTCCCCTTTCGATCTCAAAAACCGAAGAGCCATGCTTCCCGCTTCCGCAACCGTTTTTGCCCGCAGGGGTGGCGTTACGAGTCCACCCGCGCCCCCTTTGAGCATGGGCGCACCGCTCTTCCCTACGGAAGAGAGATACTCCCCGACGATCTTTAACCGTACGCGTTCGTCCCCCATCGCAAGCGAATAGATTTGATCCGAGGAAAGCCCGACTTCTTCACGACCGTTTGCGACGAACTCCCCTTGCCCGTCGGCACTCTCCCCCGTCTTCGCCTGCGATATAGACGCGTCCGTTTCGGGCGACGCCACGACGGGTTCTTCGTCCTCGGTCTTTTCGGCGCGTACGCTCGCCGTTTCAAGTTCGGAAACGAACGAATCGAACGCCCGTTCCTCTTCTCTTGCGCCGTCGGCTTTACGGCGAAGCTTTTCCGCCATCGCCCCTGCCGAATGCGCTTTTTCGACCTTTTCGGAAGAATTTTCCACCGCGCGTTCCAATTCTTTGAGCCGTTGGCTTCGCCTCGTAAACTCCGCCTGCAAACTCTCATACGCCCGTGCAAGGGCGTTCACGTCCTTAAACTTCCCAAGCGCCGTCAAGGCTTCCTCTTCCTTTCCTCCTGCCGTTGCAGCGTCCTCCGCGCCCGCCGTCCGTCCGTAAACGTTCTCCTTTGTTTTCATTCCTTATACCTCCTTTTTTTCGGGTTCGTCGCTTACCTGCTCCGCCCGTTTTTCTTTTCTTAACGCTTTTTTGTGTTCCTCGATATGCGTCGCGTAACGCGGTTTAAGCTCGTCCTTTTTCGTCGAACGCTTAAATTCCGCCGACAGCAAAAATCTCGTGTGTTCGGTGATATGGAGCGCGTGATCGTCGAACGAATCCACTTCCACGCTTTCCGTTTTCATATCCAAATTCTCTTCGCCCGCCTTGGCGATATGCAACGCGGAAATATCCTTTGCGTTCTCGTAACTGCCGAACCCGAACGCCTCCAAAATCCTGCCCTTGTTCTCTTCCGTCGTTTTCCCGTTTTCATCCGAAAGCACGCCCGCTTCCAACAATCGTAATAGCGTCGCTTTTTTCTCTTCGGGCGACACGGTATCCTGCGTATCGAACTGCACGTCGCTCACGTCCAAATCCGCCGCGTTGAAATAGTATACCTGCGTTTTCTTGTTCTCGCCCGTGAGCGTCATTAACCGCGCGTTGCCCGCAAACTGTCTGTACAGGCGCAAAATTTGTCGAGCAATCTCTTTCATTGCCCGCTTGATACTCCCCGTCGTCGCGGACAGTCGGGATTCGTCCTGCGAAAGCAAGAGCTGTAACCCCGTCGCGCTCGTCACGCGCATGGGCGTGGAGTTTTCGGACAGCTCACTCACACCGCTAATCGTGGAAAATTCCTTTTCCAGCCACGCTTCCTCTTCGGCAAAGTCGTTGGGCACGCTCCCGCAATCGAGCATTTCGGGCGCTTTCCCGCCCTGCCTGTACACGAGCACCTTCCCCGGCTGTAAGCCGTCCTCGCTCAACTCGTCCGTATCCACCGACCCGTCCTCTACCGTGAGCACGCCCATGGAAATGCGGTTGAGAAATTCGTGTTTGCGGTTGCGCACCGCGTTGTACGCCCGTTGCACGGGAATAAGTCGATCGATAACGCTCCCGCCGAAAAACGCGCCGGGCAGTCGCAAGCAGTCCTGCCGAACGAAGGGCAATACGCGTTCCCCGCGCTCCCCGTTTTCAAAGGGCAACGGACCGCGATAAAGAAGCTTCCCGCCCGCCACGATTTCCAGCGTTCCCTCGGGCGATTCGCCCGTCGGGCGGGTGTAGCGTTCAAGCAAGATCACCCCTTTGCGCTCGGGCAGGGCGTTCAACCCTATCCGTTTAAGGGGCAACCCGCTCGCGGACGGCTCGGAATACCCCACGCTCGCCCAATCGGAAAGTTCCTCGTCGCGCACTTCCACGCCGTACTTTTCCAACACCGCCGAGGCGGTTACGACCTGCGCGTGGATAATGCTCGTCAACTCCTGCACGCTCTCCGCGTCCAACCGATCGGGAAAAATCTCGAACGGAGAAACGGCGTGCACGCTCACTTCCCCCTCGTAGATCGGCGTTCCGTCCTCGGCGATTGCCACCTGCCGACCGCCCTGTTCGTCCCAAGTCACCTTATAAAACGCGCTCCCGCACACTTCCGACCAAACCGTAGCTCTCGAAACGGTTTCGAAAAAGCGAATTCGCTCCTGTGCGTATTTGAGTACGCCCGTCGCGAGCTTCGCCGCCTTCAAATCCCCTTCCTCGTCGGAAAACGCGCGCACGCTCAAACAGGGTCGCACCTTTTCCAACTTCGCGATACGCGCGTCCACGGTAGGCGCGATATGATTGAACACCCTGCGCGATTGCCAATAAAACCGCTTATCCTCTTCGACCACCCCGCCGAACGGCGATATATCGCAGTATTGATTCCCGCTAAAAAAGTTCATATTCAACTGCCAACCGCTCTCAATCGAGCGTCGCTGTTCCCTGCGCCGTTCGAAATCCGCCGTGACTTCCGCCACGATTTTCGCCTCCGCCCGCGCTTTTGCCTCCTCCCTTTCCCGTTCGGAAAGGTTGTACCCGTCTACATTCATTTCTCGTCCTCCTTTTTCTTAACCAAGCGAGTTTTCGCCTTGTTTTTTTTGCGTTCAACGCATACCTGCCCCGCCGATTCCTTGGCAACGAGTGCCAAAAGCCGTTGCTTTTCCGCCTCCAATTCCTCGTCGCTCATGGAAGCGACGCTCCCGCCCGTTTCCCCAAGTAGCATTTGCACCGCTTTCAAATCGGGCGGTACGTCCTTTTTCGTCCGCTTGCGTTTGGTGAGTTTAAGTTCCCCGTCCACCTCGGCGAACTCTTCCGTCACCTCGGCGATTTGAAACCCCAACGCCACCTTCAACAAAGCGTCCCCGATCTTTTCTTCTTTTTTATCCATACCCTCCTCCGTTTACCTTTTCAACCTTCTCATCATTGCTTCCTTATCCTTTTGCACGGCGGTTTTTTCCGTTTTCGGCGGAGTCTTTTTCGGACGGCTCATCAAGTAATACCGCATTTCGTCCAAGCTGTGATCGCGCGCCTTTCTCGGCGCGTCACCGCTCCCCCAATAGTACCCTTTTATTTCGGAAATGAGATTGACGCAGGTATTGAATATGAAAATATTCGGCAAGCCGTTCTTTTGATTGAGGTAGCTTTTCACCCGCGCAATCCCCGAAAATAAGTCCTTTTCCACTTCGGGATTGACGAGGATTCCCCGCTCGTAAAACAGCTCCGCCACGCTCTTCACCCCCGAAAGCGTGCGCTGTTTCGCCGCGCTGTCGATCATTGCGCAAATCCTGCCCCGACCGTCCCGCTTCCATTGTAACAGCTCGCAAATGCGCTTAATTTCGTTCGCGTGGTAGTCGATATCCCGCCCCGCCTCGTAATGCTCGTAAGTCACGTACACGTTGTCGTCGAAATCGACGGCGTACCAATGCGCGGAAAGCGGATTGTTCAAGCCGGGGTCGATCGAGATATTGTCCTGCCATTCCTTGGGCACGGGGAACGGCTCGATCACGTGCACCGATTCGTCGAACTCGGGGTACACGAGCCCCTCGCTCGCGCCGAACCTGCCGTACTTTCTCGACTGCAAAGTCCGCTCGTCCATACACCCTTCCAACAGCGAAATTTCCCCTTTGTCGAGGTACGGATTGTCGCTCCACTCCATAAACTCGTACCAAATTTCAGGGTCGTTCGCACGGTTGAGGAATACGTCGTTATAGATAAAGGTCAAGCCTTTGAGCGGGGTCATCGTACCGAAAATATCCCCCTTTCTATCCATAACGCGCATACGGCATTCCGTATAAATATCGTGTGGCGGTTCTTCGTCGAACCACACGAAATCGAGGGACGCGCCTTGGAACTTTTCCCTGCCTTGGTCACAGCTTTTGAACCCGATCACCGAAACTCCGCCCAGCGCGCTCTTCACGCGGATAAAATCGATAATCCCGCTTTCGGGCGAATCCTTTCGCCCGCTAAGCATAACGATCTCCTCGATCCAATCCCGCCGAAGATAGTGCAAGATTTTCTTTTGCGCCACGTCGCGTTGCACCTGTTGCGAAAGCGAAACCACCCACCCGCTAACTTCCCGCCTGTTCTCGCGATAGGGATGAATCCCTCTCGCCATATACACGCACTCCGCCGCCCCGCATTCCGTCTTTCCCGATCGGTTTCCGCCGAACACCCAACGGTTTCGCTTTCCGCATTTATGAAACGCCACCTGTTTTTCGTGCACTTTATCGCCCGTATTGTACCGCGAAAGCGCGTCCTCGTTTTTTCGTCGCGCCTGCTCCGCTTCGATCGCGCGGATTTTCTCTATCTTTTCTACAATATTTCCCATAATTTCCGCAAGTACGGCAAAAATACCCCCTCCGTTTCCGTTATAATTGTATTTATGAAAAAGTTTATTTTATCGGTATTGTTACCGCTCCTATTTTTCCTATACTCCTTTCCCGTCCTTCCCGCCGTTGCCGACTCGGCGGGAGAATACGCCTGTATTCTCACGGACGAAGCGTACTTTTACCCCACCCGCGACGAAAACCGCGGTCTTTTTCTCCTGCCCAAAACCTACTTCGTCAAAGTCCTTGCTATCGATACGGATTTTTGTCGCGTGGAATATCTCTACGACGACGCCTACGCCAAGAAAATCGTCGGGTACGCTAAGACTGCGGACCTCACTTTCGTCGATTACGAACCCAAACGCCCGTATTTATATCACCTCTTTGAGGTGCGCTATACGATCGGGGATTCTCCAATCGAGGACGACGCGTTCCTCGACGGCATTACCGTGACCTGCGCCTACTACGGCGATTACCGTATCGGCACGAAAACGTATTGTTATATTCTTCGGGGCGACTCGTTCGGGTATATCCCCAAACCGAGCGACCTTACTTACGAGGAAAACACCGAATACCAAGACAACCTCGTGCCCGAACCGCCCGTTCAAGAACCGAGCGACGAGGAAAAGACAACCTCTTCCCCCGCGCAAATTGCAATACTCGTCGCGCTTTGCCTACTCGTTCCCGTGCTCGCCGCGCTCATTTTGAAATCTTCCAAACACCCCGTCTACGACCCCGACGAATAGTTTCAACCGCCCTTTAACCACTTCTTTTCACTCGCGCCGATTTTGCCGTCGGCAACGAATTTGTAAACCCGCTCGAAAATATCGATTCCCGCATACTCCCGCTCGAACGCTTCCGCCGTCAAGCCCGCGCCCCGCACGATCGCGCAAACCTTATTAAACAAACGGGCTTGTCTTCGGAAATACTTACTCTCGCTCCAACCGTCCAACGGCAGGGCGTTTTTCATTTTTCGCGCCCCGCCGAAATAGCGTATCGCAATCAAAGCCCGCTCCTCCTCGTTCAATTTTTCAAGCACCGTTTCCACCACCGCTTTCAACCGCTCCAACTTCTCCTTTTCAAGAATCGTTTCCACGATTTTTTCCACGAGTTCCTCCGCCGATTTATTCCCGCGATAAGAAAGTATCGCCATATTTCTTACGTGCTCTTGATAATCCTCGCCAATCGTTTTGAGCGTTGGATACGCGTACAGCGCCACTTTTACGTAATTGTTATTCAAACTTCTTCACCTCTCTTTCTCTCGCTTGCCCACTTGGAAAAACTCTTTTTTTGCCTCGCCCTCGCGAAAGCAAACGCATTATGCCACCGTTTTTCCGCTTTTGCAAGTCCGTCCTTTCACTTTTTTGAACAAAACCCGAACATTTGTTCGTCTTTGTATATAGTATAGCACATTAAACATGACAACATAGTGTCATATTTCCAAAAATTTCCAATTTTTTTTATTTTTTAGCGACGGGCGGAAAAGAATGGCGTTTTTTCACGGATTGTGGTATACTATAAAGGAATAAAACAGGAAGTTTTACAAAACTTTAACCTTTTCAAAACCTTTTTGTAATGAAAGGACTGTATACTATATAATAAGAAGACTTGTAACGGAGGGTGCGCATGATAAAAATACTCGTAGTGGAAGACGACAAAGCGTTGAACGATCTCGTTTGCGCGTACTTGCGTAGCGCGGGCTACGAAACGACGGCGTGTTTTGACGGCGAACAGGCGCTTACGGCAATGGAAAAGGCGAATTATTCGCTTATCGTTTCCGATATCATGATGCCGAAAACGGACGGTTTTGCCTTGACGGAAGCGATACGCTCGGCGAACGCCGATATACCCATTTTATTTATGAGCGCGCGCGACGACAAGCCGTCCAAAATGCTCGGGTATAAAATAGGGATCGACGATTACCTCGTCAAGCCATTCGATTTGGACGAGCTCGTGTTAAAGGTAGGCGCGCTTCTTCGGCGCGCGAAAATTCACGCCGAGCACAAAATAGAGATTGGCAATTTCGTCATGAACGCGGAGGAACGCTCCGCGTATATCGACGGCAACGAATTGCCCCTCACCGCGCGCGAATTCGATCTTCTATTCAAGCTGTTGTCTTACCCGAAAAAGACTTTTACGCGCTCCGCGCTCATGTCCGAGTTTTGGGATTACGACTCCTCCGCGACCTCGCGCACGGTGGACGTGTACATGGCGAAAATCCGCGAAAAGGTATCCGCTTGCGACGGTTTTGAAATCGTCACCGTACACGGCTTGGGGTATAAGGCGGTGTTGAAATGAAGAACAAAGGCGCAAAATTTTCTTTTCTCGGCGCGTTGCTGTTCTTTTTCACGATCGCCACGGCGGTGTCCGTTTCCATACTCGTATTCGTACGCGTTCGCGAGCAAACGGATAATATTGGCGTGATCGCCGTCGTCGTACTCCTCGTCGTACTCTTCTTCTCCGTGTTATACACTCTTATCGACGTACTTCGGCGTACGCTCATGGTGGATAAACCCGCCGAGGAAATTTTGCGCGCCACCGAACGGATCGCAAGAGGCGATTTCTCCGTACGGCTCGCCCCTTCCAATCGCCTCGCCGACTACGACGCGTACGATCGGATCAAAGAAAACGTCAATATCATGGCGGCAGAGCTTGGCAAGACGGAAATGCTCGGCAACGATTTTATCGCGAACTTTTCCCACGAGATCAAAACCCCGCTCGCCGTCATTCGCAACTACGCCGCCGCCCTGCAATCGGATACGCTCGACGAAGCGACGCGCAAAGAATATTTGCGCACCCTGCTCACGGCGACCGACCGACTTTCCGCCTTGGTGACGAACGTACTGCGCCTCAACAAGCTGGAAAATAGAAAAATTTTACCCCAAAACCAAAGTTTCCGTTTGGACGAGCAATTGGCGGAAACGGCGCTCCTGTTTGAAAATCTAATGGAGAAAAAGCGAATAACGCTCTCCTGCGAGCTTGCGGAGCTCACGGTGTTTTCCGCGCCCGAGCTATTGGAAATCGTTTGGAATAACCTGCTTTCCAACGCCGTAAAATTCACGAACGAAGGGGGCAGGGTAGGCGTGACGCTCCGCGCGGACGGAAAAAACGCCGTCGTCACCGTTTGGGACGACGGGTGCGGGATCGCGCCCGAAACGGGCGCGAGGCTGTTCGATAAATTTTATCAAGGCGATACCTCGCACGCTTCCGAGGGCAACGGTTTGGGGCTTGCGCTCGTCAAAAAGATTATTGATATGCTCGGCGGAGAAATTACCGTTTCGAGCAAACCGAGCGAGGGTAGCGCGTTCACGATCGTCTTAAAATCGGTGGTAACGGAGGAAAGCCGTGCGTAAAGAAGAATTTTGGGAAAAGTTCAAAAAACCCAAGAGTTGGGTACTCGCACTCGTCTATATTTGTACCCTGCTCTTTATCGCGCTCGCCTTGACGATGCTCTTTATCGACTACGCGGGCACTTGGCTGGAAATCGTCGCTTACGCGAGCTTCGCGCTCGCCGCCTGCTCGCTTGCCTATTCCGTATACACGCTCGTGCGGTTTGCCCCCACGCTCAAAAAAAAGCTCGTGGCGTTTTTGGAAAACCACCGCTTCACGCGCACGCTCGTGAAAGATTTCGGATTTAGAACGGTAGTATTTTCCATTTTATCCTTTTTCGCAAGCCTAGCTTTCGGCGTATTCAACGGCGCAATCGGTATTTTTTACCGTTCGGTATGGTACGGCGCGCTCGCCGGCTATTATATCCTACTCACCCTGCTACGCGGTAGCATTTTGCTCTACCACAACAACCGCCGTCGGGGCGTACGGGAAAACGAAGCCGTGCGGGAAGCGCGCACCTGTCGCAACGGCGGAATTCTTCTACTCGTGCTCAACGCCGCGCTCTCCGTCGCAATCGCGCAAATGATTTTCGACGACCAAGCGTTCGTGTACGCAGGTTGGACGATTTACGCTTTCGCGGCGTACGCGTTTTATAAAATCACCATGTCCATCGTCAATTTTTTCCGCGCGCAAAAACAGGACGATTTGACCGTCCAAGCCGTCCGTATCGTCAACTTGACGGACGGAATGGTATCCGTATTAGCCCTACAAACGGCGCTCCTGTCCACGTTCTCGGACGCAACGCTCCGCGTTTCCGATTTGAACACGGCAACGGGGATCGCCGTAAGCGCAATCAATCTCGCCCTCGGTATATTCATGATCGTACGGGGCGCAAAACGAATAAAAACGGAGGAACAAAACCATGTCTGACAGCAACAAATTCGAATACACCTACACCGCGCCGACGGAAGCGGAACGGCGGGAAATCAAAGCCCTGCGCGATAAATATACCGTCGAGGAAAAAAAGCCGACCGACTTCGAACGGTTGAAAACCTTGGACAAAAAAGTGTACCGTTTCCCCACCGCCATCGCGATTGTGCTCGGCGTGGTCGGCACGCTTATTTTCGGCACGGGTATGACGGCGGTGCTCCAATGGAGCAAACTCGTACTCGGTTGCGCCGTTTCCGCACTCGGGCTTATCCCCCTCTTCTTCGCCTATCCCGTATACAAGCGCGCGCTTGCAAACAACAAGACAAAGTACGGCGAGGAAATCCGCGCTCTTTCCGACCGCCTGCTCGGCGAATCCAAGGACGAATAACCCCTATTTTACTACTTTCCCCCGTTTTTCCGTAAAACGGGGGCGTTTTTTTGCAAAAAATCCCCCGCGAGAAAATTTTTCCCCGCCGTTTGATTGCTTTTTTTTATCCGTTGTGGTATAATAATACCGTATGAGGAAAATTATCGGCAAAAAAGGAATAACGACCGTTTGTACCGCGCTACTTCTTTCGTGCGCGGCGGGTTTTGCTTTGCAAACGACGCCCGTTTCCGCGGAAACGGGCGCGCCCAACGAACTGCTTTTGCCCGCCTCTTACGAGGAATACCTCCCCTTAAACGCCCCCTCGGGCGTAGCGGTATGCGAAAATTACACGGCGATTGCCGACGGGAATATTTTATACGTCTACGACCGCCAAAGCGCGCAGTACCGCACCTACGAGCACGACGAGCACGGCGAAAACGATTCGCGAAATATCATTACGCAGGTCCGTTTCGACGAAAACGAAACCTTGTATTTCACGGACGATTTCACGAGCGACAATCTCTACGCAATGAGCGCGAAAACGCTTAACTCCCCCACGCTCGTGGAAAAGGTGGCTTGTAGCGCGTTCGCGCTGTATCAAGACAGTTTATACTTCACCAACGCGGCGGGCACGCTCTACTACGCGCCCCTGCACGATACCGATTCCGCGAAAGATATTCTCACCAACGTTTCCGCAATCGATATGCAAGGCGACGATTTATTCCTCGTCCGCGCGGAAACCTATTTACACAAATTGCACGCGCCCACGGAAAAAATCCCCGAGGGCGAGATTGCCAAAACGCTCGTGGACGGCTTGAACGGCTCGGTGCGTTCTTTCCGCGTACAAAACAATCTGCTCTCGTATATCACCGTCGCGGGGGATTTCTATTCCTACCCCCTTTCCGAACGGGTGGAAGAAGCGGTGGACGAAACGGGTTATACCGCCGTCGCCGTCTTTAACGATTTCGTGTATACGGCAAAGGAAAACCGCATACGGCAATTCAACCCCGCAAAAGGCGCGTTCACCCACTATGAAATTTGCGATAATTCGCCCGTTCCCAACCGTTTGCAAGGCGCAAAAGAGGTTCTCTTAAAGGGCGATACGCTCTTTCTTGCCGACAACGGCAACGACCGTATTAGCGTATACGATACGGGCAAAAACGAATTTCTTGCTTCCATAAACGCATACCTGCCCCCTATCTTTCTCGCTTCGGACGGCGAAACGCTTTGCACCGCAAACGAAACCTCGCTCGCCTTATACGGCGCAAACGGAGAAGACTACGGGAAAGCGCTGTTCCAAACGGAAGCGATCAAGGGCAAAATCGTGGGATTGGCGGAAGTATACGGAAAATACTACCTCGCCACCGACGAAAAATACTGTTACGCGCTCACCCAAACGGAGGGGAAATGGTCGCTTTCCGCACCCTGTTTGCGTTCGGTAATCCCTTCCCTTCTCGCCTCGGACGCGTACGGGGATTTGTATATCGTAAGCGGAAAAGTGGTGTATAAATACGCGGAAAACGCGTTCCTTGACGCGAGCGAGGCGGGCGAAAAGATATTTAGCGATTTCACCGTAAACGCGCAAAAACTGCTCGTTGATTACGAGCGGAATCTCTATTCTCTCTCTATCGCGGGCGTGCAAGTCTTCGAGCGCCAAGAAAGCGGTTTTGCAAGCGCGCGCACGCTCGATACGAGCGAAAAATCGGTATTCGACGGAAGCGAGCAAGCCCCGCTTATCACCTCGCTGTCCTTTGGAATCGAGCGCAACGAAGCGTATTTGCTTTGCGAGGGGAATTATATCGTCAAAACGGAAAAATTCGCGCTTCCCACGGTGAACGCCATCGCGGTGCAGGGCGCGGATAAGCAGGTGTTCGACTCCGCCTCCTCCGAATTTTCCGTCGTGAAAACGAACGAAAATGCGCTTTTCGTGCAATTCGATATTTACGCGCTCCAAGGCGCGGAGCACTTCCCCTATTTGGGATACGACCGCCGAAGCGAAAGCTTTTCGGCAATAAAAATCGGCGAAGCGGGGGAATACAATCTGCTCGCCGTATTCGAAAAGGAAAAGAACGAGTATAAAAACTATCTCGTACTCAAAACCGCTTGCACGGCGTACTCCGCCGACGAATACCGCACGCAATACGAAACGCCGAAAACGGGCTGGCTTACCAACGGGGTTTCCCTCTACAAGTTCCCCTATTTTTGCGATTTGTTGACGGTGGGAGAAAACAAACTGCCCCGTGGCGGGCAGGTGGCGATTTTGGGCGAAATTCACCGCCTTGACCACGCCTATTATCTCGTGGAATTTACGGCGGAAAACGGCGAAACGGCGACGGGGTATATCCCGCAGGTATACGCCAACCTCTTCGACGCGTCGCCCGCGCAAACGCAAACGGAAAACTTCGGCGCGCCCGAGAGCGATTTCGACTCCCTTTGGCGACTCGCCTATATACTTCTCGGCTTTGCCGTGATTGCCATTTTAATCGATTATCTCATTCTTCGCAAGAAGGGTGAAGAAAAATAAAAATACTGCAAGGAGGAAAGATCCGTATGTCTGATTATCACAGTAGCACCAGCGCCTATCCGCTATGTTTGACGGCGGGTCGTTTTCTCTCGCCGTAATACGAACGGATACGCTGCTTTCAGAAAAAAAACGGAGGTAGAGTATCATGAAAAAGGAAATTTTCGCACTCCTGCGCGCGCAGGATTATGAAGGTGCGGGCGACTTGGCGGGAAAGTTGTCCGCGGAAGAGCTCGCCCTTATTTTGGGCGAGGTAGAAAGAACGGATATCCCCGCGTTTTGCCGTGCTTTGGACAGCGATTTGCTCGCGGACGCGCTCGTGCTTTTGGACGCCGACCTGCAAGAGCTCGTCATCAACGGTTTGCGCGACGACGAACTCGAAAAGGTTCTCGACGAGATGTCGGTAGACGACACCGTGGAAATTATCGAGGAAATGCCACAGGAAATCGTACGGCGTATTGCCGAGCTCGACGATATTTTGAAACTGCTCGAAGATAGAAATTACGCCGTCTTGAAACCGCTCCTTGCCAGCATGAACGCGTTCGACCTCGCCGAGGTCTTTGAAGAAACGGAAAGCGACACCGATCTTTTGATCCTGTACCGCATTTTGCCCAAAGACCTTGCCGCGGAAACTTTCGTCGAAATGGATAGCGACGTCACCGAACGGCTCATTCACAAATTGAGCGATAGAGAACTTCGCGCCGTCATGGACGAGCTGTTCCTCGACGACACGATCGACCTTATCGAAGAAATGCCCGCGAGCGTGGTCAAGCGTTTGCTCGCGCAAAGCGACAGCGAAACGCGCGCGTATATCAACGAAATTTTGCAATACCCCAAGGACAGCGCGGGGAGCATTATGACGATCGAGTTCGTTTCCTTACGCCCCGATATGACGGTGGACGACGCGTTCGAGCGGATTCGCCGTACGGCAATCGACAAGGAAACGATTTATACCTGCTACGTGGTGAGCCACACCAACAAACTACTCGGTTTGGTGACGGCGAAGGATTTGATGCTCGCGCCCAAAACGGCGACGATCGAAGAGATCATGCACGAGAATATCATCTACGCCCACACCGAGGACGACAAAGAAGAAGTCGCGCGGACGATTTCCGACTACGGCTTCCTCGCCCTGCCCGTCGTGGATAAAGAAACGAGGCTCGTGGGTATCGTCACCGTAGACGACGCCATGGACGTCCTGCAAGAGGAAAACACGGAAGATATCGCGAAGATGGCGGCTGTCACGCCGACGGATAAACCGTATTTGAAAACGAGCGTTTGGCGTATTTGCGTCAACCGTTTGCCGTGGCTTTTACTTCTGCTCGTTTCCTCCACCCTGTCGGGATTGGTTATCTCGGTAAACGACAAGGTGTTTAGCCACGCTTTGTACGGAATCGTGCTCACCGCTTGCACGCCCATGCTCATGGGCACGGGCGGGAACGCAGGCTCGCAAGCCTCCGCCATGATCATACGCGGACTCGCCGTCGGTGAAGTGGAATTTTCCGATTTTTGGAAAGTCGTTTGGAAAGAGGTGCGCGTTTCCGTGTTATTGGGCGCGATCCTCTCGGTCGCAAGCTTTATCAAAGTGCTTACGATCGACGGACTGTACGCCGTGGATAACGGTTGGATTATGGCGCTCGTCATTTGCATTTCCATGTTCGCAACGGTAGTCGTCGCCAAGCTTATCGGCGCAATGCTCCCGCTTTTGGCGAAAAAGTGCAAACTCGACCCCGCCGTCGTCGCGTCCCCGTTCATTACCACGATCGTGGACGTGTTATCCCTCACCCTTTGTTGCTTTTTCGCCACTTGGCTGTTGGGAATTTTATAACGCCTCAAAGCACCGAAAAATTCGGCGCTTTTCGTTTGTCAAACGAAAAATTCGGTAAAAAGTTTTTCAAACCGTTGACAACCTGCCCCTTTATAATGTATAATATATCTAATAAATTTTACTTTAATTTTAATCCGCAAGGAGTATTTACTTATGAAATTGGTTTCCGATTACTTCGGTTGCATGGTCTTTAACGACGAGGTGATGCAAAAACGGCTCTCCCCCGAGGTATACGCCACGCTCAAACGCACCATGGAGCACGGGCGGAGTTTGAATTTATCCGTCGCGAACGCCGTCGCTTCCGCTATGAAAGATTGGGCGGTGGAAATGGGCGCGACGCACTACACGCATTGGTTTCAACCCATGACGGGCATCACCGCCGAAAAGCACGACAGCTTTATCTCCCCCGATCACGGCGGGAAGGTAATTATGGAATTTTCGGGCAAGGAGCTCGTCCGCGGAGAAACGGACGCGTCCTCTTTCCCTTCGGGCGGATTGCGCGCGACTTTCGAGGCGCGCGGGTATACCGCGTGGGACGCCACCTCTTACGCCTTTATCAAGGACGGCGTACTGTGTATTCCCACCGCGTTTTGCTCGTACGGCGGTGAGGCACTCGACAAGAAAACGCCTTTGCTCCGTTCCATGGAAGCAATCAATCGCCAAGCGCTCCGCGTGTTAAAACTGTTCGGCAACGAAGAAGTTACCTCCGCCAAAACGACGGTTGGACCGGAACAGGAATACTTTCTCGTGGACAAGGAAACCTTCCGTCGCAGAAAAGACCTCATGTATACGGGTAGAACGCTGTTCGGCGCAAAGCCCCCCAAAGGTCAAGAGGTGGAAGGGCACTATTACGGCGTTATCAAGCCCCGCGTGCAAGCGTTCATGAAAGATCTCGACGAGGAGCTTTGGAAATTAGGCGTGCTTGCCAAGACCGAGCACAACGAAGCCGCGCCTTCCCAACACGAACTTGCGCCCATTTTTGCCACGACGAATATCGCCGCCGATCACAACCAATTAACCATGGAAATCATGCAAAAAATAGCGAAAAAGCACGATTTTATTTGTCTTTTGCACGAAAAACCGTTCGCGGGCGTGAACGGAAGCGGGAAACATAACAACTGGTCGATTTCCACGAGCACGGGCGTAAATCTTTTAGAGCCGGGCGAAACGCCGTACGAAAACGCGCAATTCCTGCTCTTCCTTTGCGCCGTTATCAAAGCGGTGGACGATTACCAAGACCTGCTCCGTATCTCCGTCGCCTCGGCGGGCAACGACCACAGACTCGGCGCGCACGAAGCGCCCCCCGCCGTCGTGTCCATTTTCCTCGGCGACGAGCTTACCGAGATTTTGCAATCGATTGAAAAGGACGAGGCGTACGGCGCGAAAGAGAAAGAACTGCTTCGCGTGGGCGTACATACCATGCCCAAGTTCCCCAAGGACACTACGGACAGAAACCGTACTTCCCCCTTCGCGTTCACGGGCAACAAATTCGAGTTCCGTATGCTCGGTTCGAGCGCGTCCATTTCCGACGCGAACACCGTCATCAATACGGCGGTGGCGGAAGTGCTCCGCCAATTCGCCGACGAATTGGAAGTAGCAACCGACTTCGAATCGGCGTTGCACGATTTGATTAAGAAAACCTTCACCGCGCATAAGCGTATCATTTTCAACGGCAACGGCTACGACGACAAATGGATCGCGGAAGCGGAAAAACGCGGACTTTCCAACCTGCGCTCCACGCCCGACGCCTTGGCGCATTACCTCGACGAAAAGAATATCGCGCTTTTCACCGCGCACAAGGTATACACCGAGAAAGAAATGCAATCGCGTTTGGAAATCACCTTGAAAAACTACGCCGACCTTATCGCAATCGAGGCGCGCACCATGGTAGACATGGCGAAAAAGGATATTTTGCCCGCGGTGAGCGAATACACGCAAACGCTTTGCAACACCATTTCCGCAAAGCGAGCGGTAAATGAAAAACTGAGCTGTGCGTACGAAGAAGAAAGCTTGGAAAAAATCTCCGCGCTCGTGCAAAAGGCGTACGCGGAAGTGAAAAAATTGGAACGCGAACTCGCGCGCGCGGAAAAAATTACCGACGTATCCGCGCTTGCAATGCACTTCAAAAACAAAGTACTCGCAACGATGGAAAAACTTCGCAAAGCGGTGGACGAAACGGAAACGCTCGTTTGTGCCGATTATTGGCCCTTCCCCACCTACGGCGAATTGCTCTTCGAAGTGCGAGAATAAGGAGAAACTATGTTTGACGCAAAAAAAACGACGGCGGATATCGTACGGTGGATTCGCGATTGGTTTGAAGAAAACGGAAAAGGTTGCAACGCCGTACTCGGCGTTTCGGGCGGAAAGGATTCGAGCGTCGTCGCCGCGCTTTGCGTGGAGGCGCTCGGAAAAGACCGTGTAATCGGCGTACTCATGCCCAACGGCGAGCAAAGCGATATCGACTGCGCAAGAGCGCTCGTCGCACACCTGGGTATCCCCAATTACACCTGCAATATCAAAAAAAGCGTGGACGGCGTTTTGGAAGAACTGAAAAACGCGGGTGTGGAAATCAGCAATCAAACGGTGGTGAACCTGCCCCCGAGAATCCGTATGTCCACCTTATACGCCCTTTCGCAATCCATGAACGGGCGGGTGGCGAACACCTGCAATCTTTCGGAGGATTGGGTGGGCTATTCCACCCGTTACGGCGACGCCGCGGGCGATTTTGCCCCGCTTGCAAAAATGACGGTCCAAGAAGTAAAAGCAATTGGGAAATATCTTGAACTGCCCCTGTTCTTGGTGGAAAAAGTCCCCTCGGACGGATTGAGCGGGAAAACGGACGAGGACAATCTCGGCTTCACTTACGCTGCGCTAGATAGATATTTACGCGAAGGCGTTTGCGAAGATCCCGCCGTCAAAGCGAGAATCGATTCGTTGCACGCGCGCAACGAGTTTAAGCTCAAACCGATCCCTTGTTTCGAATACGAAGCTTAGATTTTTTTAGGAATTTTCGGCTCTTCGTTATTATAATATTTTGCCTCCTTTATTATATTTTCGCGCCACAAGCGGTGAGTCC